>JALHRH010000152.1 GCA_022841565.1 Mycobacterium sp. | reverse complement strand
GCGGCCACGGCCTGTACGCCACGCTGTCGGCGGCGCGTCGACTGACCCCCCACGTCACTGCCGTCGTGACCGTGGCCGACGACGGCGGGTCCTCGGGCCGGCTGCGCAGCGAGCTGGACGTGGTACCACCGGGTGACTTGCGAATGGCGTTGGCGGCGTTGGCATCCGACAGCCCGCATGGCCGGTTGTGGGCGACCATCCTGCAACACCGGTTCGGTGGCAGCGGCGCGCTGGCCGGGCACCCGATCGGAAATCTGCTGCTGGCCGGGCTCTCCGAGCTCCTGGCTGACCCGGTCGCGGCCCTCGACGAAATCGGGCGCATCCTCGGCGTCAAAGGCCGGGTGCTGCCGATGTGCCCGATCGCCCTACAGATCGAGGCAGACGTGTCCGGCCTGGAGTCCGACCCACGCATGTTCCGGGTCATCCGCGGTCAGGTTGCCATCGCATCGACGCCGGGAAAGGTGCGCAGGGTGCGGTTGCTGCCCGCCGACCCGCCTGCGACCCGGCAAGCCGTTGACGCCATCATGTCGGCCGAGTTGGTAGTGCTGGGACCGGGGTCGTGGTTCACCAGTGTTATCCCGCACGTCCTGGTGCCCGGGCTACGCCAGGCGTTGCAGGCCACCCGGGCCCGCAAGGCGCTGGTGCTCAACCTCGTCGCCGAGCCCGGCGAAACGGCAGGCTTCTCGGTGGAGCGCCACCTGCATGTACTGGCCCAGCATGCACCGGGTTTCACCGTGGACGACATCGTCATCGACGCCGAACGAGTGCCCAGCGACCGTGAACGCGACCAACTGCGACGCACGGCAACGCTGCTGCAGGCCGAGGTCCACTTCGCCGGCGTGGCCCGACCTGGTACACCTTTACATGACCCGGGCAAGCTGGCGGCAGTCCTGGACGGGGTGCGCGTGCGAGACAGGGATCCGGCGGCGCCTGGGGTGAAGGCCACAGAAGAGATGCCGATCGACGGTGCACGACCGAGGGGTGACGACGCGTGGCGATGACGACCGAAGTCAAGGACGAGTTGAGCCGCCTGGTCGTGAAGTCGGTCAGCGCGCGGCGCGCGGAGGTCACGTCCTTGCTGCGGTTCGCTGGGGGGCTGCACATCGTGGCCGGTCGCGTGGTCGTTGAGGCCGAGGTGGATCTGGGTAGCATCGCGCGGCGGCTGCGCAAGGACATCTTCGAACTGTACGGCTACAACGCGGTGGTGCATGTGTTGTCCGCCAGCGGAATCCGCAAGAACACCCGTTACGTGTTGCGGGTGGCCAGCGACGGTGAAGCGCTGGCCCGGCAGACCGGCCTGCTCGACATGCGCGGACGCCCGGTGCGCGGCCTGCCGGCGCAGGTCGTCGGCGGCAGCATCGCCGACGCTGAGGCCGCCTGGCGGGGAGCTTTTCTGGCGCACGGCTCGTTGACCGAACCGGGCCGGTCCTCGGCGCTGGAGGTGAGCTGCCCCGGGCCCGAGGCGGCGCTGGCGCTCGTCGGTGCGGCGCGTCGACTCGGAGTCAGCGCCAAGGCCCGCGAGGTGCGTGGCGCCGACCGGGTGGTGGTGCGCGACGGCGAGGCGATCGGCGCCCTGCTCACCCGGATGGGCGCCCAGGACACGCGGCTGATCTGGGAGGAGCGCCGGCTGCGTCGTGAGGTCCGTGCCACGGCCAACCGGCTGGCCAATTTCGACGACGCCAACCTGCGCCGCTCGGCGCGCGCCGCCGTGGCCGCGGCCGCCCGGGTCGAACGCGCATTGGAGATCCTCGGCGACACGGTGCCCGACCACCTGGCCACCGCAGGCCAGCTGCGCGTGGAACACCGGCAGGCGTCGCTGGAAGAACTCGGTCGACTCGCCGACCCGCCGATGACGAAAGATGCTGTGGCAGGACGCATTCGACGCCTGCTGTCGATGGCCGACCGCAAGGCGAAAGTGGACGGGATTCCCGACACCGAATCCGCGGTGACCCCCGACCTGCTCGAAGACGCCTGACACCGGACGTGCATTCCGAACCATCCGCTGTGAGATTCTCAGAGATCGCTGGCTTCGCCGCGTGGCAGCGGGCTACGGTCGTGGGATGAAACGGCTCTCGAGTGTTGACGCGGCGTTCTGGTCTGCCGAAACCGCAGGCTGGCACATGCATGTCGGTGCCCTGGCGATCTGCGACCCCCGCAAAGCGCCCGACTACAGCTTCCAGCGCCTCCGCGAACTGCTCATCGAGCGGTTGCCCGAGATACCTCAGCTGCGCTGGCGGGTGACCGGCTCTCCGCTCGGGCTCGACCGGCCGTGGTTCGTCGAGGACGAGGAACTCGACATCGACTTCCACATCCGGCGCATCGGTGTACCGGCCCCGGGCGGTCGGCGCGAACTCGAGGAACTCGTCGGAAGGCTAATGTCCTACAAGTTGGACCGCTCCCGGCCGCTGTGGGAACTGTGGGTCATCGAAGGCGTCGAAGGCGGTCGCATTGCCACGCTGACCAAGATGCACCACGCCATCGTCGACGGTGTCTCGGGCGCCGGGCTCGGCGAGATCCTGTTGGACGTCACCGTCGAACCGCGCCCGCCGCAGAAGGAAACGGTGGGATTCGTCGGCTTCACCATTCCCGGCCTGGAGCGGCGTGCGCTCGGCGCCTTGATCAACGTGGGCATCATGACGCCGTTTCGCATCGCGCGGTTGCTGGAGCAGACCGTGCGTCAGCAGATCGCCGCGCTGGGGGTGGGCGCCCGGCCGCCGCGTTATTTCGACGCCCCCAAGACCCGGTTCAACGCGGCCGTGTCGCCGCACCGTCGCATCACCGGCTGCCGGGTGGAGCTGGAGCGGGTCAAGGCCGTCAAGGACGCCTTCGGCGTCAAGCTCAACGATGTGGTGCTCGCGCTGGTGGCCGGTGCGGCGCGCGAATACCTGCAGAAGCGTGACGAGCTGCCTCGCAAGCCGCTGATCGCACAGATTCCGGTGTCCACCCGCACCGAAGAAAACAAGTCCGAGGTCGGCAACCAGATCAGCTCGATGACGGCGTCGCTGGCCACCGACATCGACGACCCGGCCGAGCGGCTCAAAGCCATCCACGAGAGCACGCAGAACGCGAAGGAAATGGCCAAAGCGCTGTCCGCGCACCAGATCATGGGGCTCACCGAGACTACGCCGCCCGGGCTCTTGCAGCTGGCCGCCCGCGCGTACACGGCCAGCGGTCTGTCGCACAGCCTGGCGCCGATCAACCTGGTCGTCTCCAACGTGCCCGGCCCGCCCATCCCGCTGTACATGGCGGGGGCCAAGCTGGACTCGCTGGTTCCGCTTGGGCCGCCGGTGATGGACGTCGCGCTGAACATCACCTGCTTCTCCTACCAGAACTATCTGGACTTCGGTTTCGTGACGACGCCTGAAGTGGCCAACGACATCGACGAGATGGCCGATGCCATCGAGCCGGCCTTGGCCGAGCTGGAACGCGCCGCTGGCCTGTAATGCGCCGGAACTACCGGGCGTTCGAGTAGTTCGTGACGTACACCCAGGACAAGAACTGGGCGACCGCCTCGGCGGCCCTGTTCGCCCGCGGCGACCCGAAGATGTCGAACGCGTGCTGAGCGTTCGGCAGTTCGGCGTAGGCGACCGGGGACTTCGACACCAACCGGAGTTCTTCGACAAACTCCCGCGCCTCGGCCACCGGGATCAGCGAGTCGGCGGTTCCGTGCAGGACGAAAAACGGCGGCGCGTCCACATGCACGTAGCGCAGCGGCGAGGCGTCTTCGTAGATTTCCCGGTGCGTGTCGAGCTTATGCTTGACCACTAATCGTTCGAGCACTTGCACGAACTGCGCACGACCCGGTGCCTCGGTGGAATACCAGTCGTAACGACCATAGAACGGGACGGCCGCCATCACCGACGTGTCGGCGTCTTCGAAGCCGGGCTGGAATCTGGGGTCATTGGGGGTCAGCGCGGCCAGGGCAGAAAGGTGGCCGCCGGCCGAACCGCCGCTGATCGCCACGAAGTTCGGGTCTCCGCCGTAGTCCGCGATGTTCTCCTTGACCCACGCCAATGCGCGTTTGACGTCGACGATGTGGGCGGGCCAGGTGTGCCGGGGGGACACGCGGTAGTTCATCGACACGCACACCCAACCGCGCGAAACCAGGTGAGTCATCAGCGGATACGCCTGCGGGCGGCGCCACCCGAGCATCCAGGCCCCGCCGGGAATCTGGAGCAGCACCGGCGCTTTGCCGTCCCGCGGTAGGTCCCGGCGACGCCAGATGTCGGCCAGGTTGGCCCGGCCGTGCGGGCCGTAGGACACGATGTTCTGCTTGTCGACGAAGCGGCGCCGCGCCACCGTGGTGCGCAGCGGCAGGTTGCGTCGCCCCCGGCGGGTCGGCTCGGTGGGCAGGGCCTTCAGCTGTTCGGCGTAATCGGGCCCGAGCTGTTCGGTTAACCCGGCCGCCAAAATCGGGCCGGGCGTGGTCATACTGCGGTAGCGGATGACGCCCAGGATCGCCCAGGACGCCGCCGTCAGCGTCAGCGCCACCTTGCCTCTCGGTCCCGCGAAGTCGCCCCGCCGGCCACGGCGGACGGCGTCCAGCGCAGACACCGACGCGTACAGGCCCGGTACCTCCGAGGTGGGCCAGCCCAACCAGAACACCGTCGGCGAGACGTAGGGGTTACGGGTGATTGGGTGTAACCCGTTGACGGCATTGACGAGCTCCATCGTTGCCCGGGTCAGCGGTCGGCGGCGACGCAGTTGCTCGAGCACCAGTCGGGCGTTCACGAGCCGCTCACCCGGGCCATGAGCTCATTGCGCAGGATCTTGCCGGTGCTGCCGCGGGGAAGCTCGTCCAGGACCGTGATTTCGCGAGGGACCTTGTAGTTGGCAAGGTTGTCCCTGACGTGCTGCTTGAGCGTCTCGACCGTTGCCGAGGCACCTGGTTCGAGCACCACGAACGCCGACAACCGTTGGCCGTACTGCTCATCGTCGACGCCGATCACCGATGCCTCGGCCACCTCCGGGTGGGTCGCCAGCGTCTTCTCCACCTCGATGGGGTAGATGTTCTCCCCACCGGAAACGATCATTTCGTCGTCGCGGCCCACGACGAACAGGCGGCCGTGGGCGTCCAGGTATCCAACGTCGCCCGAGGACATATAACCGGCATGGAAGTCTTTGGTTGTGCCGGTGGTGTAGCCGTCGAACTGACTTTCGTTGTGCACGTAGATGGTGCCGACTTCACCGGTGGGCACTTCCTTGAGATTAGAGTCCAGAATCCGGATCTGGGTTCCTTCCGCCGGCTTGCCGGCGGTGTCGGGTGCCGCGCGCAGGTCCGCCGGAGTGGCGGTGGCGATCATGCCGGCCTCGGTCGCGTTGTAGTTGTTGTAGATCACGTCGCCGAACTGGTTCATGAAAGCGATCACGACATCAGGACGCATCCGTGAACCCGATGCCGCAGCAAAACGTAACGACTTGCCGCTGTAGCGATTTCGGACCTCGTCAGGCAACTCCATGATGCGGTCGAACATCACCGGCACCACCGCCAGCCCCGTCGCCTGGTGCCGATCGATCATTGCCAGCGTCGCCTCCGGATCGAACTTGCGCCGGGTGATCACCGGGCAGGCCAGCGAGGAGGCCAGCACCAACTGGGAGAAACCCCAGGCGTGGAACATCGGTGCCACGATCACAATCGGTTCCTCGGCCCGCCACGGCGTCCGGTCCAGCATGCCCTTGAGCGTCTTGATCCCTCCGCTGCCGCCGGAATGCTTGGCACCCTTGGGCGTTCCGGTGGTGCCGGAGGTGAGCAAGATCAACTTGCCCTTACCGCCGGTACGCACGGGCCGCTGGCCGGCGTGGGCGTTGATGAGTTTTTCCACGGTCAGCTCGTGCCGCCCGTCCGCCCACGCCACGATCCGGCTGGCGTTCGGTGCGTCGGCCAGCGCCCGATCCACCGTTGCGGTGAACTCTTCGTCGTACACGATCGCGTCGACACCTTCGCGGCTGACCACCTCGGCCAGTGCGGGACCGGCGAAGGAGGTGTTCAGCAGCAGGATGTCGGCGCCAACCCTGTTGGCCGCCAGCAGCGTATCGATGAAGCCGCGGTGATTGCGGCACATGATGCCGACCACTTTGGGCGGGCCACCCGGTTGAGCTTGCAGCGCGGCGGCGAACGCGTCGCCGCGCTGGTCGAGCTGTCGCCACGTCAGGGTGCCGAGTTCGTCGATCAGGCCCGGACGGTTGGGGCAGCGTTGCGCCGCACCGGCGAAGCCTGACGTGAAACCGATGCCCTCACGGCGCATAGCGGCGGCGATGCGCACATAGCGGTCAGGGCGCATCGGCGCGATCATCCCCGCCCGCCGCAGGGTGGTGACCACATCGCGTACCTCTTCGAGACGAGATGCCATGGCTCAGCCCACTATCGGGAATCGGCGCTTGGCGGCGAGCTCGTTGAGCCCCTGCTGCATGACCGACCGGACATACTCGTCGACTTCGTCGATATCTGGGGCGTCGCCGAATTGTGCTGCAATGTCAATAGGTTTCAGCACCTGCATCACAATCTTGGCCGGCAGCGGCAAGTTGGGCGGGATGGCCGCGCTAAAGCCGAATGGAAATCCGAACGAGAGCGGCAGGATGTCGCTGCGGATGAGCCGCTTCAGGCCCAACCGCTGAGCCAGCCACGTACCGCGAGTGAGGTACAGCTGGGTCTCCTGGCCACCGATGCCCACCATCGGCACGATGGGCACGCCCGCCTCGATTGCGGTCCGGACATAGCCCTTGCGGCCGTTGAAGTCGATGACGTTCTCGGCAGCGGTCGGTCGGTAGGCGTCATAATCGCCGCCGGGGAAGACGACTACGACCCCCCCGGAGCGCAGCGCGTTGGCGGCATTGTCCCGGTTGGCTCGGATGTAGCCGGCCTTGCGGAAGAAATCCCCGGTCGCGCCCATGAACAGGATGTCGTGGCTGAGCGTCAACACCGGGCGGTCGTAACCGAATTTGTCGTAGAAGTCGGTGCTGAAAATTGGAACGTCCATCGGGAATTGACCACCGGAGTGGTTGGCGACCACGAGCGCTCCGCCTGGCGGAAAGTCGTCGAGGCCATGCACTTCTGACCGGAAGTAGGTCTTCAGGACCGGGCGCATGACACTGATCATGCGCCGGGTCATGCCCGGGTCGAACTTGTCGATATCGCCCTGATCCGGGTGGGCGTTGTTGTTGCTCACGGAGGCTCCCTTGCCGTCGAGTCTCTAGATCGTAGCTACCGCCCCCGGGGCTGGGTATCGGCATCGCGGCGAAACCGTCCCGCCGCGGCCGCCGAAGGTGCACAGTGTGCAGTGGCTTGGTTGTTTCTTGATGTCGACGTGGCTTTTCAGGTTCACGCTGCTGCAGGAGGGACGGCGTAGTGGGTTCCGGGTGCATTTCCGAGATCGCCCGACAGATGGACGCGATTCGCGACACGTTCATCGCTGAACTGTTCGACATGATGAAGGACGAAATTCAGGGGCTTAAGCATGATCCGCGGATGAGGGACATGTGGCGTGCGAGCCTCACCGAGAACTTCGTCGCCGCCGTTCACTACTTGCAGCGAGATTCACCGACGGCGTTGCTCGAGGCGCCCGCCGCCGCGCTGGCCTACGCGCGGGCATCCGCGCAGCGGGATATTCCGTTGGCGCCGTTGGTTCGGGCGCATCGGTTGGGGCATGCGCGGTTCCTGGAGGTGGCGATGCGGTACGTGTCGCTCTTGGAGCCGCAGCAGCAGGTGCCGACGATCATCGCCCTGGTGAGCCGCTCGGCTCGAGTTGTAGATCTGGTGGCCGATCAGCTCATCCTGGCTTATGAGGACGAGCACGATCGCTGGCTGAGCCGGCGCAGCGGGCTGCAACAACATTGGGTCGGCGAGGTGCTAGCGGGCACCCCGGTGGACGTGCAACGGGCCGAGAAGGTACTGCGCTACGGCCTGGACGGACCGCATATCGCGGCCGTGGTGTGGGTGGATGCTCACGTCCCTATCGACCTGGTCGTGGCACGGTTCGACGAGGTGCGTTGCCTGATGGCGGCCGAGCTGGGCGCGGACGGCCGGTCGCTGCTGGTGCCGACCGACGAGCGCGAGGCCCGGCTGTGGTTCTCGGTCGCGGGGCCCCTAGCTGTGTCCAGCATGCGCGGCGCCTTCGAGTCGGCGAGTATTGCGGCGCGGGTGGCGTGTGGCCGGTCCTGTCACGGGTTGCTGGGTTTCCGGGCATCGATGAAGCAGGCCGAGTTGGTGAAGACGGTAATTCTGGCAGGCGGCGACCGGAACGGCGCGCCAATCGTTTTCTACGACGATGTCGCACCCGTGGCGTTGATGGCGGGCGACGTGGACGAGTTGCGGCGCTTCGTCACCGATGTGCTGGGTGACCTCGCCGTTGCCGACGAGCGCAACGAGTGGCTGCGCGAGACGCTACGCGAATTCTTGATCCGCAACCGCAGTTACGTGGCCACGGCAGACGCAATGATTCTGCACCGCAACACCATTCAGTACCGGGTCAGTCAAGCGATGGAACGGTGCGCGCAGAACTTCGATGACCCCGACACGGTGTTCAAGGTACAGACCGCGCTGGAGGCCTGCCGGTGGATGGCGCCGGCTGTGCTGCGCGCACAAAAGTGATCGCCAGCTTCGGTTTCGGCGCATAGGGGCCCGGCGGCCCCGGCGCGTTAGCGTTTGCCCGTCAATCGCCGAACCGAAAGAGGCAGAGATGGACCGGCCCGCCGCTACCGCCAGTCAGGTCGAATGCGCGCTTCGCCTGATCACCCAGATCTGCAAGCGGACGAATCTGCAGATCGACGTCTACCAGCGTGCAATCGCAATCGCTGAGCGGAATGGCTGTCCGGATCGAGTGCGCGATCTGCGGTGTTTCCTGGGGATGGAGCCCCAGGACCGACGGCTGCTCCACGAGCTGCTCGATCGTCTTCAGCGTCCAACGGTTTCGCGACGGCCACGGTGCGCGGTCAACGACCGCTCGCGGTCGCCGGGGACAACAGCGGGCAAGCCATCCGTGCGTAGTGAGGGGTCGCGCGGATGGCGTTGCCGGTGGCTGGCTTCCCGGCCGGCCGGTCGTGCCCGACCGGGTAGAAGACTTGGCTTCGGACCGAATTACCGCTCACCGCAATGCTTTTCATAGTCCGGCGCTCAGCCGCGCGAAATTCGTCCGATATGTCTGCGTAATTGTCGGAGGGTGCCGATACATTGGTCTGGTTACCGGGTTTCCTTTCTGGAACGAGGCCACCATGGGATTCATCGCACCGGATCTTCCCGAGGTCGATCACAGCACCTGGTCGACGCTGCCGCGGGCAGTGCGACTACAGGTCGTCACTCGGCACTGGGCCGAGAACGGCTTCGGCACGCCCTACGCGGTGTACCTGCTCTACCTGATCAAGATCGGCCTGTATGTCGCGGCTCCGGCGGCGATCATCTCCCTGACCCCCGGGCTGGGCGGGCTGGGTCACATCGCCGAGTGGTGGACGCAACCGATCGTGTACCAGAAGGTCATCATTTTCACCCTGCTGTTCGAGATCCTCGGCCTGGGTTGCGGTTCCGGGCCGCTCACCGGCCGCTTCATGCCGCCGATCGGTGGCGTTCTTTACTGGTTGCGTCCCAAGACGATTCGCCTTCCGGCCTGGCCCGACAAGGTGCCCTTCACCAGTGGTGACTGCCGCGGCATCGTCGACATCGCCCTGTACGCCATCGTGTTGGGCGGCGCGGTATGGGCGTTGCTGGCGCCGGCGCATGGTGGGCCCGGCACCGGCGCCGGGGGCGGCGGCCTGATCAACCCGGTCCTGGTGATCCCGACGATCGTTGCCCTGGCGTTGCTGGGTCTGCGCGACAAGACAATCTTCCTGGCCGCCCGCGGTGAACACTACTGGCTGAAGCTGTTCGTATTCTTCTTCCCGTTTGCCGACCAGGTTGCGGCGTTCAAAATCATCATGCTCTGCTTGTGGTGGGGCGCGGCGACCTCAAAACTCAACCACCACTTCCCCTACGTCGTGGCAGTGATGACGAGCAACAATGCGCTGCTGCGCAGCAGAAAGTTCCTCCCGATCAAGCATCTGCTCTACCGTGATCACGTCAACGATCTGCGCCCGACCTGGTTGCCGAAGCTGATGGCCCATGTTGGCGGCACCACAGCGGAATTCATTGTCCCCACGGTGCTGGTGTTCGTTGCCGGCGATCACCCGTGGCGATGGTTCCTGATCGGGTTCATGGTGCTGTTCCATCTCAACATCCTGTCCAACCTCCCAATGGGAGTTCCGTTGGAGTGGAACGTGTTTTTCATCTTTTCGCTGTTCTACCTGTTCGGACATTACGGCGCCATACGAGCCACGGATCTGAGATCGCCGGCGTTGCTGGCCCTCATCGCGGTCGCGGTCGCCGTCGTCATCGTGGGAAACATGTTCCCCGAAAAGGTTTCGTTTTTGCCGGCGATGCGCTACTACGCCGGCAACTGGGCCACCAGCACCTGGTGCTTCCGCGCGGGGGCCGAGGACAAGATCGAAGCCGACGTGGTGAAAAGCTCTGCGCTGGTTGTCAATCAGCTCACCAAGCTCTACGGCGCTGCAACCGCCGAGGTGATGTCGGACAAGGTGGGGGCGTTCCGGGCCATGCACACCCATGGACGCGCGCTCAACGGCCTACTGCCCCGGGCAATCGGGAACGAAGCCGACTACCGCGTGCGAGATGGCGAAATTGTGGCCGGACCGTTGGTCGGGTGGAACTTCGGTGAAGGCCACCTGCACAATGAGCAGCTGTTAGAGGCCCTCCAGCGTCGCTGCAATTTCGAGGACGGCGATGTTCGCGTCATCATCTTGGAGGGGCAGCCGATCCACATCCAGAAGCAGTGGTATCGAATCGTCGACGCCAAGAGTGGTCTCATCGAATCCGGCTACGTCAACGTCGGCGACATGCTGACCCGCCAACCGTGGCCCGAGCCAGGCGACGTGTTTCCGGTCCACGTCACGACGCAGCCTGTCGTCCATGGAATCTCATGACTGGGGCCTTGAGCAAGGCCTTGAGCAAGGCGGTCGTCGTCGGCGCCGGTCCGAACGGTCTGGCTGCGGCGATCCACCTCGCCCGGCAGGGCATCGACGTGCACGTGCTGGAAGCCAACGACACCATCGGCGGGGGAGTGCGCTCCGGCGAGTTGACGGTGCCCGGGGTTATCCACGACTACTGCTCGGCGTTTCACCCCCTTGGGGTCGGGTCGCCGTTCTGGAAGGAGATCGACCTTCCCAGCTACGGGGTGACCTGGAAATGGCCGGAGGCCGACTGCGCTCACCCGCTTGATGACGGTAGCGCCGGCATGCTGTATCAATCGGTCGTCAAGACCGCCAAAGGACTGGGTGCCGACCGCCGGCGGTGGCGGGCGGCGGTGGGCGGGCTGGCCAAAGGCTTTGATGACCTGGCTGAGGATCTGCTGCGTCCGGTCATCAACGTTCCACGGCATCCGGTTCGGCTTGCCCTGTTCGGCCCGCGCGCGGTGCTGCCCGCTACCGCGGTGGCCGGCTATTTCCGCACCGAGCAAGCTCGGGCCCTCTACGGTGGCGCGGCCGCGCATGCCTACACCCGGCTGGACCGGCCGCTGACGGCCTCACTTGGGTTAATGATCCTGGCCAGCGGGCACCGTTACGGCTGGCCCGTCGCCGAAGGCGGTTCGGGGGCGATCACGAAGGCCCTGAGTGCGGCCCTACAGGCCGAAGGCGGCCGGGTCAGCACCGGTGTCAAGGTGACCAGTCGTCGGGACATACCGAACGCCGACATCGTCATGCTCGACCTGAGTCCCGCCCAGGTGCTGGCGATCTACGGTGACGCGATGCCGATTCGGATCAAACGGTCCTACCGCCGCTACCGCGAGGGCTCTTCTGCGTTCAAGGTGGACTTCGCCATCGAAGGCGACATCCCGTGGACGAATCCGGACTGCGCCAGGGCGGGCACCGTGCATCTCGGCGGCAGCTTCGAAGAGATTGCCGACACCGAACGGCAACGCGCCCAGGGCATCATGGTGTCGCGCCCGTTTGTGTTGCTCGGGCAGCAGTACCTGGCGGACCCGTCCCGCTCGGCGGGCAATATCAACCCGATCTACGCCTATGCGCACGTGCCATTCGGTTACACCGGTGACGCGACCGCGGCGATCGTCGACCAGATCGAGCGGTTCGCCCCGGGATTCCGCGACCGCATCATCGCCGCGGTGAGCACCAGCACCGCCGAACTGGAAGCCCGCAATGCCAGTCACATCGGCGGCGACATCATCGGCGGCGCTAACGACAGGCTGCAGATGCTGTTCCGGCCGCGCATCGCGGTCGATCCGTATCGGATCGGCGTACCGGGGGTCTATCTGTGCTCGCAGTCGGCGCCGCCGGGTGCGGGAATTCACGGATTATGCGGTTACCACGCGGCCGAATCGGCGTTGCGTTGGTTGCGCAAGACCCAACGCGGTCAATGACCCGTCGCGCCTGACTGATGCCGAGCGCTCAGCCTGCAGCACCCGTGGGGCCGGGTGGAACAGGCTGGCCGGCCACGGGTCCGCCTGCTGGCGCCGGTCCGGTCGGTTCGCCTTTTCCGGTCCCCGACATGGTGGTGAGCGGAGCGCCGACCGGCAGCGGTGCGCCGATGGGTACGGGTGCGCCGATGGGTACGGGTGCGCCGATGGGTACGGGTGCGCCGATGGGCACGGGTGCGCCGATGGGCACGGGTGCGCCGATGGGCACGGGTGCGCCGATGGGCACGGGTGCGCCGATGGGCACGGGTGCGCCGATGGGCACGGGTGCGCCGATGGGCACGGGTGCGCC
>JALHRH010000151.1 GCA_022841565.1 Mycobacterium sp. | reverse complement strand
ATCGACAGCGCAACCGGCACCGGGTCGCGATGGGTGAAGACGACGATGCTGTCCGGGAAAACCCGGTCCAGCACCGGCACCTGCTCGAGATGCTGGGGCGACTTGAGCAGCCAGCGCTCGCCACCCCGCAGGAACTGCATCGCCTTGAGTTGGGTGGCGAGGTACTGGTAGTGCGGCGTCTGATCGTGAGCCTGGTAATAGTCACGCCACTCGGGTACGTGAGCCAGCGTCTCGAAGAGCATGGTCGAAAAGTCGTTGGCCAGCAGCTGAATTTCTTCATGGACGTGGTCGGTGGTCATCTCGTGCATCAGCGCGAAATGCGGCATCAGCAAGTTGATCACGCTGACCGCGACGTCCATTCGGGCACGCCGCGGGTCGGGCTCGATACCGTGGCTCGGACCGGCTTCAGCAGGCATGGGAAACGGCTCGTTGCTTTCCCAGTACGGCATGGTGCGGAATGTGGGCGCCGACGCCAGCAAATTGTGCAGGTGCGTCGTGCCGGTGCGGGGCAGTCCGGCGATCACCACCGGCGAACGCAATTCGATGTCGTTGATCTCGGGGTGACGGCCCAGCAGGTCGGCCAACAGCAGCCGGTTCTTCAGCAGCTGCAGCAGCTGCCCGTAGAAATTCACCACCCCGGCCGGGTGCAGATCGTCGATGTCGCGTAACGCCGCCAGGTAGACCTCGAGTCTTTCCCGGTAGTCGGCGGGGCCGAAGTCGTGCAGCCCGGTGTCGGCACTTGCCTTGGCGTGCAACGCATCAGCATCCAGTGGGCATTCCGGTGCCAGGGCGGCCATCAGGTCCAGGAGTGGCTGGGCCTCGGCGCTGAAACGGGGCTGGGCCAAGTCTGTCAAGTGAACGGTCACGTGGACTTATGTTACTCTGAGTTTCGTAATGGGAGAAGATTCTGGCCGTCCTCGTGACCCGCGCATCGACGCGGCGGTTCTGAGCGCCACGGTCGAATTGCTCGCCGACACCGGTTACCCCGGCCTCTTGCTCACCGCGATCGCCCGTAAGGCCGGCACCAGCAAGCCCGCGATCTACCGGCGCTGGCCCAGCAAGGCGCACCTGGTGCACGAGGCCGTGTTCCCGATCGGCGCCGCGACCGAAATCCCCGATACCGGTTCCCTGCGCGGCAACCTGCGTGAAATGGTTTGCCGCACAATGGCTGTCCTGAGCACTCCGGCTGCCAAGGCGGCGCTGCCCGGGCTGATCGGCGAGATGGCCGCAGACCCCACCCTGTATGCGGCGCTGCTGGAACGCTTCGCCGGCCTGATCGGCGGTGGGCTCCACGACATGCTCGAAAAAGCCGCGGCACGCGGTGAGGTCCGACCCGACGTGACCGCGCCCGAACTGGCCGAAGCCGTAGCGGGCCTCATATTGCTCGGCCTGATCACCCGCCCCGCCGAACTCGACGACACCTGGATCGACCGCACCACGACATTGCTGCTGAAAGGAATCGGCTCATGACGCACGAATCGACGGCGGCCTGGCAGGAACTGGTCGCCACACTGGGCCAGCTCGACCGTTGTTTTCTCGAAGGCGATCGTGCGGTGACCGACGACCGGCACGTGGCCGACGGCTATCGCATGCTCGGCGCCACGTTGGGGGTGGCGCTCGACTGCTACCTGTTCCCCGAGCCAGGTCGCCCCCAGTTCGTCGCGGTGAACACGCCGTTTCGGCGTGATCGCCGGTGGGGCGGCGACAACACCGACGCCTACTACTACCTGTGCCCGGTCGATCCGAACCGCCGCTACCGCATTAGCGGCAATAAGGGTGACAGCGTGTACTTCTCGGTGACGGCCTATAACGAGCCCTCAGCTGGTGCGTGGTCGGACCGGGTGGTCGCGATCGTTCGTGATACGGATCTCGATATCGACGCCGACGGCAACTTCGCCTTCGAATTCCCGCCGACGCCCGATGCGGCCGCCCTGTTGACCCGCGACTACCAGGCCGACCCGCTGAGCGGCCGCCCCGTTGTCTGGAACATCGAGGCGCTCGAGGAGCCGGAACCGCTACGGCATGGCGACTCCGAAACCGCGGCCCGACTGCGTGCGGCAGCCACCTGGATGCGCACCATGTTCGCCATCGTGCCGCTGCCGGTTGGGACGCGCGTCGACGACGCTCATGCGCTGGGGCACGAAGTCGCGTACGCCGCAAACGAATTCGCGGACCCTTACCAGGTACCGGACGCCAACTTCGGTTGGTCGGCGCGCGACGCGTGCTATGCCTACGGCAGCTTCGTACTCGACGAGGACGAGGCGCTGGTCATCACGCACCAGCCGCCGTCGTGCCGGTTCTGGAACATGGTGATCTGGAACCAGTACATGGCCACCTACGGAGCGGCCGACGCGCGGTGTTCGATCAACGGGCACAGTGCCGTACCCAACGGTGACGGGTCGGTGACGATCGTGTTGTCTCCCGGCACGACGGCTCATCCGAATTCGCTGACGACACTGGGTTACCCGCGTGGCAACCTCGCGTTCCGGTGGTTTCTCAGCGACGGGGTGCCGGCGCGCCCGGATGTGAAGTTGGTCAAGGTGTCCGACGCGCCGACGAACGTGCGCTGAGTCACCGGACCTCTCCGACCAACTCGATGGCCCGTCCCAGCGTGGCAAGCTTGGCATCCAGCGTCTCGCCGGCTGGGTAAAGCCGCACGGTGTTCACGCCCGCGTCACGCCACACCGCGAGGCGGTTACGGACCATCTCCTCGGTGCCGATCAGCGTTGTGGCCAAGACCATCTCGTCGGTGATCAGCGCGGCGGCGCCCGGGCGGTCGCCGGCCTGCCAGCGTTCCCGCACCGCGGCGGCCACGTCGCTCCAGCCCTGCCGGCTGTAGGCCCGGTTGTAGAAGTTGGTGCTGGCCGAACCCATGCCGCCGAGGCTGAACGCGAGTTCCGCCTTGCGTCCGGCCACCATGTCGCGGAGCACGTCCTCGTCAGCCGCGAATGCGACCTCGGCGCCCTGGCAGATGTCGAGGTCGGCGCGGGTGCGACCGGAGTCGCACAAGCCCTCGTCCAAGTGTGCGAAGTACGCTTCGTCGGCGGCTTCGGGCACGAAGCTGGTACCCAACCACCCATCGGCAAGCTGACCGGTGAGTCGCAGCATGGCCGGCGACAAGGTGGCCAGGTATATCGGGATCGGATGCTCGGGGCGGGTCGACAACCGCATCGCCTTGGCCTCGCCACCTGGACGCGGAATCTGGAACTCCCTGCCGGAATGGGAGATCTTGCCGCCCTCGAAGACTTGCCGGACGATCTCGACCGTTTCGCCGATGCGTGACCGTGGCCTGTCGAAGGCGACGCCGTGCAGACCCTCGATCACCTGGGGCCCCGACGCACCCAGGCCGAGCAGGAAGCGCCCGCCCGAAAGATTGGACAACGTGATCGCCGTCTGGGCGACAAGCACCGGCGATCGGGTGCCGACCTGCATGATCCCAGAACCCAGCAGCATCGCATCGGTGCGAGCGGCGAGATAGCCCAGCGCCGACGGGGCGTCAGTCCCCCACGCCTCGGCAACCCAGCACATTTCGAGCCCGAGCCGCTCGGCCTCGACCACGAAGTCCACGGTTTCGGCAGCGCCCACGGACAACTCGACCGAGGTCGCCGTCCGCATCACCGCACCCCGTGCTCGGCCAACCGCTTGATTGCAGCGAGGGTCTTGTCGATCGCCGCCTCGAACTCCCGCAGTCGCACGAAAACGATCTTCTGTTCCTTGTCGGGCATCGCGTCGATGGCGTTCGACAAACCCGACCGGCCCGGACCCATCTGCGTCCAGAACGAGAGCACCGTGCCGCCGTCGCGCGGGGTCAACCGGAATCGCCAGGTCGCTGCCGGGTGATCGGGTTCGCCGACGGCCCAGGCGAACTCGCGGGGCCGGTCGAAGGCCACGATCTGTGACGTAGTGCTCCAGCGGCCGAACGCGTCATGTTCGTTGTGCCCGACGAACCGGGCGCCGACGCGGGGCTCACTGACTCCGTCCAGCCACGCCACGGATTGCAGCTCATTGCTGAGGGTCGGCATCAACTCGATATCGGAGACCAGGCTCCAGACTCGCTGGGGCTCGGCATCGACCCACGTCGAGGATTCCACCGTCGGTTTGTCCGAATATCGCGCGCCGGTCCATTCCACTTGACCATTGTCCACCCGAAAATGCCGCGAGACCGCGTCCAGGGTTGCCCAAGTCGAAATGACACACCCTGGACGCAGTCTCGGCGCCATCAGCTCAGTCTGGATGCAACGCTTACGCGGCCACCAATTCCAGCTCGACGGGCGCCGGCGCCTTCGGCCGCCGGTGCCACGAGTCCGGAACGCTGAGTCGGACGATCTTGCGGACGACGGTGCCGAACTGCTTGAGCAGCGGTCCCTTGTTGTAGGGGATGCCGTAGCGCTCGCAGATCGCCTGCACCTCGGGGGCGATGTCGGCGTACCGGCGGGCCGGCACATCCGGGAACAGGTGGTGCTCGATTTGATGCGACAGGTTGCCCGAGAGCAGGTGGAACACCTTGCCACCGGTCAGGTTTGCCGAACCCAGTACCTGGCGAAAATACCACTGGCCGCGGGTCTCGTCCTTGGTCTCCTCGACGGTGAACTCCTGGGTGCCGTCCGGGAAGTGGCCACAGAAGATGATCATGTAGGACCACACGTTGCGCATCAGGTTGGCCGTGAGGTTTCCGGAAATGACGAACGGCGCGAACGGGCCGGCCAGTAGCGGGAAGGCGACGTAGTCCTTGAGCGTCTGCCGGCGGGTCTTCTTCCAGATCTCCTTCAGCGTCTCGCGCTTGTCGCGCAGCGAGATCTCACCGGAGCGGATCCGCTCGGTTTCCAGCTCATGCAACGCGACTCCGTACTGGAACAACACCATCAGCAGGAACGCGTAGACCGGGTTGCCGAGATAGTACGGCTGCCAACGCTGATCCTCGCTCATTCGGATGATGCCGTAGCCGATGTCGCGGTCCATCCCCACGATATTGGTGTGGGTGTGGTGCATGTAGTTATGCGAGTGCCGCCACTGGTCAGCCGGGCAGGCGGTGTCCCATTCGAACTCACGGCCGCAGATCGTCGGGTCGCGCATCCAGTCGTACTGACCGTGCATGATGTTGTGGCCGATCTCCATGTTGTCCAAAATCTTTGCGATGCCCAGCATCGCGGTGCCGAACAACCAGGTCGGCGGCAGGAACAGCAGCGCACGGCCGCCGACTTCCAGGGCACGTTGGGCCTTGATGACCTTGCGAATGTACTCAGCATCCTCTTCGCCGAGGTCGGCCATCACCCGTTCCTTGATGGCGTCGAGCTCGCGGCCGAAGGCGTCGGCCTGGTCCTTGGTGAGGGCGATCTTGTTCTGTGACATGGCTTTTCTCCCTTGAGGTTGGCTAGAGGGCGATTTCGACGTCGCCGACCGGCACGGTGACGCAGATCTGCACGCCCTCGTCGGGGGCGGTGGAGACGGCGCCGGTGATCAGATTGCGCACGGTGCCGGAAGTCTTGCGGCGCGTGCAGGTGTGGCAGATGCCCATCCGGCATCCGTTCTGCGGCTTCAGGCCGGCCGATTCGGCCTGTTCCAGCAGCGACCGGCCGTCGTCGTCGACGTCGACCTTGCTGTCGGCGAAACTGACCCGGCCACCAGTCGGATTGGCCGGCGCGTCGAACACCGGCGGAACGAAACTTTCAGTGAACACATTTTCACAAAGACCCTTGACGGCGTCGACCAAAGCGGCTGGCCCGCAGACGAACACCGCGTCGGGTGCCGCCATCGCGGCGTTTAGGTGTTCGGCGCCGAAGCGCCCCTTGAGATCACCCGACCCTGCACGGGTGAACCCGTGCAGTACCCGAACCCCGCGCATCGCGGCGAGTTCCTCGCGGTAGCACGCCTCGTCAGGGGTGCGGGCGTAGTGCACGAAGGCAAGCTCACCGTCGTGCCCCCGCGCCACCAGGGTGCGAAGCATCGCCATGACCGGGGTGATTCCACTTCCTCCGGAAATGAACAGAATGCGCCGTGGCGTCTTCTCCGGCAGGACGAAGTCCCCCCCGACGCCGTCCAGGCCGACCACCATCCCACGGCGTGCCCGCTCGTACAGGTAGGTCGACACCAGCCCGCCGTCATGGACGCCGATCGTCAGCTCGATTTCAGCGCTGCCTTCGACGTTGGCGGGCGAGTAGCACCGCGAGTGCATCCGGCCATCGTTCTCGACGGTCACGTTGACGAACTGCCCGGCCCTGGCGCAGTAACGCTCGGTGAACGCCGCGTTCGGGGCCAACGTCAGCGTGACGCTGCGCGGGGTTGTCCGGCGGACATCAACCACCTTGGCGCGGGCCTCCCCCGAGGTCCACGTCGGCGTGACAAGCTCGGTGTACCGGTCGACGCCGTGCGGCCCGGTCAGCAGATCAAGGAGGTCGGAACTGAGGACTCGCTTGGCGAGCGTCCGAGTCAAAGTTTGAGTGAACATATGTACACAGTCACACCGATCGACGCAGATGGTCAAGGGTTTACGCCGGTTCTGTGTTACGGTTCACATAGTGAACAGTCGTACTCCTATATCACACCCGCGGCGTTCGAGCCGGGATCGGGGCGGTGACCGTCCTCCTGCGACGCTGTCGCGCGAGGAACGCAAGGAAGCGACCCGGCGCGCGATTATCGCCGCGGCGCTCAAGGCGCTCAACGACCGCAGTTTCAGCGGTTTGAGCCTGCGTGAGGTAACCCGCGAGGCAGGGATTGTGCCTGCGGCCTTCTACCGCCACTTCGAGTCGATGGAGGCACTCGGGCTGGTGCTGATCGACGAGTCCTTCCGTAGCCTGCGCGACACCCTGCGCGGCGCACGCGCCGGCAAGCTGGACCCCAGCCGGGTCATCGAGTCATCGGTAGAGATTCTGATCGGCAGCGTCGCCGAACAGCGCGAGCATTGGCGGTTCATTTCCCGCGAGCGGTCCACCGGGGTGTCTGTACTGCGTTATGCGATCCGCACCGAGATCAGGCTGATCATCTCGGAACTGGCCACCGACCTGGCTCGCTTCCCACGGCTGAACGAGTGGAGCACCGAGGATCTCAACGTACTGGCAAGCCTTTTCGTCAACGCGATGATTGTCACCGCCGAGGCCATTGAGGACGCGCAGAGCGCCCAGGCGCTGGAAGAAATTCACCGGATCGCGGTCAAACAGCTTCGCATGATCGCCATCGGCGTGGCGGGGTGGAAAAGCGATACCTGATCATATTTCATTCTCGTCTTGATTCTCGTCGACAATCTGGAACAGCGAGGGTCCGTCCTCGGGAGTTCCGTCGATCTGGCCGCGGTGCGCGCGGCCGGGGTTCGCGTCAGGAGGTTCGACGTCGGGGATGACATCCGGTTCTTCTTCGGCGAGTCGCTGATCCAGCGATTCCCCCTCTCGCTCTTCACGCGCGGTCATACCGAACCGGTCGGCCTCGCTCCAAGCTTCGGGTGGGTCGACGACAATGTCTCCGTCATCGTTGCGCAGCTCGTCGGAGTCGGTGGACTCACTCGGGCTCAGGGTGTCGTCTGGACCGCCTTGCATAGCAGTCGGGTTTCCCGGCGGCATCGGGGCTAAACCCGGTCATACCGAAAGCGGGAACCCGCCGCTGACTTTGAGGGTTTCACCGGTGATGAACGACGCCTCGTCCGAACACAGATAGAGCATCGCCGACACCACGTCGTCCATGCTGCAGATGCGGTGCACCAGCTGCAGATCATGGACGTAACTGTGGACCAGCGACCGCGGCACGTCGGCCAGCGCACTTTCGGTGTTGGTCATTCCGGGGGCGATCGCGTTGACGCGGATCAGATCGGGAGAAAGTTCGGAGGCGAAGGCTGCCGTCAAGCCGCGCACCGCTAGTTTGGAGACTCCATAGGGGGTGTTGCTCAGGTAACCGGCCGTCGACGACATGTTCAGCACCACACCCCCGCCGCGGTCTCGCATCGAATCTCGGCACGCCAGAGTGCAATTGATGACGCCCATCACGTTCACGTCGAACATCCCACGCAGGTCGTCGCGGGACAGCGCGCCGAACGGCTGGTTGTACTTCATCAGGTGGCGGCCGGCGTTGTTAATGAGAATGTCTATGCCACCGAAGTTTTCGACTGTGGCGGCCACAGCGGCATCGACCTGGTGCTCGTCGGCAACATCGCACGCCACCGCGATCGCCTGAGCACCACCGGACACCAATTCCGCAGCGGTCCGGTTGGCGCCCGCGGTATCGATTTCGGCGATCGCCACCCCGGCGCCCTCGGTGACCAACGCTCGGGCGAAGGCTCGCCCCAGCCCGACGGCGCCGCCGGTGATGAAGGCGGTCTTGTTCACGAAGCGTTGCTGGGTCACCGCGGATCCCGCCACATGGGCCACAGCGGTGGCCCACCATCTGGGAGAGTGATCTCTGCGGTGACCCGGAAGCCGAAGCGCTCGTAATAGGGCACGTTTTCGGGCTTGCTCGACTCCAGATAAGCGGGGCAGCACTCTGCATCGCAGCGCTGCAGCCCGGACCGCATCAGCACCTGGCCGAAGCCTCGACCGCGGACCGTCGGATCGCTGCCGATGACGGCGAGATACCAGTGTGGTTCCTCGGGATGCACGCGTTTCATCGTCTCCTGCACCGCGCGTCCCCGCACCGACCGCAAACCCAGCACGCTGATGAATTCCGGCATTTGCGCCAACTGCGCCCACCGGGTTTCCTGCCATTGGTTCGGGGGATCCCATAACGCGGCGGCACCGATGCCGGGCCCGTCACAGGCCACTTCGACACCGCCTTTTGGCTGGTGATGGTAACGAGTCATCGCCGCGAACAGTCGATGCAGCCGCGCTCTGCGCACCTCGTCGTCCGGGAGGATCCACATAGCTACGGGGTCGTCATAAAAAGCCCGCCCCAAGGTGCGGGACAATTCGCGGACATCGGATTTGAGCGCCGGGCGTACCTGCGGGGTCATCTAAGCCAACCCAATCGTGCGGCGATGGCTGACGTTGCACCGTTCGGATCGCATGGCGTAATGATCCACAACATCAACAAGATCAGCGCCCTCCTGTGTGATCGACAGCGGCGCAACCACATTCATGCCCAAGAAACATGAGTACCACCCGACACAGCCGCTCGGCACAGCGCAGTTTTCGGCCGAGGTAACAAATCATCACTCGACGACTCCGGCACAGCCTATACCAACACCGCGTTTGCTAGAAGTTTTCCCGGCAAGCTTGATTTAGGGATCAAACTCCTCTAAACAGATTGGGCATCACAGCCAGAATTGTTTACGTGCTTGGACCGCTTCGACAAGAAGGGCAAGTTATGATCCGCGTTTTTGCTATCGCCTGCTCGGCCGCGTGGCTCGCCGTCGGCGCGGCTCCCGCCGCATCGGCCGACGACGTGCCGGGCATGAGCTACGGCGCCGTACTGGGTGCGTCCTGCAACGCCAGCGACCGCTTCGTCTACGGACGTGGATCGGATGGTGAGACGCTGGTCTGCGCGCCCGGCGGCACGTGGGCGCCCTCCCCTCCGCTGGTCGGCGTTCGTTTGATCGCTACACCCTGTGTCGGTGATCCGGGAGTAGCGCAAGCACCCGACGGGATACCGCTCGTCTGCGTCGGAGGTCAGGGCTGGCAGCCAGCCCCGTAGGAGTGCCGACAGACGAAGCCGGTACCTCCGGCGCTGGCGTTGTGGCGGAGTAGGCGGCGCGGCCACCGCGCTTTCCACGGCACCGGCGGCACCCTCCTGGTGGCCGCGCCGCCAACGAACTCGAGTGAGCCGGCACAAGACGTCCGCGAGGCGAGGCGCGCCAACCCAGCTCGTCCCGCGCTGCGCCGCCGGCTATCAGCTCAGCAAGCCTGACCTGGATTTCAACTGTGTCAGCACGATCAAGCGAGCCTAATGGGCAGGCGCTTGAGTGAGTTGTTCAGATTCGAGCGAATGCGGACCGGCTCGCCGGCCAGGCCGATGTACGGGAATGCCGCAAGCAATTCCTCAAAGAAGATACGGCCCTCGAGTCGGGCAAGGTGTGCGCCGAGACAGAAGTGAGCGCCCATGCCGAACGACAGATGCGGGTTGGGGTGGCGGCGGATGTCGAAGGCCTGCGGATCGGTGAAGACGGTTTCGTCGCGGTTCGCCGAGGTGTAATACATTGCCACCTTGTCTCCGGCTCTGATCTGGGTACCGGAGAGCTCGGTGTCCACGAGCGCGGTGCGCCGGAAGTAGTGCAATGGGTTGTCATATCGGATGATCTCCTCGACCGCGCGTGGGATAAGCGACGGGTCGGTGCGCAGTTCGGCCAGCTGCTGCGGATGCCTGAGCAACGTCAGCAGTCCCGAGGCGAGCATGCCCTTGGTGGTGTCGTTGCCCGCGGTGACTAGCTGCACGAAGAAGGAGCCGAAGTCGAGATCGCTCATCGGCTGGCCGCCGAAGTTGGCGCCGAGTATCGCACTGGTCAAATCGTTGGCGGGGTTTTCTTGGCGACGCGCAGCAGCAAACTCCATTGCGTACGCGGCCATCTCCTCCCCACCCTCGCCGTCACCGTATTCCGACCCAGCCAGGTCTGGATCCTGACTCGACGTGATGCGCTCGGCCAACTTTTGCAGGTACAACCAGTCGTTCGGGGGCAGGCCGAAAAACTCCCCGATTACGTGTGTCGGCAACGGTGACGCGACCTCGTGGACGAACTCGACCTCGCCTCGTTCGCGAGCCTCGGTCATGATGGCTCGACAGATGGCCCGGACGCGCTCTTCGAGGCGCGCTATCGCGCGAGGCCGGAAATGCAGCGACAGCGGCGCACGATAAACGTGGTGCCTGGGCGGGTCCATCGCCGCCAGCATGTTACGCATCCGGGCCAATCGCTCGGGCGGAAGGTCCTCGACCACGATGCCGCCCACGTTGGCGGAGAAGATCTCGGGGTGACGCGCAACATGCACCACGTCAGCGTGGCGCAGCACCGCCCAGAAGCCGGGCTCGCCGGCCATGGGCTGCCAGTACACCGGGTCAGTACGCCGCAGCACAGTCAGCGCATCATGCGGCACACCGTTGACGAAGGTATCCGGGCTGGCCAGGTCGACCGACGCCGATGCGGTCGTCGTCATCCGACGAGGACGTTCGGCCGTGGGATGTTGTGCGCCTCGCAAAGTGCCAGATAGTTCGCCAATGTGCTGCCACCGTCGTAAACGCTTTCCACGTTGCCGTCCTCGTCAAGATTGAGGTTGGCCCCGTAGATCTGGAACCAAACGTGGGTATCGTCCTCGAGGACCTGCAACGTATGGATCGACCCGGCGGGTTCATAAAGGAACGACCCCGCACGGTTGACGTAGCTGTACTCCTTGTATCGCCAGGCTCCCGAGGTGGTGTAGGCGTAGACAGGTCCGGTGTGCTTGTGCCGCTGCACCTCATAGCCGGCCTTGAATACGTTCTCCACGATCCAGAGCCCCTCGGCCTCCTTGACTTGGATCACCTTGAGCATGGAGCCGTCGCCGACGTCGACGAACGGCAACTCGCCGGCACCAATGTGTACCGCAGCCGGGATATCAACCACCGTCATCTGAAAAGCCTTCCGCTGATGTCCGGGATCGCGCGAGATTGCGAAGCCCATCCACGCATACCATGTGTGACCGCGTGCGATGCAGCTGGCGTGGGTGCCCGTACAGGCCGCTGACTCGCGTGGCTGTTCGTCGTCATGGTCCCGGCACTTCCCACGTCAGCAGCATCGACGCGAAGATAGTAACACGTATTGTAAAGCATGTAATAGGGTTCTGGTTATTGCGCGCCTAGCCAGGGCAACCGTGGTTCCACCAGGTCGATTACTGCCGCAGTCACCAAGCACCACAGCTAGGACAAGGCCGCGATCAGCTCACCGACGGTGTGGCTGGCCTCCAGGGGATGGCGCAGCTTTCCTTGTGGATTGAGTTCATAAACGTTTCGGCGTCCCACCTTGTACTTGACCAGATAGCCTTCGTCGGTCAGATCGGTCAAGATGGCTTGCACGGAACGCTCGGTGATGCCGATGCGAAACGCCAATTCTCGTGCTGTCGATTGCTCACCGGTAGAGACGCACAACAACACGTGCGCGTGGTTGGTCAGGAAGGTCCACGTGCGGTCGGATACCACGGCGGGCTGGGTCAGACCCTGCGGGTTGTCGACAACGCTCACGCCGGCCACGATACCCTAGAAAACATTCACGTAACTAGCTTCGGTAACCGAATCACGTGAATAGTTTATGGGCAATTTACAGCCGGGGCTTGGGTATCGCCGCACCGCCCCGCCATGCCGGCGGCCAGCCAGGGCAGCCCCCTGCCGTAGTCGTCATCACGTGTCAGCGGTGCGCACTGCACGGCCAGCTCCGCACGATCGGCGGGAAATGGTGGATCACCATCACCATAAACGCGCGGATGGCGCCGCGATGGACACCGCACCCGGTGCGGCTCGCCGACGTCGTCCGAAGGGCCCTTAACATGGAGTAGCTCCATCAACGATGCCGGTGCGACGCTGCGCCGGGGAACGGCGGCAACGGTGTGGGACTTCGAAACCGATCCGGAATACCAGGCGAAGCTGGACTGGGTCGAGAAGTTCATGGTCGACGAACTCGAACCGATCGATCTCGTTGCGCTGGATCCGTACGACAAGAACAACGCTGAAACGATGGCGATCCTGCGGCCGCTGCAGCAGCGGGTGAAGGAGCAGGGGTTGTGGGCAGCCCACCTGCGTCCGGAACTCGGGGGACAGGGTTTTGGTCAGGTGAAGCTGGCGCTGCTCAACGAAATTCTCGGACGCTCACGTTGGGCGCCTTCGGTGTTCGGCTGTCAGGCACCAGATTCGGGCAATG
>JALHRH010000150.1 GCA_022841565.1 Mycobacterium sp. | reverse complement strand
GTTTTGTGGTGCTGCCGTACACGAACGACGATCCGGCGCTGGCCCGACGCCTGGAGGACACCGGTTGTGCGGCGGTGATGCCGCTGGGTTCACCGATCGGGACCGGGCTGGGCATCACCAACCCGCACAACATCGAGATGATCGTCGCCAGGGCGGGGGTTCCGGTGGTGCTCGATGCGGGCATCGGCACCGCCAGCGACGCGGCGCTGGCCATGGAATTGGGTTGTGACGCTGTGCTGTTGGCTACGGCGGTCACCCGCGCCGCAGATCCACCGGCGATGGCCGCGGCGATGGCCGCTGGGGTCACCGCCGGGTTTCTGGCGCGCCGCGCCGGTCGGATCCCGAAACGCTTCTGGGCCCAGGCATCCAGTCCCGCGAAATGAAACGCTATGTCGCGCTGGGTAGTTCGATGGCGGCCGGTCCGGGGATCCGGCCCGGTGCCGATGGTTCGCCGTGGCGGTCGGGCCGGTCGGCTCGCAACTACCCGCATCTGGTCGCCGAGCGTGCCCAGTTCGAACTGATCGATGTCACTTATTCCGGGGCCACCACCGCGCACCTGCTCAGCGATCCGCAGCACGGTGCACCGCCCCAGCTAGCGGCGCTAGACGGTTCGGAGACGCTGGTGACGGTCACCATTGGGGGCAATGACGTCGGCTATGTTCCGTTGCTGATGGCGGCCTCTCTGCCGTGGATGTTGCGGTCGATCGCGCGGAACCTGCCGCTGGTCGGTGGCCGCATCGGTGAACTGCTGGACCGCGACGCACGCGATCTGGCGCTGAGCCAGGTGTTCGATTCGCTGTGTGAGGTGGGCCGGTCGATCCGCCAGCGCGCTCCGCAGGCCCGGGTGCTGTTCGTCGACTACCTGACGCTACTGCCACCGGCCGGTGAAGCGGCGCCGCCGCTGTCGGGCCAGCACGCCGCCTTGGGGCGGCACGTGGCTGCCACTCTCGAGCGACTGACGGCACAGGCCGCTGCAGCCACAGCCTGTGAAGTCGTGCCGGCCGCGGCGGCCAGCCGCGATCATCACGCGTGGTCGCGGCACCCCTGGACGGTGAAACCCCGTGTACCGCTTCCGGGTCGGCCGGCTCCGCTGCATCCCAACGGTGTGGGAATGCGGGCGGTGGCCGACTTGATTGAGAGCCGCTTGTAAGGAATCAGCCGTTGGTGCGCCACCACTGGTACAGCCCGGCGGTGTCGCCACCGGATGCGCGGACGAACGCTAGAACGTTTTTGGCGTCAACGGTCCAAATGACCTCCGCTTTGCCCTCGTCGGTCCCGCAGGCTACCTGTCCGGCCGAGGCGGTGGAACTGCCTTGGCGCCAGGTGGTCGGTGACTGGGCGTCTCCGCACTTTGTAAGCTGGTCGGCGCCAATGAGTTTGGTGAACGCGCTGGCCATGTCCGCGCTGTTGGGAAACTGGAAGTACTTCGCCGACGCCGGTCCACTGCTATCGGCGTTTTCCCCACACGCAAGTACCGCCTGCACCGTCGGAAACGCCGACTGCACCTCGGAAACCGGCTGCGAGGAGCAGTTACTGGAGGAGTAGCCCTTCGACAGTGAGCCAGCGAACGCGTCGGTAGGGTCCGCGGATGCGGTGGTGGCGCCCATGTAGGCGAAACCACCAAGCAATGCCGCGGTCGTGATGCCCCGTAGCGCGTTGGTTAGATAAGTCATGTTCAGCTCCTAGTGGGTAGTTGGAAAATTTACCGAAGACACGCCCGAAAGTGCCTGCGGCCCAGAATAAATCAGCCGTTGGTGCGCCACCATTGGTAAAGCGCCTGCACGTCGGTGTTCGATCCCCGGATGTAGCTCAACACGTTCTTGGCGTCGGTGGTCCAAATGATCTCGGCGGCACCCTGATAAGTCCCGCAGGCGACCTGTCCCGCGGTGGCGCCGGCACTGCCCGTGTGCCACGTGGTTGGCGACTGGCCACTGTCACCACACGCGGTCAGGCTCTCGTCCTTGATGCTGGCGGTGAATCCACCATTGAGGTCACCGGAGTTGTTGTATAGCAGGTAGGTTGCCTTGACCGGACCTGCTGGGTCGGCGTTCTGTCCGCAGTTGATTGCGGCCGCCACCCCCGAAGGAGGCTCTTTAGGGGTGCAGTTGCTCGACGAGTAGCCCTTGGACAGGGCGGCGGCGAGGGTGTCGTTAGGGTCGGCGTAGGCCGCGGGGGTACCCACACAGGCAAAGCCGCTCATCAGAGCTGCTGTCGTTGCGGCTCGCAGCACAGTGTTGAGGTGAGACATCCCTTGGCTCCTAAAACTCGTCAGACCGACATCTGCGGCTGCGTCGATATCGGTGAGTGTATTTCTCGCACTCCCGTTAGAACAGGGCTTTCTTGCCCAGAGGCATCGTAGAGCTACGCCGCGGCCAGCCAATACATTCCGTTGGAAATTGTCTGTCTGGACATCGATCCAGGGCGGTACGGGGTGATCCGGCGGCCGCTGAACAGGCTGCGTGGAGAAGCCGAAATGCGCTATCTGTCAATCGATCTAGCTTTTTCGTGGGAAAGCCGCGGTGCGGTGCAGAGGGGACCGCCGCGGAGGCAACGGAGGTGCCGAAGGGTCAATTTCGCATTGGTGGTGCCCTCGCGACGGCTCTCCGGTATGGTAAGCCTCGCTTCACGCCAGCTAACTCTTTCGATCTGGAGAATCCATGACACAACCACCCCCTCCCGGATATCCGCCGCAGCAGCCGCCGGCCGGACAGCAGCCCGACAATTACCTGGTCTGGTCGATCCTGGCCACGCTGTTCTGCTGTCTTCCACTCGGGATCGTGGCGATCGTCAAGTCCACACAGGTCAGTGGTTTGTGGGCGCAGGGTCAGTACGCCGAGGCGCAGGCCGCGGCTGACAGCGCCAAGAAGTTCGTCAAGTACTCGGTGATCGCCGGCGTCGTTGTGGCAGTCATCTACGGCATCCTGATTGCCGTAGGCGCGATGAACACCGACGTGAACACCGCCATGGTGGCGTTCGACATGTTGAACTTGGGCTGATCCCATGGTGACCCGCCAAGGGTCGGTGCCCACGACACTGGGTGCGCGATTAAGCGCCCCAGTACTCGTGGCCGCAGCCTCGACTGTGGCGTGTGCTGGCATTTGGTTGGGTGATCCGACGACGCCGAACGGCCCGCTGCCGACCTGCCCCACCAAGGCGTTACTGGGGATTGATTGTCCCGGTTGCGGCAGCATGCGAATGCTGTACAGCCTGATGCACGGTGATCTGTTGGCGGCCGCCAGGTTCAACGCGCTCGGCCTGGTGGCCGTGGGGCTCCTGGTATGGGCTTACTTGGCGTGGACGTATGGTCGGGTGGTCAATCGACGGATCCGGGGGTGGCAGCACCATCGCAGGGCTGCCATGGTGACTCTGTCACTGGTGGTGGTCTGGTTTGTGGTGCGCAATCTGCCGTTTGCTCCCTTCGACGGGCTGTACGTCTGATAGCTTCCGCATCCGTGGGTCGGCCGGTCTAGTCTGGGCGCAATGGTGCACAAATTGAAGACGATTCCGGCGGTGCTTGCCGTGTTTGCGATCGTCGCTTTGCTGGCGGTGGGTTGCGGACATGGGTCAAACCAGGCCGGGGCCGGGGTCGGTGGCGCGCAGGTCGCGAGCGAGTTCGCCGCCACGATCCGCAACAAGGTCACCACTGATGCGATGATGGCGCACCTGAGCAAACTGCAGGACATCGCCAATGCCAACAACGGCACGCGCGCGGTGGGTACTCCCGGCTATGAAGCCAGCGTCGACTACGTCGTCGAAACATTGCGCAAGAGCGGGTTTGACGTGCAGACGCCTGAGTTCTCGGCTCGGGTGTTCCACTCCGAAAAGGGTTCGGTGGCGGCCGGCGACCTGACTGCGGATGCGCGTGCGCTGGAATACAGCCTCGGCACCCCGGAAGGCGGGGTGACGGGGCCGCTGCTGTTCGCGCCCACCGGCGAAAGCCCCGGATGCACCCCCGCCGAATACGACAAGCTGCCCGTGCAAGGCGCGGTGGTAGTGGTCGATCGCGGTAGCTGCCAGTTCGCCCAGAAAGAAGATGCCGCCGCCCAGCGCGGCGCGGTGGCTCTGATTATCGTCGACAACGTCGACGAGCAGTCGATGGGCGGCACGCTCGGAGCAAACACCGAAGTGAAGATTCCGGTTGTCAGTGTCACCAAATCGGTTGGCTTCCAGCTGCGCTCCAAGTCCGGCCCGGCGACGATCAAACTGGCCGCGAACACCCAGAGTTTCAAGGCCCGCAACGTCATCGCGCAGACCAAGACCGGATCGCTGACGGACGTGGTGATGGCCGGCGCGCACCTGGACAGCGTGCCGGAGGGGCCAGGCATCAACGACAACGGTTCCGGGGTGGCTGCAGTTCTGGAAACCGCTGTGCAGCTTGGCACTTCACCTCAAGTGCACAATGCGGTGCGATTCGGTTTCTGGGGCGCCGAGGAGCTCGGGCTGATCGGTTCGCGCAACTATGTCGAGTCGCTGGACGTCGAGCGCCTCAAGAACATCGCGTTGTACCTGAACTTCGACATGCTGGCATCACCGAATCCGGGTTACTTCACCTATGACGGTGACCAGTCGCTGCCGATGGACGCGCGCGGCCAGCCGGTGGTGCCCGAGGGGTCGGCCGGTATCGAGCGGACGTTGGTCGCCTACCTGAAGCGGGCCGGAAAGACGGCCCAGGACACCTCTTTCGACGGTCGCTCCGATTACGACGGTTTCACGCTGGCGGGCATCCCATCCGGCGGGCTGTTTTCCGGTGCTGAGGTCAAGAAGTCCGACGACCAGGCCAAGCTGTGGGGTGGGACGGCTAACGAGCCGTTCGATCCGAACTACCACCAGAAGGGCGACAACCTCGAGCACATCGACCGCACGTCGCTGGGCATCCAGGGCGGCGGTGTCGCGTACGCCATATCCTTGTTTGCCCAGGATCTCGGCGGTCGCAATGGGGTTCCCGGTATGGAGGACCGCACCCGGCACGTGCTCGTCAAACCATGACGCGCCCGCTCGCCCTCGTCTTGCTGACGTTGCTGCTTGCCGCGTGCTCGGCTCCGCATTCGTCGCCCAGGTTGGCGACGCCGGTCGCCGCACCCGACCCCGGCCGTTCGCTGGCCGCGAAGGTGACTGCCGACGGCATGTTCGTGCATCTGCGGGCGCTGCAGGAGATCGCCAACGCCAACAAGGGCAACCGGACGACGGGCACCCCGGGTTACGACGCGAGTGTCGACTATGTGGTGAAAGCATTACGGGGCAAGGGGTTTGAGGTTTCGACGCCACAGTTCGAGCGATTGCGCAACGTGTCCGAGGGCAAGCCCACCGTGACGGTCGGCGGCCGTAGCTTCTCCGTCGACCAGGCTTCGCTGCTGGTTCGGACGCCGCCCGGCGGCTTGACCGGCCAGGTGCTGCGGCCCAACCCGGCGGCCGGCTGCGCCGCGGGAGACTATTCGGGCGCGTTGCCCAAGGGCGCGATCGCCGTCGTCGACGACAGTAGCTGCTCGGTGGTCGACAAACAGAATGCCGCGGTGGCCAAGGGCGCTGCCGCGGTGATCGTGACCAGCCAACCCAGAGGCCAGGGAGCCCCACCCACCCTGTTCAACCCCGGCTACTACAACCAGCTGACGGTGCCGGTCGCGGTGGTCGGTGCCGACGGAGCGGTCGCACTGGCCCGGTCCACCGCGCCCGCAAGGCTGGTGCTGGACGCCGAGAACGTGAAGATCATCTCGCGAAACGTGTTGGCGCAGACCAAGACCGGGTCAGCCAATGAGGTGGTTGTGGTCGGCACCCATCTGGATGGCCCGGCCGACAGTCCGGGCATCAACAACGCCGGATCCGGCGTGGCAGCAGTGCTGGAGACTGCTCTGCAGTTGGGTCCGCTGCCGCCGGTGTCCAACGCGGTGCGGTTCGCCTTCTGGGGTGCCGCGGAGAACGGGCTCAACGGTTCCATGGACTATGTCTTCGGCCTCGACAACGACGCGCTCAACAACATCGCGCTATACCTGAACTTCGACATGCTCGGTTCACCCAACCCGGGTTTCTTCACCGACGACGGTGACCAGTCCGGGCCGGCCGGGCCGGGAGTGGCGGCATCGGACATTCCGGACGGGTCGGCCGGCATCGAGCGCACCCTGGCCGGCTACTTGAACCTGGCTGGCAAACGCCCGGCTGACATGCCGCTGAACACCAGGACCGACTACCACCCATTCCTTGTCGCGGGCGTGCCGGTGGGGGGCATGAACACCGGTGCGTCACAGACGAAAACTATTGTGCAGGCTCGACTCTGGGGAGGACAACCCGGCGCCGCGTTCGATCCGAACTATCAGAGCGCCCGCGATACCGTCGACGCGATAAACCGCGACGCCCTGGCCGTCATGGGGTCCGGGGTGGCGTTCGCGGTGGGCACTTACGCACAGTCGATCGGGGGCGTCAACGGGGTAACCCCGCACGACAAACGCCATCGAACCCGGCTTTCCTGAGTAGAGTGGGCCCCTGGCTCAGGCCAGCTCATCCCAGACGAGATCGTCATTCTTAATAGGAGGTTGCTGTGACGGACCAACCGCCGGGCTATCCGCCGCCACCGGGTGACTACCCACCGCCGCCGGGCGGGTACGGCTACCAGCCTCCTCCACCGCCCCCCGGCTACGGGTACCCGCCGTCGGCCCCGGGCTACGGGTATCTGCCGCCACCCTCCGCCTCGACCAACAACATGGCGATCGCATCGCTGGTGTCCTCCTTACTAGGGTGGATTTGCGGCATCGGGCCGGTCCTGGGGGTGGTCTTTGGCATTATTGCGTTAAACCAGATCAAGCAGAACGGTCAAGGCGGCCGAGGCCTGGCGCTGGCCGGCATCATCATCGGCGCGATCGGGATCGCCTTCATGGTGATGTATGCGATTCTCCTGATGATCGGTGCGGCCGCATCGATCGGTCCTTCAGACGCGGCCGCTGGGCTGACCGTCATTGCGCAGCAAGCGTTTTCGCGCGCTGCGGCCGTGTAGAAGCCCTCGCGGCACGGAGTGCTCATTATTGGCGTGCGGCACATTTAGAATGAGGTTTCTTTGGTGCCGGCTGTGGATGGGGTTGGTCGAATGAAGTTGCGCTCGCGCAGGGTGGTCGCGTCATCACGCGCCCTGACGGCTTGTCTGGCTGCGGTGCTGGTGGTCGCCGGCTGTACCACGATGGTCAACGGACGGGCGGCGTCGATTCTCAACGATCCGTTCCGGGTAGGCGGGTTGCCGGCCACCAACGGGCCGAGTGGCCCCAAAAAGGACGGGCCGGCTCCCACGGGAACCGTGCTCAACACCAACAACGGGCCGATCGACAAGTTGTCCTTGCTGTCCGTCAACGACATCGAGGAATACTGGAAGGCCAACTACACCGCGCCGCTGCAGGGGTCGTTCAGACCCGTCGACAAGTTGGTGTCGTATGACTCCAACGACCCGAACAGCCCGATCGTCTGTCAAAACGAGACCTACGAACTGGTCAACGCCTTCTACACCTCCCGATGCAACATGATCGCCTGGGACCGCGGCGTGTTCATGACTGTCGCGCAGAAGTACTTCGGTGACATGTCGGTAAACGGCGTGTTGGCACACGAATTCGGGCACGCGCTGCAGACCATGGCCAAGCTGGTCACCAGGAAAGATCCCACCATAGTGCGCGAGCAGCAAGCGGACTGCTTCGCCGGCGTCTACCTGTACCATGTGGCTTCCGGCAAGTCGCCGCGCTTCGACATCAGCACCGCCGACGGGCTCGACCATGTCCTCGCCGGAATAATCACAACCCGCGACCCGGTGATGGACGCCGACTCCCAGAACGACGACGAGCACGGCTCGGCCCTGGACCGGGTAAGCGCCTTCCAGATGGGCTTCGTCACCGGCACCTCGGCGTGCGCGGCGATCAATAAGGCTGAAGTCGAGCAGCGGCGCGGCGATCTACCCACCGCGCTGCGGGTCGATCCTGACGCGGGCCCCGAGACCGGCGAGGTGCAGATCAACGAAGACACCCTCAAGACCTTGATGGAATTGATGGGCAAGATCTTCTCGCCCAAGAGTCCGCCGACGTTGGTCTTGAAGGAGGGCGGTTGCTCGGATGCCAAGCCAAGCCCGCCGGCCTCCTACTGCCCGGCCACCAACACGATCCACGTGGACCTGCCCGCCTTGGCCACGATGGGCAGGGTGGCCAGCGAGAAGGAGCAGAGCCTGCCGCAGGGCGACGACACCGCGTTGTCGATCGTGATGTCGCGGTACGCGCTGGCGGTGCAGCATGAGCGTGGGTTTGCGATGCAGAGCCCGTGGACCGCGCTACGGACGGCCTGCCTCACCGGCGTCGCACACCGCAAGATGGCCGAGAACATCGAACTGCCGTCCGGCAACTCGCTGGTGCTTACGGCCGGTGACCTCGATGAAGCCGTTGCCGGGCTGTTGACCAACCATATGGTCGCCAGTGACGCCGACGGCATCAGCGTGCCCGCCGGGTTTACGCGTATTGCCGCGTTCCGCGCTGGTGTTCTCGGCGATATGGACGGGTGCTACTCGCGCTACCCGGGCTGACCGTTGCAAGTGAGGCGAGCTCGAAGCTGTTGATGATGACGCTGTCCAAAGACCGCGGATACTTCGAGACCAGCTTGGCGCAGATCGCAAACCCGCCGGGGTCCCGGAGTCGGGGGTCGATCGATACTTCTCCGGCAAGGTGCGAAATCATCCTGGCAACCGGAGTGCGCTGGGCGAACGGGACGGGTATCCGGACGGTTTGTCGCCGGTGGTGGGGGCCCGCACCTAGCCTCGGCAAGCGTTGACCCTGCTCATCGACGCCTACGTGGCAACATCTTTCGCCGACACCGAACTGGCCGCCGGCTCCTTCACCGAGCGGGCCAACCTGCCGCCCGCCGATCCAATGGGAAGTCACGCCTTTCGGCCCCCCTGAGACCGAAGCAGACGAAGCGCGGCGGCCACCGCCAAGGCGGGAACGTCGAGGGTCTTCGAGGCGAGATCGTGTCGCGCGCCAGTGATTTCCACAATCTCGGTGGGCGCCGGGATCAGCGCCGCGGCATCGCGCAATTCGGGGATGGTGCCGAACGGATCCGAGGTGCCGTGGGTGAACACCGTCGGCACGGCGATGCGGGGCAAATGCTCGGTGCGGGGGCGCTCCGGCTTGCCCGGCGGGTGGACCGGGTACGAAAACAGCGTCAACACATCCACCGGCACTTTCTGGTCGGCCAGCACCATCGACGTCTGCCGGCCGCCGTAGGAATGTCCGCCGGCCATCAGTGGGCCCTCGGCAAGCGCGCGGCAAACACCGATGGCTTCGACGATGCCCGCTTGGTCGGCGGCGGCGGACCCCGACGGCGGGCCCTTGGGGCGCCGTCGCCGGTAGGGCAGATTGTAGCGCACCGCCAGCCAGCCCCGGCGCGCCCACTCGTCGCAAATCTGTTGCAACAGAACAGAATCCCGATTTCCGCCGGCGCCGTGGGTCAGTACCGCCACGCCTTGGGGTGTGCCGTGTGGTTGGTGCGCGATGCCGTCGATCCGGTTGAGCCTCATAGGCCGAGCCGGAACAGCGGGGACACGGGGCCGTGCCCGCTCCCCAGAGGGTAGGCGGCGCGCAGACATTCGGTCACCCAACTCTTTCCGAACGCCACCGCGGCGGGCATCTGGTATCCGTGCGCGAGCGCGCACGCCACCGCGGCTGCCAGTGTGTCACCGCCGCCATGGTCGTCGCTTGTGGTCAGTCGCTGGGTGTCGAATTCGTAGAAGTCCGCGCCGTCATAAAGCAGATCACTACTGCGCTCCGACGATCGCAGGTGTCCGCCCTTGATCAGCGCCCAACGCGGGCCCAGGGCATGCAGTGCTACGGCGGCGGCGCGCTGTGACGGCGCGTCGATGACGTCGATGTCCACCAGCAACTTCACCTCGTCCAGATTGGGCGTGACCAGCGTGGCAAGCGGAAATAGTTGGGTGCGAAGCGAATCCAGCGCCGAGACAGCCAGCAGCGGATCTCCGTGCATGGACGCACACACCGGGTCGACAACCAGCGGCACGGTCAGGTCGAGCCCACGCCAGGTTTGCGCCACCGCCTCGATGATGGACGACGACGCCAGCATCCCGGTTTTCGCCGCCGCAATGCCGATGTCGGTGACGACCGCTTCGATCTGCCCCGCCACCACGTCGTCTGGTACCTCGTGAATACTCTTGACGCCCAACGTGTTCTGCACGGTGACCGCGGTGACGGCGACGCAGGCATGCACGCCAAGCAGCGCGATGGTACGCATATCAGCTTGGATGCCGGCACCACCGCCGGAGTCTGACCCGGCGATGGTCAGCACCCGCAGCGGCGTCGTTCCCGGCGGCGCTAACGGCAGGAAGGCCGCTGGGTCGGATGAGCGGTGACCCGCGGCGCCCGGCTCCGCCGCGCTTGCGATCACCGCTGGGTCAGCGGGACATACACCCGGTTACCGTGCTCGGCGAACTCGCGGGACTTTTCAGCCATGCCATTGGCCAGCATCGCCTCGACGTCCTCTTCGGTCTCCAGCCCGTGCTTGGCGGCGAATTCTCGAACGTCCTGCGTGATGCGCATCGAGCAGAACTTCGGTCCGCACATCGAGCAGAAGTGCGCGGTCTTGGCCGGCTCGGCGGGCAGTGTCTCGTCGTGGTACTCCCGCGCGGTGTCGGGATCCAGGGACAATGCGAACTGGTCGTTCCAGCGGAACTCGAAACGCGCCTGCGACAACGCATTGTCGCGGTCCTGGGCGTGCGGGTGGCCCTTGGCCAGATCACCGGCGTGTGCCGCGATCTTGTAAGCGATCACGCCGTCCTTGACGTCCTTGCGGTCCGGCAGGCCGAGATGCTCCTTGGGGGTGACGTAGCACAGCATCGCGGTGCCCGCCTGGGCGATGATGGCCGCGCCGATCGCCGACGTGATGTGGTCATAGGCGGGTGCGATGTCGGTGGCCAGCGGTCCGAGGGTGTAGAAGGGGGCCTCCTCGCAGAGCTCCTCTTCCAGCCGCACGTTCTCGACGATCTTGTGCATCGGGACGTGCCCGGGTCCCTCGATCATCACCTGTACGCCATGGGCTTTCGCGATCTTGGTCAGCTCGCCCAGGGTGCGCAGCTCGGCAAACTGCGCAGCGTCGTTGGCGTCGGCGATCGACCCCGGCCGCAGTCCGTCGCCGAGGGAGAAGGTGACGTCGTAGCGCGCCAGGATGTCGCAGAGTTCTTCAAAGTTGCTGTACAGGAACGACTCCCGGTGATGCGCCAGGCACCAGGCGGCCATGATCGAGCCGCCGCGCGACACGATGCCAGTGACCCGCTTGGCGGTCAGCGGGACATAGCGCAGCAGCACGCCGGCGTGCACGGTCATGTAGTCCACACCCTGCTCGCACTGTTCAATCACGGTGTCGCGGTAAAGCTCCCAGGTCAATTCGGTCGGGTCGCCGTTGACCTTCTCCAGCGCCTGGTAGATCGGCACGGTGCCGACCGGCACCGGGGAGTTGCGCAGGATCCACTCACGGGTTTCGTGGATGTTCTTACCGGTAGATAGGTCCATGATGGTGTCCGCACCCCAGCGGGTGGCCCACACCATCTTGTCGACCTCCTCGGCGATCGAGGACGTGACGGCCGAGTTGCCGATGTTGGCATTCACCTTCACCGCAAACGCCTTACCGATGATCATCGGTTCGCTCTCGGGGTGGTTGTGGTTGGCCGGGATGACGGCACGGCCGCGGGCAACCTCGTCGCGCACCAACTGCGCAGGCACGCCTTCCCGAGCGGCGATGAACGCCATCTCCGCGGTGACCTCCCCCTCACGGGCGCGCTGCAGCTGGGTGCCACGATCGCGGACCACGCCGGGCCGCCGCGGCAGGCCGGCAGCCAGGTCGATCACGGCGTTGTCGTCGGTATAGGGCCCGGACGTGTCGTACAGGTCAAAGTGGTCACCAGTGGACAGGTGCACCCGCCGGAAGGGCACCCGCATCCCGGCAACGCCTTCCAGATCGCGATACACCTTGCTGCTCCCCGCGATGGGTCCAGTGGTCACCCGAGGTTCAACGGTTTTCGAAACCAGATCGGTCATCCTGAGTCTCCCTACGCCGGCATTACCCGGTCAGGTTCGTACGGTCGACGGCCCCAGCCGTCCTCTCAGCGCATGATGGTTGCGCTCCCGCGTGATTTGTTGGGCTCGCCCGGCTGTCCGGGCTCTTCCCACGCTAGCGCAGGGCGGAGCAGATGTGCAGAGAGCGTGGGTGGTTCTGGTCAGCCGTGTGCCCCAGGGGTGCCGAACAACAGGCCTTTGATGCCGCCGTTGCCGCCGTTGCCGTCGGGGCCGGCATGACCAACGACCTCATCTACGGGCGCGCCGCCGGCGCCGGCGCCGCCGCCGTTGCCGCCGTTGCCGATCAAGCCGATGGCATCGCCGCCTTCACCGCCGTTGCCACCAACTCCACCGAAGAAGCCTTTGCCACCGGCTCTGGCAATCCCGCCGGCGCCGCCGCTGCCCAACAGCCCGCTGTGCCCTCCGTTGCCACCGCCACCACCGTTCCCGCCGACGCCCCCGAGGGACCCACCGTCGCCGGCGAACCCGCCGGCGCCGCCAACGCCGCCGTTGCCCAGCAGCTTGGCATCGCCCCCGAAGCCCCCGACACCGCCGGACCCGCCATTGCGCGGCCCAAGGGTGGCGCTCGTCCCGTTGCCGCCGGCTCCACCCGCCCCGCCGTTACCTATCTGCCCACTCAAGCCGCCGGCGCCGCCGTGTCCGCCACTGCCGCCAACGCCGCTGGTCCCAGCTCCGCCGTCGCCACCGGCCCCGCCGGCCCCGCCGTCAC
>JALHRH010000149.1 GCA_022841565.1 Mycobacterium sp. | reverse complement strand
CCGCCGGGGCGGGCGGCCCCTGCGGCAATCCCGTCGGCCACCCCGGCCAGGATTGCGCCCGCGCCCACTCGGACCGCGGCGCCCCGGCGAGCCGCCGCGGGGCACCGGCCACCGGCTCGGCGCACGTTCTCCTCCGGCCAACGCGCGCTGCTCTGGGCGGCCGGTGTACTCGGAGCGCTGGCGATCATCATCGCGGTGCTCATCGTCATCAATTCCAAGTCCGACAGCCAGCCATCACCGCCGCCAACGGTCACCAACACCGGCAGTGCGCAGACTCACGACTTCGAGCCCGCGCGTGCGGATCTCGATTGGACGGACAGCCCGCGAACCGGTAGTTCTGTACTGGACGTCTCGTTGGCCCGATTAGAGATACCGCGATGACCACCCCTCGGCATCTGTCCGACCGCTACGAACTGGGCGACATCCTGGGATTCGGCGGTATGTCCGAAGTTCACCTGGCCCGCGACCTGCGATTGCACCGCGATGTTGCGGTCAAGGTGCTGCGCGCCGACCTGGCCCGCGATCCCAGTTTCTACCTGCGTTTCCGGCGGGAAGCGCAGAACGCCGCGGCACTCAATCACCCCGCGATCGTCGCGGTGTACGACACCGGCGAGGCGGAGACGCCCGCGGGGCCGCTGCCCTACATCGTGATGGAGTACGTCGAAGGTGTCACGTTGCGTGACATCGTGCATACCGAGGGCCCGATGACGCCCAAGCGCGCCATCGAGGTAATCGCCGATGCCTGCCAGGCGCTGAACTTCAGCCACCAGAACGGCATCATCCATCGCGATGTCAAGCCGGCCAACATCATGATCAGCTCCACCAACGCGGTGAAGGTGATGGACTTCGGCATCGCCCGCGCGATCGCCGACGGCGGTAACAGCGTCACCCAGACCGCCGCGGTGATCGGCACCGCGCAGTATCTCTCGCCCGAGCAGGCCCGCGGCGACTCCGTCGACGCCCGCTCCGATGTCTACTCGTTGGGCTGTGTTCTGTACGAGATGCTCACCGGGGAACCACCTTTCACCGGCGATTCACCGGTGTCCGTCGCGTACCAGCACGTGCGTGAAGACCCGGTTCCGCCCTCGGAGCGCCATGAAGGGATCTCCCCCGACCTCGACGCCGTCGTGCTGAAGGCGCTGGCCAAGAACCCAGAGAACCGGTACCAGACCGCGGCGGAGATGCGTGCCGACCTGGTCCGGGTGCACAACGGCGAGCCCCCGGAAGCGCCCAAGGTGCTCACCGGTGCCGAGCGCAAGGCGTTCATGTCGTCGGGCGGTGGCGGCCACGGCGGTCCGCGCACCGACCCGTTGCCTCGGCAGAACTTCGACGACACCGACCGCGACCGCAGTGCCGGCTCGGTGGGCCGGTGGGTAGCCGTGGTCGCGGTGTTGGGGGTGTTGACGATCGTCGTGACCATCGCGATCAACACGTTCGGCCGGAGCACCCGCAGTGTTCAGGTTCCCGACGTGCGGGGACAGACGTCTGCCGACGCAATAGTGGCGCTGCAGAACAAGGGGTTCAAGACCCGCACTCAGCAGCGGCCCGACTCCCAGATCCCGCCGGATCACGTCATCGGCACCGATCCGGTCGCGAACTCTTCGGTGGGCGCCGGCGACGAGATCACCATCAACGTCTCCACCGGGCCCGAGCAGCGCGAAGTACCCGACGTGTCATCGTTGACCTACTCGGAGGCGGTCAAGAAGCTCACGGCGGCCGGCTTCACCAAATTCAAGCAGTCGAATTCGCCGTCGACCCCCGAATTGCAGGGCAAGGTGGTCGGGACCAACCCGCCCGCCAATCAGACCTCGGCCATCACCAACGTCATCACGATCGTCGTAGGTTCCGGGCCGGAGACCAAGCAGATTCCGGACGTCACGGGCCAGACCGTTGACGTCGCGCAGAAGAACCTCAGCGTCTACGGCTTCACCAAGGTCACCCAGACTCAGGTGGACAGCCCGCGCCCGGCCGGCGAGGTGATCGGCACCAATCCGGCCAAGGGGGAGACCCAGCCGATCGACACCGTCATTGAACTACAAGTGTCCAAGGGCAACCAGTTCATCATGCCCGACGTATCCGGCATGTTTTGGACTGATGCCGAACCGCGGCTGCGGGCGCTGGGCTGGACCGGGGTGCTGGACAAAGGGCCCGACGTCGACGCCGGCGGCGCCCTGCACGCCAAAGTGGTCTATCAGAGCCCATCAGCCGGAACCGGTGTGAACCGGGACGGCGTGATCACGCTGAAGTTCGGTCAGTAGCCGTTGCCGGACCAGGCAACTGGGTCGGGAAGTGCGGCCGGATCGCGGTGAGCACCTCGTTCTCCAGTCGCCGCACCAAAGTGTCGTCGCGCGTCCAACCGCAATAGCTGAGCCAGTTGGCCAGCATCCGGTGTCCGCCTTCGGTCAGGATCGATTCGGGATGGAACTGGACGCCGTGAATCGGCAACGAGGTGTGGCGCACAGCCATGATCACCCCGCTCTGGGTGTGCGCGATGGCCTCCAGCTCGGCCGGCAGCGACTCCGGCAGGATGGTCAGTGAGTGGTACCGGGTAGCGGTAAACGGATCCGGAAGTCCTTGCAGCACACCGACATCGGCGTGGAACACGCTGCTGGTCTTGCCGTGCAGCAGTTCCGGTGCGCGATCGACGGTGGCGCCGAAGGCAACGCCGATGGCCTGGTGTCCCAGGCACACGCCGAGCAGCGGTGTGTTCGCGGCCGCGCATGCCCGCACCAGATCGATTGATGCGCCGGCCCGTTCCGGGGTACCGGGGCCGGGGCTAAGTAGCACGCCGTCGAATTCGGCGGCCACGGCGTCGGCGCGGCCGGGGCCAGTGAGCCTCGCGTCGTCGTTTCGCCACACCGCCGCCTCAAAGCCTAACTGGCCCAGGTACTGCACCAGGTTGAACACGAAGCTGTCGTAGTTGTCGACGACCAGGATCCGCATCGTGACAGGCTACCGCCCACTTGCATGGCAGGAGTTGGCCGCGGTCTAGTAGCCGATCGGACCGATGGGCACAGCGAAATGCAGCCGCACCGGTTCGGCATGCCCGGCCACGGCTACATCGGGCCTGACGTCTTCCCGGTAGCCGAGCCCAAAGCGGACCACGTACTGCTTGTAGAGCGTCACCAGGGGAGCGGCGGCCAGAGCCGCCTGCATGGCCGCGGCGTTACCGACCGCGGTGATGGAATACGGCGGGCTGTAGGTGCGCCCGTTGAGCAACAGCGTGTTGCCGACGCACCGGACGACCGAGGTGGCGATGATGCGCTGGTCCTGCATCTGGATCGCCTCGGCGCCGGCGCTCCACATCGCGTTGAGGACTCCGTCGATGTCCTGCTGGTGCACGACGAGATCGTCCGGCGTGGCATCGCGTGGGAACCGCCCGTTGGCATCACGCTGGGCATCGTTGAGCACGACCACCAGGCCCGGTCCGTGGACCGGGTTCATGTCCGCCTCACCGGCCAGCTCGGCGGCCCGCCTCAGCATCGCTTGCAATGCGAGGTCCGAGGACCGGCCGTGGACGGCGTCGATTTTTCTGGTCAACGCTTCGCGCTCGGAATCGAGGTGGCCCACCGAGGACCGCGTCTCCCGGACCAGATCGACCAGGCGTGGCGCGTCGCTGCGGCGAATCTCCGCACCGCCGGACACTCCGTGCGTGGCCGCCAACAGCAGCCCCGCCAGCAGACACACCACGGGAACACCGAACCGCCACGGAGAACGGCGCCGATCGATCATGGGTCTCCTGTGGGCTAGTCTCGTAGCCGAGCTCTACCTGCATGCAACCGTAATCGTTGCACCCGTCCCGCTCTTTGTTGAGGTATCAGAGGTACACATGCCCAAGTCGAAGGTCCGCAAAAAGAACGACTTCACCGTCACGGCGGTAAGCCGCACTCCGGTGAAAGTGAAGGTCGGGCCGTCGAGCGTGTGGTTCGTCGCATTGTTCATCGGCCTGATGCTGATCGGGCTCGTCTGGTTGATGGTGTTCCAGCTGGCGGCCTATGGGCCGCAGGCTCCCGCAGCCCTGCACTGGATGGCCGAACTGGGTCCCTGGAACTATGCGATCGCGTTCGCCTTCATGATCACCGGGCTGTTGCTCACGATGCGCTGGCACTGAGCGGCCGGGATCGGGATCGATGTGGACGAAATGCATTCATTGCTCGGCTGTTCTGTTACCACGCCCGCAACCTTCCTGTCACCCAATCACACGCGTGTGATTCATCCCCACTGTTGATAGCGTCTGTGGATAACCGCATCTGGCGTGGTGAGGGGGGCACCGTTTCGTATGCAGCAAACTGAGTGGGCGCCGCAGACGGCCGGCATCGCGGCGTGCGGGATCGGCGGTGTCGTGCTGGCTATCGCCGCTGTGACGCTGGTCACAGACCCGCCAGGGCGGGTCGTGGCTGGGATCGCCGCGATGGGCCTGCTCGTGTTTGCCGGCGGATCCTGGCGCGCACGACCGAAGCTGGCAATCGGACCCGACGGTTTGATGGTGCGCGGCTGGTTTCGCACACAGGTGTTGCGCCGAGACGTCATCAAGCTCATCCGCATCTCGGAGTTCCGCCGGTACGGCCGCAGGGTCCGCCTACTGGAACTGGAAACCGGCGACGGGGGGCTGCTGGTGTTGTCCCGCTGGGACCTGGGCACCGACCCGCTGGAGGTGCTCGACGCGCTCACCGACGCCGGTTACGCGGGCTAGCTCCGCCCGGGTTGACCTCACCGGCCGCGAGTGCCCGCGTTTGTCCACCGACACGCCGGTGTGGGTGGCAATTTGCGGACTCTCGCGGCAGGGCCCCGTGTCAGGAAATGGTGATGGACTCGATGGCGACCGGCTCGGTCGGACGATCGTTGCCGTCGGTGGCGGTGTTGGAGATCGCGTCGACGACACCTCGCGAGTCGGGGTCGATGACCTCACCGAAGATCGTGTGACGCCGATTCAGGTGTGGAGTCGGGCCGACGGTGATGAAGAATTGGGAGCCGTTGGTGCCCGGGCCGGCGTTGGCCATCGCGAGCAGGTAAGGCCGGTCGAACTGCAGCTCGGGGTGGAACTCGTCGGCAAACTTGTAGCCGGGGCCGCCGCGGCCGGTGCCGGTCGGGTCGCCGCCCTGGATCATGAAGCCCCGAATCACCCGGTGGAAAACCGCGCCGTCATAGAACGGGCCCGCCGGACCGCCCGAGGCGTTCTGGGTCGAGTACTCCTTGGTGCCCTGCGCCAGGCCGACGAAGTTGGCGACGGTCTTGGGCGCGTGGTTCCCGAACAGGGCGACCTTGATGTCTCCGCGGTTGGTGTGCAGCGTGGCGGTAGCGGTCTGAATGGGGCTGTTAGTCACGGGATCACAGTCTGCCACTACGCGCGGTCCGGCCCGCAGCGGGTGCCATCCACACCGGATGGCGTCGGCATCCTTCCAGTGACGGTGTTACCCAACCCCTAGCTCCAGTGGCTCGGTACCTGATAGGACTGCGTAAGACCTGAGCAGTACATCGAAAGGCGGCAGATGAGCGAGAAGGCGCAAGCCTCGTTGACCCCACGCGAGCGACTGACCCGTGGCCTGACCTATTCGGCGGTGGGACCGGTGGATGTCACTCGCGGTGTCGTCGGCCTCGGGGTCCAGTCAGCCCACTCCACCGCGACGGACCTTCGCCGCCGCTACCGGGAAGGTCGGCTGGCGCGCGAACTCGCGGCCGCTCAGGAGACGCTCGGGCAGGAGCTCGCCGCCGCTCAGGAAGTGGTCGCCAACCTGCCGCAGCTGTTGCAGGACGCCCGACGCAATCAGCGCCGCAGCAAAAAGCCGTGGCTGATCGCGGGTGCAGTCACCGTTGTGGTGCTGGCCGGTGGCGCGGTCGCGTTCAGCATCGTGCGGCGCTCGTCGCAGCCGGAGCCCTCACCGCTCCCGCCCAGCGTGGAGGTGCAGCCGCGACCGTAGGGAACTGCGTTTCGCCCGTCGAGGCTGCGCTCACGGCATCGACGCTGCGCTCACGGCATCGAGGCTGCGCTTAGCGCCCCCGGATGCCGGTGCAGTTAGCTCCTGGCGCAGTTTCGGCGCCAGGAGCGCAGGCTCGATCTGTGGAGCCTAGGGGAATCGAACCCCTGACACCCGCCTTGCAAAGGCGGTGCTCTACCAACTGAGCTAAGGCCCCTCTGGGTGGTCCGCCTGATCACCCGGGGATACATCGGGCGCCACATGCCAGACCTCGACGTCGCGCCGCGAACGCATCACCGCCGCAGTCACCGCGCCCAGGGCAGCGGCCGCTGCCAGCGGCAACGCGAACTTCACACGACGTTTTGACGGGCACATGGTCGTGGGCCTAGGAGGACTCGAACCTCCGACCTCTTCGTTATCAGCGAAGCGCTCTAACCGCCTGAGCTATAGGCCCGTACTGCCAGTACGGCCGAGCGACGAGATTACCGCACCGGCCGCCTGAGTCCCAAAACGCCGTCTACCAACCTAGTCCCGGTCCGCCAGGGTCACTTCGATACCGCCGATCAAATCCGTCGTCAGGTTGTAGACAAACGCGGCGATGGTGGCCATCGCCGTCATCAAGACGATGTTGACCAGACCGATCAGAATCGCCCCGCCGAAGATGGTTCCACTGGAGACGAGTTCACCGCTGCTGCCGCTGGTGTTGTTCAACAGATCACCGACGTTGCTGTTCAACTTGGCCCACACGCCCATGCCGCCGAGCACCAGGTACAGGAAAGCCACCGCGATCATCCACACGAAGAACAGCGCCACCGACAGCAGCAGCGATACCTTCAGGGTGCTCCACGGGTCGACGCGGCGGATCTGCATGCTGGCCCGGACCGGCCCTCGACCGCGTCGGGAGCCCACCTGCACGCCCCTTGCTTCGCTGCCCGCCGAGCGGCCCGTGGTCGAGGAGGGCGTGTCGGCGGGACGCTCGGGGGCGGGCTTGCGTTGGTCGTTTCGTTGAGATGCCCGCGGAATAGGCCCGGACAGATCCGGCAATTCGCTGGCGTACGCCTCCGCGGGTGAGTTTTCACTGCGCACGGCTGGGACCTCCGCTGGTGGGCCGGGCGTCGGCGCCGACGTCCCGGAGATGAATCGGTTCAGCCGAGCTTCGGAACTGGTAGGCGTCCGTACGTCGGTGGGCGGGTCGGCGGCCGCGCGAGGTCCGGTTTGCAGCCCTGGATGAGACGCGGCACGGGCAGCTCCCCGCTGCCATGGCGGCGAGTCTGTGGCCTCCGGCAGGCGGCCGGGACCGGTCGCCGCCCGGTGTGCACCAGCACGTTCGATCGCCCCGTCTCCGTTCGGGTTGTCACCCTGACTGGGGCCGCCCGGCTCGTTCGGTGAACTCACCCCGACTCCTTACATGTCTGCTCAGTGAGCTGAGTCTATGCCGGGTTCGCAGCGCGTTCTTCCACCGCCCGGGCTAGCTGCCCTCGTCACCCTCGATCTCATCGGCGCTTTCCTCGGCGTTACGCGCAATGGCCAACAATGTGGCTCCCTCACCCAGGTTCATCAACCGAACGCCCTTGGTCTGTCGGCCCGCCTTGCGGACCTGGCGTGCCGTGGTGCGGATGACGCCACCGCCGGACGTGATCGCGTAGAGCTCGCTCTCGTCGTCGACGATCAATGCCCCTACCAGCCGGCCGCGCCGACGGTCGTACATCACGGTGAGAACGCCCTTGCCGCCGCGGCCCTGCACCGGATACTCCTCGATCCCGGTCCGCTTGGCGTATCCGCCAGAGGTCGCGACCAGCAGGTAGGTGCCTTCTCGAACCACGTTGAGCGAGAGCAGCCGATCGTCGGTGTTGAACCGCATGCCTTGCACGCCGGACGTAGCGCGGCCCATCGGGCGCAGCGCCTCGTCGGTGGCCGAGAACCGGATGGACTGTCCGTTGGCCGATACCAGCAGCAAATCGTCCTCGGCCGCGCACAGCACCGCGCCAACCAGTTCGTCCTCACCGCGCAAGTTGATCGCCACGATTCCCCCGGACCGGTTGGAGTCGAAGTCGGTCAGCTTCGACTTTTTCACCAGTCCGTTCTGGGTGGCCAGCACCAGGTAGGGCGCATCCTCGTAACTCTTGATCTGGATGACCTGGGCGATGCGCTCTTCGGGTTGGAAGGCCAACAGGTTCGCGACGTGCTGGCCGCGTGCGGTGCGCAGGGCTTCGGGAAGCTCGTAGGCCTTGGCTCGATACACCCGGCCCTGGGTGGTGAAAAACAGGATCCAGTCGTGGGTGGAGCAGACGAAAAAGTGTCGCACGATGTCGTCCTGTTTGAGCCCGGCACCCTGGACGCCTTTGCCGCCGCGTTTCTGGCTGCGGTACAGATCGGTCTTGGTGCGCTTGGCGTATCCGGTTTCGGTGATGGTGACGACGACGTCCTCACGGGCGATCAGGTCTTCGTCGCTGACGTCACCGTCGGCGGCGATGATCCGGGTGCGACGGTCATCGCCGTGCTTCTCCACGATCTCGCCGAGTTCGTCGCGCACGATAGCGCGCTGACGTTCCGGCTTGGCGAGAATGTCTTCCAGGTCCGCGATCTCGGCTTCGATCTTCGCCAGGTCGTCGACGATCCGCTGACGCTCCAGGGCGGCCAGTCGTCGCAACTGCATGTCCAGGATGGCCTGGGCCTGGATCTCGTCGATGTCGAGCAGCTCGATCAAACCGGCGCGGGCGATATCGACGGTCTGTGATGCGCGGATCAACGCGATCACTTCGTCGAGTGCGTCGAGCGCCTTGACCAGACCGCGCAGAATGTGGGCCCGCTCGTTGGCTTTTCGCAACCGGTAGGTGGTGCGCCGAACGATTACCTCGAGTTGGTGCTCGACGTAGTAGCGGATCATCTGGTCCAGGCGCAGGGTGCGCGGCACCCCGTCGACGATGGACAGCATGTTGGCGCCGAAGCTGGTCTGCAGCTGGGTGTGCTTGTAGAGGTTGTTCAGCACCACCTTGGCCACGGCGTCGCGCTTGATTTCGACGACGATGCGCAGCCCGACGCGGTCGCTCGACTGGTCCTCGATGTTGGAGATGCCGGCCAACCTGCCGTCGCGGACCTGCTCGGCGATCGAGGTGATGAAGTTGTCGTGGTTAACCTGATACGGCAACTCGGTGATCACCAGAGACGTACGGCCGCGCGAATCCTCTTCAACCTCAACGACTCCGCGCATCCGGATAGAGCCGCGGCCGGTCTTGTAGGCATCGGAGATGCCTTGGCTTCCGACGATCAGACCGGAGGTGGGGAAGTCCGGCCCCTTGACCCGTTCCATGACGGCGGCCAGGGTCGCCTCTTCGTCGGCTTCGTAGTTCTCCAGGCACCAGAACACCGCCTCGGCGAGCTCGCGCAGGTTGTGCGGCGGGATGTTGGTGGCCATACCGACGGCGATGCCGCCCGAGCCGTTGGCCAACAGGTTGGGGAACCGGCTGGGCAGAACCGTCGGCTCTTGCACCCGGCCGTCGTAGTTGGGGATGAAATCGACTGTCTCCTCGTCGATTTCGCGCAGCATCTCCATGGCCAGCGGCGTCAGTCGGGCCTCGGTGTTGTGGCTGACGAATCCGTTGGTCAGGAACGCGTGATCATCGGTGTCGACACGGAGGCTGTATACCGGCTGGAGGCCCGCTGCGGTGACTGCAGCGACCTTCGCGTAGTAGAAGCGGCCGTCGGTGAGATCGGTGGCGATGGCCCGGACATCCGGATCGGCGATATGCGAGAGGATTTCGGTACCGTCCCGCCGCCACCGCGACAGCCGATCGATGTTGTGCTTGCGCAGCCACTCCTTGTCGACCCAGCGGCCGCCGCAGTGCCTGCGGATGAACGCCGCCAGTCCGGGCACATGATCGTTGTCTCTGTCGGCGCATGGCGGCATCGACGACAGGATGCTGGTGAGCTTTTCCTGCTTGGCGCCGCCGAAACCAAGTTGTCCCGCGAAGCATTGGGCATCCGCGCGATTGGTGATGACAACTTTGTACTCGCCCACGGTGTGTCGGTAGCGCTTGGACACTACTCCAAACTCCAGCAGCATCTGTTGCACGTCGATGGCAAGCTGCTCACTGCGCGTGGAATAGGAGATCTGGATTGAGTTGCGTGGCAATGCAGAGCACGATCCGTCGCCCTCGAACAATGCCTGCAGAAATGCCCGTTTCACCGCGGTATGAGAGTGCCAGAGCCACTCTGGCACCGATTTGTCTGCCGAACGTTGCCCGCAAAGCTGACCGAGCCGCGTGTGTTTCAGAGCCGAAACATTTTGAATATCAAGCTCATTAAGCACCGAGCCCGACGCGATCGTGCGCTGAGATAAATACCGGTTGCCGCCGACAACCGCGTCGTAGGCCGACACAACCATGTTGAAGTAGTCCCGATCGAGGTTGTTGAATCCCGCTCGGGATTCGGACACGAACCCGTCGCTGATGAAGGCTCCCAGTAATAGGGCTTCCATCGTGTCGTGCCAGTCCGCTGGACCGAACTCCATCGGCGGCGTGCGCTGCAAGATGACGTAGTCATCTGCGCGGATCTCCTCGATCAGCTTCCACAACAACGTCGGAACGCCACCAACATCGACCAGACAGAGCAACGGGTGGTTCGACGTGCCGGTGACTTCGTATCCCTCGGTGGTGCGCACCTTGTATGTGCGATGCTCACCCGAGTGGAACAACCGATCAGCAATCACCGGGTTACCATGCCGGTCCAGGACCTTGAGCTCGACTGGGTTATCCGAATTTGGCTCGGCTCCGGACACTACGTCCGCAATACGCACAGACTGCCCAAACGGCAACCGCACCAACGCATCACCAGTCACGCAGTACCGCATCGCGGCCGGTGGATCGTTCCCCGGTGAGCCGAAGTTGCCCTGACCGTCCACCAGCGGATAACGCAACGACCACGGCTGGGCCATGCGCACCAAGGTGTCGTAGATCGACGCGTCGCCGTGCGGGTGGTAGTTGCCCATCGTCTCGGCGACCGAGCGCGCGGACTTGGCGTGGCTGCGATCCGGCCGGAACCCGGAGTCGTACATCGCGTACAGCACGCGGCGGTGCACCGGCTTGAGACCATCGCGGACCTCCGGCAGCGCGCGGCCTACGATCACGCTCATCGCGTAGTCGATGTAGCTGCGCTGCATCTCCTGCTGGATGTCAACCGGTTCGATCCGGTCTACCGGACCGTCACCGGGAGGCAGCGTCGTGTCAGTCATCTATTCCTCATTGCTCTTCATCAGATAAGCGAACGCGGACCGGGGTTAGACGTCCAAGAAGCGAACGTCCTTGGCATTACGGGTGATGAAGCTGCGGCGTGCCTCGACGTCCTCGCCCATCAAGATAGAGAACAGCTCATCGGCCGCGGCGGCATCGTCGAGGGTCACCTGACGCAGCACCCGAACTGAGGGGTCCATCGTGGTTTCCCACAGCTCCTTGGCGTCCATCTCACCCAAACCTTTGTAACGTTGGATACCGTCTTCTTTATTGATCTTTTTGCCGGACTTCTGCCCCGCCTCCAACAGGCCATCACGTTCCCGGTCGGAGTAGGCGAATTCGGGTTCGGTGCGCTGCCACTTCAACTTGTACAGCGGCGGTTGCGCCAAATACACATGCCCGTGCTCAAGCAATGGGCGCATGAACCGGAACAACAAGGTCAGCAGCAGCGTCGAAATGTGTTGTCCGTCAACGTCGGCGTCGGCCATCAGCACGATCTTGTGATACCGCAGTTTGGCGATGTCGAACTCGTCGTGAATTCCGGTGCCTAACGCGGTGATGATGGCTTGGACTTCGGTGTTCTTCAGCACCCGGTCGATGCGGGCCTTTTCCACGTTGATGATCTTGCCGCGTAACGGCAGGATGGCCTGGAACATCGAGTCACGACCGCTCTTGGCCGAGCCGCCGGCCGAATCCCCCTCCACCACATACAGTTCGGACTTGCGTGGGTCCGTCGAGCGGCAGTCGGCGAGCTTGCCGGGTAAGCCACCGAGATCGGTTGCGCTCTTGCGGCGCACCAATTCGCGCGCCTTACGCGCCGCGAGCCGCGCCTGGGCGGACGAGACCGCTTTGTTCACAACGGTTTTGGCTTCCGAGGGGTTGGCCTCGAACCAGTGAGTGAGCTGTTCGTTGCACACCTTCTGCACGAACGACTTGACCTCGGTGTTGCCAAGCTTGGTCTTGGTCTGGCCCTCGAACTGTGGTTCGGCGACCTTCACCGAAATCACCGCGGCCAAGCCCTCTCGAATATCGTCGCCGGTGAGGTTGGGGTCCTTTTCCTTGAGCAGCTTCTTGTCCTTGGCGTACTTGTTCACCACCGACGTCAGCGCGCTGCGGAAGCCTTCTTCGTGGGTACCGCCTTCGTGGGTGTTGATCGTGTTGGCGAAGGTGTGCACCGATTCGGAGTAGCCGCCGTTCCACTGCATCGCGATCTCGACTTCATGGCCGGTGCCTTTGCCGTCGAAGTCGATAACGCTCTGTTGGATCGGGCTTTTGGTGCGATTGATGTGCTTGACGAAATCGACCAGTCCGCCGGGGTAGTGGAAGGTCCGCTTTTTCACCTTGTGCGGCGCCTTGGATTCGGCCGCCTTTTCCTCGGCGGACTTGGGAGCTTCGGCCGTGTCGCTGACGACTTCGTCGACGACTTCGTCCTGCTCCACTCGCTCGTCGGTCAGGTTGATGGTCAGACCCTTGTTCAGGAACGCCATCTCCTGCAGCCGGCGTGCGACCGTCTCGAAGTCGTATGAGGTGGTTTCGAAGATCTCCGGGTCGGCCCAGAACCTAATGGTGGTTCCGGTCTTCCTGGTCGCCTCGCCCTGTTTGAGGGTGCCCGGCACGGCACGCTCGTAGTACTGGGACCATTCGTGTCCGTCGCGTTTGATATCGACTTCGAGCCTGGTGGACAACGCATTGACCACCGACACGCCCACGCCGTGCAAACCACCACTGACGGTATAGCCGCTGTTCTCCCCGCCGAACTTGCCGCCGGCATGCAGTTGCGTCATGACCACGTCGACCGTCGGCGCCCCGG
>JALHRH010000148.1 GCA_022841565.1 Mycobacterium sp. | reverse complement strand
TCTCGGAATTGGAGCCGCACTGTTGTGCCGTGGTGGCCTACGGCGCGCTGCTCGGCGCCGGCTTGCTCGCGGTGCCCCCGCTTGGGTGGGTCAATCTGCACTTTTCGCTGCTGCCGGCCTGGCGCGGCGCGGCACCGGTGCAGGCCGCGATCGCCGCAGGGGACACCATCACTGGCGCCACTACGTTCCAGATCGAACCGAGTCTGGATTCCGGGCCGGTGTACGGCATCGTCACCGAAACCATCCGGCCGACCGACACCGCGGGCGACCTGTTACAGCGACTGGCGGTGTCGGGTGCCGAACTGCTGTCAACCACTTTGGACGGTATCGCCGATCAGGCGCTGACCCCGCGCCGGCAACCCACCGACGGGGTCAGCCTGGCGCCCAAGGTCACTGTGGAGCAGGCCCGGGTGCGCTGGGACCTGCCGGCGCAGGTCATCGAGCGGCGGATCCGCGCCGTCACACCCAACCCCGGGGCCTGGACGCTCATCGGCGATATTCGCGTGAAAGTTGGTCCAGTGCAATTGGATTCGGATGCGCCGCAATCTCTGTCACCCGGTGGCATGCACATTGACCGCAATAGCGTTTGGGTAGGCACCGGGTCGCAACCGGTGCGGTTGGGCCAGATACAGCCGCCCGGAAAGAAGCCGATGAATGCCGCCGACTGGGCGCGTGGGGCTCGGCTTGAGCCCGGAATCCAGGCGTCGTGACCCGGCCCTACCGCAAACGCCCCGACCATAAGCCGCAGCAGCCCCAGAAGCCGCAGCAGCGACCGCGCCGCAAGCCCCTGGACCCCGCCCGCCGTGCCGCCTTCGACGCGCTGCGGGCGGTCAGCGAGCGCAACGCGTACGCGAACCTGGTGCTGCCCGCCCTGCTGCGCGAGCGCGAGATCACTGGCCGCGACGCCGCTTTCGCCACGGAGCTGACCTACGGAACATGCCGCAGCGCCGGCCTGTTGGACGCCGTTATCGGTGCCGCCGCCGGCCGAGCGCCCGACACGATCAATCCGGTGCTGCTCGACCTGCTGCGGCTGGGCGCCTACCAGCTGCTGCGCACCCGGGTGGATGCTCACGCCGCGGTGTCGACCACCGTCGACCAGGCCGGAATCGAATTCGACTCGGCGCGAGCCGGTTTCGTCAACGGCGTGCTGCGCACTATCTCGGGGCGAGACGAGGAGTCCTGGGTGCAGGAGTTGGCCCCGCGCAATGACCCGGTCGGGTACGCGGCGTTCGTGCACGCCCACCCACGCTGGATCGCTCAGGCCTTCGCCGACGCACTGGGGGCATCGGCAGGCGAGCTAGACGCGGTGCTGGCCAGCGACGACGAACGGCCCCAAGTGCATCTGGCGGCCCGCCCCGGGGTGCTGACGGCCGCCGAGCTCGCCGCGACGGTGCGCGGCACGGTCGGGCGGTACTCGCCCTACGCGGTGTACCTGCCCGGAGGCGATCCCGGGCAATTGGAGCCGGTACGCGACGCGCAGGCGCTGGTGCAGGATGAGGGCAGTCAGTTGGTGGCCAGGGCGTTGACACTGGCTGCGGTCGACGGCGACAGGGGGCGTTGGCTGGACCTGTGCGCGGGGCCGGGCGGCAAGACCGCATTGCTGGCCGCCCTCGGCTCGCAATCGGGGGCCACAGTGACCGCGGTGGAACCCGCCGAGCATCGGGCGGACCTGATCGTGGAGAACACCCGCGGCCTGCCGGTTGAGGTGCTGCGGGTCGACGGTCGAAAGACCGGCCTGGCACCGGATTTCGACCGGGTGCTGGTCGACGTGCCATGCACCGGGCTGGGCGCGCTGCGGCGCAGGCCGGAAGCGCGGTGGCGGCGGCAGCCGTCCGACGTGCCAGGCCTGGCAAAGCTGCAGCGTGAACTGCTGGCCGCCGCGATCTCGCTCACCCGGCCCGGCGGGGTGGTGCTTTACGCGACGTGTTCCCCGCACCTGGCCGAGACGGTGGGGGTGGTCGCTGACGCGCTGCGCCGCCATCCCGTCGTGGCGCTGGATACCGGGCCGCTGTTCGAATCGGTGGACGGGCTCGGTGACGGCCCGTACGTTCAGCTGTGGCCGCACCGGCACGGCACGGACGCCATGTTCGCGGCTGCCCTGCGCCGGCTTGCGGAGGATTAGTAGTGTGTCGCACATGCCTGGTACGGGGGGTCCGCTGATCGCGCCGTCGATCCTGGCGGCCGACTTCGCTCGGCTCGCCGACGAGGCAGCCGCGGTGAGTGGCGCCGACTGGCTGCACGTCGACGTGATGGACGGCCACTTCGTGCCGAACCTGACGATCGGTCTGCCGGTGGTGGAGAGTTTGCTGGCGGCCAGCAGCATCCCGATGGACTGCCATCTGATGATCGACAACCCGGACCGCTGGGCGCCGCCGTACGCCGAGGCCGGCGCCTACAACGTCACCTTCCACGCGGAGGCGACCGACAACCCGGTCGGGGTGGCGCGCGACATCCGAGCCGCCGGAGCCAAGGCCGGTATCAGCGTCAAGCCCGGCACCCAGCTGGAGCCGTTCCTGGAAATCCTGCCGCAGTTCGACACGCTGTTGATCATGTCCGTCGAACCCGGGTTCGGCGGCCAGAGCTTCATTCCGGAGGTGCTGAGCAAGGTGCGTACGGTCCGCAAGCTCGTCGACAGCGGAGAGTTGACCATTCTGGTCGAGATCGACGGCGGCATCAACGAGGACACCATTGAGCAGGCCGCCGAAGCCGGCGTCGACTGCTTTGTCGCCGGATCCTCGGTCTACGGCGCCCAGGATCCGGCCGCGGCGGTCGAAGCGCTGCGGCGGCAGGCCGCTGCCGCGTCACACCACCTGGGGAAGCGGTCATGACCGGCCCGAAGTCCCCTGAGCAGGTCAAGAGCATTGAGGAGGCCATGCGCCTCGCCATCGACCACTCCTATCAGGTGAAAGGCACCACCTATCCGAACCCGCCGGTAGGGGCGGTGATCGTGGACCAGGAAGGCCGGGTCGTCGGCGTGGGCGCCACCCAGCCAGCCGGCGGCGACCACGCCGAGGTCATTGCGTTGCGCCGGGCCGGTGGTTTGGCCGCCGGCGGCATCGCGGTGATCACCATGGAGCCGTGCAACCACTACGGCAAGACGCCGCCGTGTGTGAATGCCCTGATTGAGGCCAGGGTGGGGACGGTGATCTTCGCCCTGAACGACCCGAACGGCATCGCGGGCGGCGGCGCCGGGCGCCTCACCGCGGCGGGGCTGCAAGTCCGGTCGGGAATCATGGCGGACCAAGTGGCGGCGGGTCCGCTGCGGGAGTGGCTGCACAAGCAGCGCACCGGCTTTCCGCACGTGACGTGGAAGTACGCGACCAGCATCGACGGTCGCAGCGCCGCGGCCGACGGATCCAGTCATTGGATCTCCAGCGAGGCCGCTCGCGCCGATCTGCACCGTCGCCGCGCCATCGCGGACGCGATCGTGGTCGGCACCGGCACCGTTTTCGCCGACAACCCGACCCTGACCGCCCGATTGCCGGACGGATCGCTCTCGCCGAAACAGCCGCTGCGGGTGGTGGTGGGCCAACGCGAAGTCCCACCGGACGCCAACGTGCTTAACCACGATTCACGCACCATGTTGATCCGCACCCGTGATCCGGTCGAAGCGCTCAGAGCGTTGACGGACTGCACCGATGTGCTGTTGGAAGGCGGCCCCACGCTGGCCGGCGCCTTCCTGCGGGTTGGGGCGATCAATCGGATCCTCGCGTACGTCGCGCCGATCCTGCTGGGCGGCCCGGTGACCGCAGTCGACGATGTCGGGGTGTCCAGCATGGCCCAGGCGTTGCGCTGGCAGTTCGACAGCGTCGAGCAGGTGGGACCGGACCTGTTGCTCAGCCTGGTGGCTCGCTGACGGCTTCCCTGACTACCGGAGGTTCGACGGCCGGTCGTTCGGGGACTTCCTGCTCATCGGCGTGCTCGTGACGACCACCGATCAGCAGCCCGAGCAGCGCGCCCACCACGCAAATGAACACGGTGACCCTAAAGATGTCGCCGTACATCAGGGCGAACGCCTGCAGGAACTGGTGTCCCTGGATGGCCACCCGCTCCAGTGTGCTGGCATCCGCCGGGATGGACGCCGTCAGGTTCGCCAGGATCTGATTGAACCGATACAGCCCCCATGCGCTCAGTGCCGCCACGCCGATCAACATGCCGGTCATTCGGGCGACCACCACCGCCGCTGAGGCGATGCCGTGCTGGGCCGCGGGCACGACCCGCAGTGCCGCCGATGACAGCGGGCCGATTACCAGGCCGAGTCCCAGGCCCGCCACCAACAGGTCGGTGTGCACCGCAGGCAGGCTGAGCAGACCGAAGATGTCGTGCCTGCGCTGCATCAGGTCGCCTCGCCAGTACGAGATCAGCCAAAACCCGCCGCCCGCGATCAGCATCCCGACAAAAGCAACGACTCGGTCGCCGGCTCTAGTGGCGATCCAGCCGCCGAGGACCGCGCCAATCGGCAAAGCGATCAGGAACCACAGCAGCAGGCCCGCCGCTTGGCTCTGGTCCATCTGCAACACGCCCTGACCGAACAACTCCACATTCACCAGCGTCACCATCAGGGCCGCACCGGCGCAGACCGAGGTGCCCAGCGCGGACAGGAACGGACGAAAGTGCACCCCGGCCGGTTCGATGAGCCGGGTGCGTGCAAAGCGCTCCCAGGCGAAGAACGCCGCTGCGGCTATCACCGCCCCGATCACCAACGGCAAGCCGTAACTCGGCAGCACTTGCTTGCCGTCCGGGTTGGGGTTGTACAGCCCGATTACCGCCAGGCCCAACGCGAGCGCCAGCAACAAACCGCCGACGACGTCAATCTTCTCCGGCGAGGCTTTACGGTCGTGTGCGGGCAGGCTGAAGTGGATCATCACCATGGCGATCAGGGTCAACGGGACGTTGATCCAGAACACATGGCGCCAGTCGTGGAACAAGAAGACGATGAAGATTCCGTACAGCGGGCCTAGCACGCTGCCCAGCTCCTGTGCGGCGCCGATGCCGCCAAGGACGCCGGCACGGTTTCGCTGCGACCACAGATCGGCACCCAACGCCAGCGTGACGGGAAGCAGGGCGCCGCTGGCGATGCCCTGGATGGTGCGGCCCGCGATCAGCACATGAAATGCCCGGTTCGGATCCGGCGACAGCAGGATGTAATCGCCGGCCTCGATGGTCCAATTCCCGATCTGCACCGACAGTGCCGTCACCACCGAGCCGAGGATGAACATGGCCAGACTGGCCTGCAGCACAAACTTGCGACCAAACCGGTCGGAGGCCCGGCCCAGCAACGGCATCGCGGCGATGTAGCCCAGCAGGTACATGGTCACGATCCAGGTGATCCGCTGCAGCTGGTTCACCGGGATGCCGACGCTGGTCATGATGTCGCGCATGATCGTGACCACGACATAGGTGTCGAGGGCACCGAGCAGCACCGCCAGGCTGCCCGCGCTGATTGCGGTTCGACGTCCTGCCTGCGTGGCCATCAGGTCAGCGGGGGCTTCGTGACCTGGACCTGCTGGCCCCAGTCGGACAAGGTCATCTGCACCGAGTTGCCGGTCCCGCGCTCCAATTTGGCCTGCGCCAACTGGTGATCACCGCCGTCCTGAACCCAAATGGTCGTCGGCACCGGGTCGGTGGCGCTGAAGGGCGGCGCGATGGCGTTCACCGCCTGGGCCGTGGTTTTCCCGCTGATCCGGATGGTGCTCTGGCCGTTGATGTTCTCGCGCCCCTCCGCTTTGGGCTCGCTGAAATTGGCCAGTATGTTGGCCACGCCCTTGTCGGTGCTCAGGATCTGCGAGGGGTCGTAGACGTCGGACGCCTTACCGAAATCGGTCCACTTGTTCGGCGTGAGCGTGGCGTAAAGAGTTCCATCGATAACCACGAAGTCGGCATCGATATCGGACCCGGCGAACGTCAGCTTGACGTTGCCTTTGGCGGCCGTAGGTTGGGTGTTGAGGTCACCGGTCAGGGTCTTGATCGATAGACCCGGGATCTTGCCGTTCACGGTCAGCACGATGTGGGCACTCTTGACGGCCTTGCTGGCTTCGGTGGCCTGAGCCACCAACGTTTGGGTGGCTTTCGCGTCGGGAAGTGGTCCGCCGCTGTCTTTCTTTTTGATCGAGCACCCGGCGGCGAGCGTGATCGCGACGCTCAGCGCAGCGAGGACAGCCAAAAGGTGGCGGGATTTTTGCATACCCTGCATCGTAGAGGGTGCCGATGACCCGGCTTGGGGACCAGCCGGGTGCAGGGGTGCGCAGATACTCATTAACCTGGTGCGATGTTCACCGGAATTGTCGAGGAACTGGGTGAGGTGACCGGCCGGGATGCGCTGGCCGACGCCGCACGGTTGATCATTCGCGGCCCGACCGTCACCTCCGATGCCAGACATGGGGACTCGATTGCCGTCAACGGCGTGTGCCTGACGGTTGTGGATGTATTGCCTGACGGTCAGTTCAGCGCCGACGTGATGGCCGAGACGCTCAGCCGGTCGAACCTCGGCGACCTGCGGCCGGGCAGTCGGGTGAACCTAGAGCGCGCAGCGGCGCTCAACAGCCGACTGGGCGGGCACATTGTGCAGGGGCACGTCGACGGCACCGGCACGATCGCTGCCCGCACGCCTTCGGAGCACTGGGAAGTGGTGCGGGTCCAGATGCCCGCATCGGTGGCGCGCTACGTGGTGGAGAAAGGCTCGATCACCGTCGACGGAATTTCGTTGACGGTCTCCGGCCTGGGCGCCGAACCCCAGGACTGGTTCGAGGTCTCGCTGATCCCGACCACCCGCGAGCTCACAACGCTGGGGTCCGCCCCCCTGGGCACCCAAGTGAACCTCGAGGTGGACGTACTCGCGAAATATGTGGAACGGCTCTTGCAAGCGCAGCGGCAATAACTGCGTCGTTGCCGTGGTTCATACTTGAGAGCAACTTCAGCAGGTGAGGAAATCAAGATGACGAGGTTCGACTCCGTCGAACGGGCGGTTGCCGACGTTGCGGCGGGCAAGGCCGTTGTGGTCATCGATGACGAAGAACGCGAGAACGAAGGCGACTTGATCTTCGCGGCCGAAAAGGCCACTCCCGAGCTCGTCGCTTTCATGGTCCGCTACACCTCGGGTTATCTGTGTGTTCCGCTGGATGGCGAGATCTGCGACAGACTGGGCCTGTTGCCGATGTACGCGGTGAACCAGGACAAGCACGGCACCGCTTACACCGTCACTGTCGATGCGAGAACCGGTGTGGGAACTGGGATTTCGGCATCGGACCGGGCAACCACGATGCGCCTGTTGGCCGACCCGGCAAGCATCGCCAATGATTTCACCCGCCCCGGGCACGTCGTTCCGTTGCGTGCCAAGGACGGCGGGGTGTTGCGGCGCCCGGGGCACACCGAGGCCGCCGTCGACCTGGCCCGGATGGCCGGGTTACAACCGGCGGGTGCGATCTGCGAAATCGTCAGCCAGAAAGACGAAGGGTCGATGGCCCAAACCGACGAGTTGCGGGTGTTCGCCGACGAGCACGGCCTCGCGCTGATCACGATCGCGGACTTGATCGAGTGGCGCCGTAAGCACGAGAAGCACATCGAGCGCATCGCCGAGGCCCGGATTCCCACCCGGCACGGAGAGTTCCGCGCGATCGGATACTCCAGCATCTACGAGGACGTCGAACATGTCGCGTTGGTCCGCGGTGACATTGCCGGTTCCAATGGTGACGGCCACGATGTGCTGGTGCGGGTGCACTCGGAGTGCTTGACTGGCGACGTATTCGGGTCGCGACGGTGCGACTGCGGGCCCCAGCTGGACGCCGCGATGGCCATGGTGGCCCGCGAGGGACGCGGCGTGGTGCTGTACATGCGCGGACACGAGGGCCGCGGTATCGGCCTGATGCACAAACTTCAGGCCTATCAGTTGCAAGATGCCGGCGCGGACACCGTGGACGCCAATCTGAAGCTTGGATTGCCGGCTGACGCAAGGGATTACGGCATTGGCGCCCAGATACTGGTTGACCTCGGGGTTCGCTCGATGCGGTTGCTGACCAACAATCCGGCCAAACGCGTTGGCCTGGACGGGTATGGATTGCACATCATCGAAAGGGTGGCGTTGCCGGTACGCGCCAACGCGGAGAACATTCGCTACCTGATGACCAAACGCGACAAGATGGGTCACGACCTGGTCGGGCTGGACGATTTTCACGAATCCGTACATCTGCCAGGAGAATTCGGTGGGGCATTGTGACCGCCGGCGACGATGCAGATCGTAGTGTTGAGGTGGGGGCACCACCCGCTTGCGGGGGAGAGCGGCGCAAATGAGCGGTGGCGCCGGTGTGCCGGAAATGCCGGCTGTGGATGCGTCTGGTGTGCGGCTGGGGATCGTCGCCAGCACCTGGCACGACCAAATCTGCGACGCCCTGTTGGCCGGTGCCCGTAAGGTGGCAACGGACTCTGGCATCGACGATCCAACCGTGGTACGCGTCCTCGGCGCCATCGAGATTCCGGTCGTGGCACAGGAGTTGGCCCGTAACCACGATGCCGTCGTCGCGCTCGGGGTGGTGATCCGGGGTGAGACGCCACACTTCGACTACGTCTGCGATGCGGTCACCCAAGGCCTGACCCGGGTTTCGCTGGATGCTTCGACTCCGGTGGCCAACGGCGTGCTCACCACCAACACCGAAGCGCAGGCGCTGGATCGAGCGGGACTTCCGTCGTCGGCCGAGGATAAGGGCGCGCAGGCGGCCGCGGCGGCCCTGACCACCGCGCTGACCTTGCGCGATCTGCGCGCTCGATCATGACGCAGCAATCCCGGCCCGACGACCGGGACTCGCGGTGGGACCTGGTGTGCCGTCCTTATTTGACTCCTCTATTCGCTTATGCCGCAGCGTTTTTGATTCTGGCGGCCCATATCGCCGTTGGCCTGGTGCTCAAGATCGGATCCACCGGGGTGGTTTTTCAGACGGCCGACCAGGTGGCGATGGGCGTGCTGGGAGTGGTCCTGGCGGGCCTGGCGCTGTTGTTCACGCGGCCGCGGCTGCGCGTCGGTTCGGCGGGACTGTCTGTGCGTAATTTTTTGAGCGACAAGCTGATACCGTGGCCGGACGTAGACGGAGTGTCATTTCCGGTGGGTAGCCGCTGGGCCCGGGTCGACCTGCCCGACGACGAGTACATCCCGGTGATGGCGATTCAGGCAGTGGACAAGGAGCGCGCCGTGCACGCCATGGACGCCGTTCGTGAGCAGCTGGCCCGCTACCGGCCGGACCTGCGCGCGCGCTGAGCGCGCTGCCCATACGATGGCGAAATGGCGACTCGTAAGGGCCCGCGGTTTCCGGGCGGTGTGCGACGGACCCTTTTCCTAGTCGGCGCGACGTTCGGTGTCGCGCTGCTCGGCGCCGGTGAGGCGAGCGCCGACGACCCGGTCCGGTTGAAGAACCGTTTGGCCAACTTGTGTCTGGACGGCCCGAGCGGGGACTTCAACGCTGCGACGGTCCTCAACCCGTGCGACGAGTCGGAAACCCAGCGCTGGAATTTCAACTCGGACGGAACGATCGGGAGTGCGGCCTTCCCAGGGACCTGTCTGGCACTGGGCGTCGTGAACCAGTGGTTGGTGACGTTGGTCCCCTGCACCGGCTGGATCAGCCAGCGTTGGACTCTTCAGCCCAACGGTCAGCTCGCGAACGGTATCGGCCCGTGCCTCAGCGCCGGCTTCGGCAACCCGAATCCGGGGACTGCGGTGAACCGTCTCAATTGCGGCCTCGATGGACCCGGCCAAGAGTGGGACCAGGTACCGTGACCGGTCCCGTCGTTCTATGTCGCGCCCGGCGCACATCATCGCGGCTGGGGCAGCGGTCGGACCGCTTTCTTGACGTAAGTGACGCCACCTGCTGGGCGCCTCCTGGGTAGCCCACCCGAGCCGCCGGGCCCTGTCGTTCTGGGCGCTTGATAGGCGACCACTAGCCTAGAGACGTGCCAGATCCCGCCACGTACCGTCCCGCGCCCGGGTCCATCCCGGTCGAGCCGGGCGTCTACCGGTTTCGGGATACCCACGGCCGCGTCATCTACGTCGGCAAGGCCAAAAGCCTGCGCAGCCGGCTCACGTCGTACTTCGCCGACGTCGCCGGACTGCACCCCCGGACCCGTCAGATGGTAACCACCGCGGCCAAGGTCGAGTGGACGGTGGTCAACACCGAGGTCGAGGCGCTCCAGCTGGAATACAACTGGATCAAGGAGTTCGATCCGCGTTTCAACGTCCGCTACCGCGACGACAAGTCGTACCCGGTGCTGGCCGTCACGCTCAACGAGGAGTACCCCCGGCTGATGGTCTATCGGGGCCCGCGACGCAAAGGGGTGCGGTATTTCGGGCCGTATTCGCACGCGTGGGCGATCCGCGAGACGCTGGACCTGCTTACCCGGGTGTTTCCGGCCCGCACTTGCTCCAACGGAGTCTTCAAGCGGCACAACCAGATCGACCGCCCGTGCCTGCTCGGCTACATCGACAAGTGCTCCGCCCCGTGCGTCGGTCGGGTCAGTGCCGAGCAGCACCTGCAGATAGTGCTGGACTTCTGCGATTTCCTGTCCGGCAAGACCGAGCGCTTCGCGCGCGGGCTGGAACAGCAGATGCACGCGGCATCCGACGCGCTTGACTTCGAGCGGGCTGCCCGGCTGCGTGACGACCTGGGCGCACTGCGGCGGGCAATGGAAAAGCAGGCCGTGGTGTTCGGTGACGGTACCGACGCCGACGTGGTCGCCTTCGCCGATGACGATCTCGAGGCCGCGGTGCAGGTTTTCCACGTCCGCGGCGGCCGGGTTCGCGGGCAGCGGGGGTGGATCGTCGAAAAGTCCGCGGACCCCGGCGATTCCGGTGCCGAGCGGTTGGTCGAGCAGTTCCTCACGCAGTTCTACGGCGAGCAGGCCGAACTAGGCGGAGCTGCAGACGAATCCGCCAACCCCGTGCCGCGTGAGGTGCTGGTACCGTGCCTGCCATCCAACCACGACGAGCTGGCCAGTTGGCTGTCCGGGCTGCGGGGCGCCAAGGTGACGCTGCGGGTGCCGCGCCGCGGCGACAAGCGGGCGCTCGCCGAAACCGTGGAACGTAATGCGAAAGAGGCCCTGCAGCAACACAAGCTGAAGCGGGCCGGCGATTTCAACGCTAGATCCGCTGCGCTGCAGAACATTCAGGATGCACTCGGCCTGGCCGACGCCCCACTGCGCATCGAATGCGTCGACATCAGCCACGTGCAGGGTACCGACGTCGTCGGCTCGCTGGTGGTCTTCGAGGACGGCCTGCCGCGCAAGTCGGACTACCGGCACTTCGGCATCCGCGAGGCTGCAGGGGAGGGGCGCTCGGACGACGTGGCCTCCATCGCCGAGGTCACCCGGCGCCGGTTCCTGCGGCATCTGGGCGACCAGAGCGACCCCAATATGCTTTCCGCGGAAGGCAAGTCGCGCCGGTTCGCCTACCCGCCCAATCTGTACGTCGTGGACGGCGGCGCACCGCAGGTCAACGCGGCCAGCGCCGTGCTCGACGAGTTGGGCATCACCGACGTCGCGGTCATCGGTCTGGCCAAGCGGCTCGAAGAGATCTGGGTGCCCGCAGAGCCTGACCCGGTCATCATGCCGCGCAACAGCGAAGGGCTTTACCTGCTGCAGCGGGTGCGCGACGAGGCGCACCGCTTTGCCATCGCCTACCATCGCAGCAAGCGATCCAAGCGAATGACGGCGTCGGCGCTGGACTCGGTTCCTGGATTGGGCGAGCACCGGCGCAAGGCACTGGTCACCCACTTCGGATCGATAGCCCGCCTCAAGGAGGCCACCGTCGACCAGATCACCGCCGTTCCGGGTATCGGCGTGGCCACCGCCACCGCGGTACTCGAGGCACTACGGCCGGACGCGACGGGAGTTTCGGAATGACGAACAGCGACACCCCCGCCGGCATCGATGTCGTGCTGGTGACCGGTTTGTCGGGTGCCGGACGCGGCACGGCCGCCAAGGTGCTCGAGGACCTCGGTTGGTATGTGGCCGACAACCTGCCGCCCCAATTGATCACCCGCATGGTGGATTTTGGTCTGGCCGCCGGATCCCGCATCACCCAGCTCGCGGTGGTCATGGACGTTCGGTCCCGCGGGTTCACCGGGGACCTGGACGAGGTGCGCAACGAATTGGCCACCCGCAACATCACGCCGCGGGTGGTGTTCATGGAGGCGTCCGACGACATGCTGGTGCGCCGCTATGAGAACAACCGCCGCAGTCATCCGCTGCAGGGCCAGCAGACGCTGGCCGAAGGCATCGCCGCCGAGCGCCGGATGCTGGCTCCGGTGCGTGCCACCGCGGACCTGATCATCGACACGTCGACCCTGTCGGTGCGCAGCCTGCGGGAAAGCATCGAGCGGGCTTTCGGTGGCAACGGCGGCGCCACCACCAGCGTCACTGTCGAGTCCTTCGGCTTCAAGTACGGCCTGCCGATGGACGCCGACATGGTGATGGACGTCCGATTCCTGCCCAACCCACACTGGGTCGACGAGTTGCGCCCACTGACCGGTCAACACGAACCGGTCCGCGACTATGTCCTGAGCCAGCCGGGCGCGGCCGAATTCCTCGAGACTTACCATCGGTTGCTGGCGCTGGTGGTCGACGGCTATCGGCGAGAGGGGAAGCGCTACATGACGGTCGCCATCGGCTGCACCGGCGGCAAGCACCGCAGCGTGGCGATCGCGGAGGCGCTGATGGGTTTGTTGCGGTCCGATCCGCAGCTGACGGTACGGGCGCTGCACCGGGACCTGGGTCGCGAATGACCGACAACACAGACAACATTGTCAACATCGTCGCGCTGGGCGGCGGCCACGGCCTGTACGCCACGCTGTCGGCGGCGCGTCGACTGACCCCCTACGTCACCGCCATCGTGACCGTGGCCGACGACGGCGGGTCCTCGGGCCGGCTGCGCAGCGAGCTGGACGTGGTACCACCGGGTGACTTGCGAATGGCGTTGGCGGCGTTGGCATCCGAC
>JALHRH010000147.1 GCA_022841565.1 Mycobacterium sp. | reverse complement strand
ATGAATTCAGCAGGGGCACGAGCCAGTAGCCACCGCTGTAGATACTACCGACGGACGGAAGAATGGTGCCGACGTAACGCGTGATGCGAAGGTTACGATGAAAGCCCGTCATGCCCTTGGGTGAGAAGAAGGTCTGAAATGACGGGATTTGGCTGTGCATGACGTCGGCCGTACCGGAGACGCCGCTCAGCCATTGGTCGACCAGATCGACATTGTTGGACAGGTCCGAAAGATCAGCGGCCACTCGAGCCGCCAGTTGCCGTACCATACCTTCGCCGTGGGGCGTCACCCGATTGATGCCGATAATCGTGTTTTGTATGCGCTGGATGGATCCGCTCGACACAAAATTGGCCAGATTTGCGATGGTGTTCTCCAGTTGCGGGGGTGATGTGGTTTGCGCCATCGGAATCCGAGCGCCCGGCCGCAAGGCGGGTCCCGCCGCATGGTCAGTCTGGGGGCGGTCCAAGGCAACGTAAATGTCGCCGAGGACCGTGGCTTGCTGCAGGGCCGCATGAATGTTGGCCGGCACCGTGACATGCGAGTCGATCCGCGAGGTGACATCGACGTGACGACTGTCGATCTCTACCTTGGTAACGACACCCACCGTGGTGCCATCGAGCACCACTTTGGCGCGATCCGGTAGGTTCAGCACATTGTCGAACTCGATGATGAGGTCGTATCCGTCCCGGTAAGCGTTCCCGGGCTGTGGCAGGGCGCCGACGTTGACCGATGCACACGATGAGACCAGGGCAGTGGTCGCAAGTGCCGCGGTAGCCAGCCACATCCAGCGCTTCATCGTCGATTCGCCTCGGTGAGCACGTACTGCAGCAGCGCAACATCAACCGCGTATGGCGTTCCCTGCACGTTGGCGCAGCTGCCCGGCGTCGACGCATTCATGATGTTGCACAGCGCAACTCCGTCAGGGGTGCGGATGCGGTACAACGGCGGCCGGTATCTGATGGTTTGCCACTGGTGATTGTTGATGATGTTGGCCGCGGTGTTGATCCACCAAGGCACGGGATTAAGCAGATTCGCCAGCCTTGGAGCATGCGCGCTCAGTTTTCTCAAGGCGAGTGAGTTCGCGTCGAGCGTGAACTGAACCACCTCTCCGAGATGGGTCTCCACATCAGCGAGCATGGTGAAAAACACCGACGTCGTTCGAGCTATCCGACTTCCTGCATAGACGGCGTTGAGAACATCGGGCATGGTCTGCTGACCATCCAGCAGAATTTCCTTCAGCGGCCCACTGATGTCCCTGAGCACCGATGTCAGTTGAGCGAGATTGTTGACAATGGAGCCGATGTCACCGATTGCTCGGTCGGGGCTATCAAGTACGGCCGACGACGTCGTGAGGAGTTGGTTGACGCCGACCCCGTTGTTGTGGACGGCCTGATCGACTTCGCGGACCACGTCGCCGACGTTCGTCGACCCGTTGGGATTGATGGCGTTGATGAAGTTAGTTGCCGAGCCGATCACTTCCGACAGATCCTTCGGCGTCGATGTCCGGGTCCGTGGAATGCACCCGCCGGGGGCCAACTGCGGACCCGAGTCGGGGTTGCCGATGAGTTCCAGCGATCGGTCGGCCAGTATCGATGGGGATCTGATGATGGCCCTGACATCGTGCGGCAACGAGCGACGCTCGGTCACGGTGAAATCCACCCGGACGTCGGTCGAGCTCGGAGTGATGGAAGTGACCTTCCCGATCTGATAGCCCATCTGTGTGACCGGGTTGCCGGCGTACAGCCCGATGCTGTCCGGCATTGTCGCGCAATAGTCGGCGTGCCAGCTCTGGCGGAGTGGCGAACACGAAGCGCTCAGCGTCCCTGCCGCGGTGGCGATGAGCGCGACGGTCGCGAATCGGCGAACACGGCGTAGAACTGGCTGCGAAACCCATGACGTCATCAGCATGATTTTCCTGGTATCGGCATACATAAGTCGGTAGCGAGTAGCTCCGGCGGCGCGTTTTGTGCGTCAACGACGCGCTCAATCTTGTTGCGCAAGAGGCGCAGTGAGCGCACTATCACACCGTTGCGCGCTGCCCACATCTGCGCTTTTTCCAGCCACTCGCGGACTTTTAGGAGAAACTTTTCGCGATGGTTCAGGTAAAATGTGGCAACCGGTGAGAGTGCATCCAATGCGTCGCCCAGACCCGCCAGCGAATTGCCGAATGCCACGCTGTACAGCGATAGTGTCTGCTCGACAATCGATAATTTCCCAACGATTTGTTTAAGCCCATCCTCGAAGTTACTCAAGCTTCTGATGTACTCATCAGAGAGATCCAAGATTGCAGACACTTGCCCGCGTTGTCTTTCTATGGTGGACATGATGCTGTTTCCCGCATCGATTACTGCGGACAGCGACTCGACGTTGGAACCGGCAAGCCCGTTCTGAAGTTGGGCCAGCGATTCATTGATCGGTTTAGGGTTAACATTGTCGGTGATTTTTGTGGCGTCGGTGAGGGTCCGCATCAAGTTATAGGGCATCGTCACCCGCTCCACGGGAATAGGCTTGTCGCCCAATCGGCTGTCGCCCAGAGACACGATGTTCACGTAGTAACCCCCGACGACGGTGAGCATACGAATCTGCACTTGCGACAGGTCGCCGACAAACGCGTTGCGATCGACCCGCGCGCGCACTCGCACCTGGGTTGCTTCCAAGGCCAGGTCTTTCACGGTGCCCACGGTGACGCCGGCGATTCGTACCTGGTCTTCGGGACGGATTGACGCGGCGTCGTGGGTGTAGAAGGTGACAAGTGTTTGCCCCGGAGGGTTGACATATAGCGAGGCGGCCGTCAGCGCGCAAACGGCGAGCAGGATAAGGGCGGCTCCGCCCCACAGAGTGTGGTTTCGAAACACCTTCATCGGTTGCATAGGAACACCCTTTGACCGTTCAAAAGGACGTCCATTTGTTCTGGGAGCTGAAACCGACCGCGTGAGCACGGCGCTAATGAGCCGGCCTCGAAGATCGGCCCAATGTTGTCCCACATCGCCGGGACCAGCTTGATTGCGTCGATAAAGTCGTCGACGTTGGTGAACGCTCGGTCCAGTGCCGTATCGATGTTGGTAACCTGCTGCCCGGCACCGCTCCCGCCCGTCCGGAAGAATTCGGGATCGTTACCAGCGGCGGGGAATCCTGCGTTGGCCAGGAGTCGCACCACTGCGCCTACGAAATCGGGCCCGTAGAGCTGAGCTTTCCGAAACTCGTCCAACGCCTCGAGGGCACCGTCCAGCGGTAGATTAATCCATTCAAGGATCTGGATAAGATCTTTAGAATGTCCACCCATTGACCCGCCGAGTTCTGCAAGGTTACGCATCAAAGTAGCGACAACCTGCTGACGGTCTGATACGAACTCCGTGAGCTTGTGGATGCTATTCAACATGGGCGCCAAGCCGTCACCGTCACCCGACAGGTAGGTGGCCGCATTCGCCGTGAACGTGTTTATTTCGTCGGGGCTCAGGGTGGCGAGCACGGGTTGTAGCCCGTTGAATAACGCGGTGATATCGATCGATGGTTGCGTCATAGTAGTGGGCACCTGCGAGACCAGATCCCGTGCCAAAAAATTTGTTGACGGGTTGACCACATCGATGTATCGCAAACCGGTCAGCGCCTGATACTTGATGGCGAGCCGAGTGGCAGACACAACGCCGTATTGCTTGTCCAGGCTGAAGCTCACCGCGGCGATACTTTGGCTGCGCCGGCGCTCGAGCACGATGGATTGAACCTTCCCGACCCTAACCCCACGAACACGGACATCGGCGTCCACATGCAGGCCGGACGCGTCGATGAATTCCGCGGCATACGAGCGGGTGGGCGCGGCCACCGGTTGTCGAATGACGTTGGCAAGCAGGACCAGCAATATTGCCGCCACGGCACCGCTGATTGCGAGTCGCCACAACGCAGCGGTGGGCCTCATTCCGGTCCCCCCATTGCAGCGAGGGGAGCGGCCACACCGGGAAGGCTGTCCAGGACGATGCGGACTTGCAGGGCGCGCTGTTCAGGTGTGCCGGCGTACAGCTTTTGCAACCGGGACCGTAGTTCGACAAGCGTTTGCGCGACGCTTTCCGGCCTGATCAGTGGCGGCACCACATCGGTGAGCGCCTTGAGCGATTCGATCACCGGGAGCAGATCGCTGACATGGCTCGATTCCAGCTTCCCAACATGACCGAAGATGCCGGCATCGCCCTGCGACATTTCGAGGGTTTTGATCGTCCTGTTTTCGAAGTACTCGTCGCTGTCGTCCCACGCGGCTGTGTTCGTGTAATTGTCCGGATACAGGAAATGGATGCCGGCGTCCGTCATTGCATCGACAAATGGCGGGAACGCAGTGCTGAGGCTTGCCGCATTTGTCAGAAGTTGAGCGGTACGTACGGTTTGCGTGTCGGCAATTGCGTTGGCGGCAATCAACGCCGTCTCGATCAGCGGATTCAACGCGTCGGTATATTGTGTGGTTCTGTCGATCACTTGGATGAGTTGCGGTGTCAACACTCCGCGGGATAGCTCACCAAGACGGGACAGTAAAGCTTGCAGAGTAAAGTTCCCTTGGGGTGCTGTGCTTACCTGAGTTCCGTCGCGGAGCGCGTGACCGCCGGCGCCAGGGAGGAGATTGAGACCGGTGATACCGAAGTAATTGACGGGCCTGAAGTCGATCTTGAATGTGTCGGTTAAGCCCGCCACCGGCTCTTTCTGCAGGGTCGTGTTGAGCAGGACTCCGCCGCCGGGCAAGCTCGAGATAGCGGTAACCTCCCCAACCTGAACCCCATGCATCACTACCGCCGTGCCCTTGGCGACACCTTGACCCACGTATTGCGTCTTGATCGCCACGGAAATTCGGTCAGTGCGTGGGTCCTGGAACGGATTTGCGAACAAAAATACAACAGCAGCAAGAGCAACACACAAAACTACCGTGCTGCCGACCATGGTCAGCGTTCGTGCCTCAGAATCCGCTGAACCTCGAATTAGCATGGCCCGTTCCACCTAGCCCTTGAAAACGAACACTGGTCGAAGACCCCACAGTGTGACGGTCAATGCGAAATCCAGGACCATTATTGTTACCAGGCTGGCGCGCACCGCTCGGCCGGATGCCTGCCCCACACCGACGGGCCCCCCCGAGGCGAAGTATCCGTAGTAACAGTGAATCAAAGTCACCGCCATGCAGTAGACCGCTACTTTGATGACCGAGTAGGCAAGGTCCCTGATGGTCAGAAACTCGACGAAATAGTGGTGGTAAGTCCCCCCTGGCTGGTGGTGGAACACCCGGATGACCGTATCCATGACAAAGAAGGTTGTCACCAGCGTCACCAGATATCCTGGTATAACACATAACATTCCGCCGATGAGTCGGGTGCCAACAACAAACGGTATAGGCCTGAGCCCCATCGCCTCGACCGCATCAATCTCATCGGCAATGCGCATGGCGCCGATTTCGGCAGTCATCCGGCACCCAGTCTGAGCGGCGAACGCAATTCCCCCGACAAGCGGGCCGATCTCGCGAATGGCTCCGACGCCGGCAACAATCCCCGACAAGGCGCCGAATCCAATGATATTCAAGACGGCGAACGCTTCAATAGCGATGGAGGCGCCCAGCGCGATACCGAGAAGCAACAGGACACTTATCACGCCGCCATCGACTATGATCGAGCCCCGCCCCCAAGCGAGATTATTCATTTGTTGCAATGTCTGTCGTCGATATTTACTAATGGTGAGCGGGAGCAGCCAAAAGGTCTGAGTGATGAATATTGTCCATTGGCCGACGGTGCGGAGCATGTCTTTGATCGGTCGTGTTGCCGCTGTCGTCAATCGTGCGCTGAGATGCGTGCTCGGCCGTGCGCTGGGAATGGCAACCGTCGAGCCCACGATAGCGGATTTGATATCGCTTTGGGCAACATGATCTTGAGTGGCAGTCACTATGCCACCTCCATCGGGAAGAACATGGTTTGCAGCTGAGTTATTGCGACGTTCGCGAAAACAATACAAATGACATTGAGTACAACTGAGGAATTGACCGCGTCGGCGACCCCGCGCGGACCCCCCTTCGCTTCCATTCCACGAAGGGAGGAAATTATCGCTACAATGGCACCGAAAACGATGGTCTTGCCGATAGCGAACCACACGTCGACCAACTTCGCGAATGTCCCAAACGACATCCAGAAACTTCCTGATGTCACGTCGCTGACCGATACCGCCAAGACAAAAGACGCAGTCGTCCCCGTAACGATGATGAAAATGCAGAGGATGGGCGCAATAAACAGCAGCGCCAGAAAACGTGGCACGACCAGTCGGCGGACGGGGTCGACGCCCATGACGCGCATGGCGTCGAGTTCCTCGCGAATCGCTCGGGCCCCGAAGTCCGCGGCGATGGCGGAGGCCGCCGCGCCGCCCATCAGCAGCCCTGCGGTTATCGGCGCGCCCTGCCGCACAACGCCCACCCCACCAGCGGCGCCGAGCAGCGAACTTGCCCCCACTTGATTGACCAGCCCCGAACTCACAACGGCCACCATCGCGCCGAACGGAATGGCCATGAGCAGCGCGGGCGTCGCGGTGACCTTGAGTAACGTCCATGCCTGAATCAGGAACTCGCCGACCGGAAGTCGAAACGAAACGGTGTCGGTGACCACGTACCGCAGCACAGCCACAAAGAGTTGGAGGCCGCGGCCGGTCGTAGCGGCGCTACGCCCAGGAATCGTGCCTACGTGCACCGCCGCTTGGCCCACTTCCTTGAAAGCCGCGGTGAACGTTTGCCGTAGTCCATCACTGCTGACGCGAGTGGTCATGCTAGGCCACCGGGACGAGCCAACGATTTCTTCCGTGACCTATGTGCCGACCCCGCATCTGACTGTGGGTGCCGCCACGGCGGGACCTTCGTTGCAGCCCTGCGAGGCAAGCAGGATGTGCGACGCAGAGCGGACTGGTACCCGGGCGGGGCGACGAGGTGCGCGACTGGTAGGGCTTCGGCAGTGGTTGTCATCTGCCCCCATCCCTGTAGAGCCTTAGCTGAGCATCCGTCAACCCTCAGCTTGGGGCCGACACTAATAGGTGAACGCCCACTCGTCAACGAGTGTTTGTCAGGAGGTTGACGCGGGTGCCGTCGGTGAAGCCGAGGAGCGCCACACGGATGACCCGCGCGGCTGCGCGCCGTAGCTAAGTGCAGCGTCACCAACCACCGTCGACGCTGACGCGAGGTCCTACATGTGCAGGGTCGGCAGCGATAGGCGGGGTGGCCTCACAGCAATTCGTTGAGTGGCCATGCCCCTTGTGTCGGTGCACGCAGCGTCCCGTGTGTTGGGCAAACCCGGTCATGCCCGATCGGTTTGCTGCCTCAGCTGCTGGCAACCCACGCCCAGCTGATGTCCGCCGGGTCCCCGACAGTGTCGATAGGGTAGCTTCGCGATAAAACGTTGCCGTGTATCGATTGCCGGTATCGGGGTGAAGCCGAGCTTGACTGACTTTGGACCACCGCAGGCGAGTCAAGCTCGGTGCCCGCCGAGTTGAACGGGCGGGTTGGATGTCTCAACCGTGCTGCCACCGAGGTGTCCTTCTCCTGGGCGGAGTGGCAAGTGCTGTCCCGCAAAGCTTTCCGTGATGCTCACCCGCGAATCGCGGTCGACTGGTGGTGTGTTTGCCACAACTGCGACGACACGGAGCCACGCAAGAGCTCTGGCCCATCATTGACGAGAATTTCGGAAACCCCGCCGAGCCGGAAGTGGACATTGGAAGCCGCAACGATCTCCGAAAATCACAGCCCTTTTGGTTCCGGGGTAGGCCCTCGATGCCCGGGTAAAGCCGCCGCAGGGGTTCGACTTTGCGGACGGCATACCAGGCCCAGCCAGCCGAGGCCAAGGAGCGGGCGTTGACCGCTGATGACGCCGCAGTAACGTTGCTCGCCGACACATGAAACAATCGCTGCTCGTGAAAACCTTCGAGCAGCTGTTCGCCGAACTCGGTGAACGTGCGCGCACCCGCCCGGCCGGAAGCGCCACGGTGGCCGCGCTGGACGCGGGGGTTCATACGCTAGGCAAGAAGATCCTGGAAGAGGCCGGCGAGGTGTGGCTGGCCGCCGAACACGAACCCGATGCGGCGCTGGCCGAGGAGATCAGCCAGTTGCTGTACTGGACACAGGTGCTGATGATCGCGCGTGGCCTCTCTCTCGACGACGTCTACCGGAAGCTGTGAACATGTTGCGGGTTGCCGTGCCCAACAAAGGTGCCTTGAGCGAGCCAGCCGCGGAAATCCTCAGCGAGGCCGGTTACCGCCGTCGTACCGATCCCAAAGACCTCACCGTCATCGACCCCGTGAACAACGTCGAGTTCTTCTTTCTGCGCCCCAAGGACATTGCAATCTATGTCGGGTCCGGAGAACTTGACTTCGGGATCACCGGGCGGGACCTGGCGCTCGATTCCGATGCGCCGGTGCGGGAACGACTGGCGTTGGGGTTCGGGTCCTCCAAGTTCCGTTATGCCGGTCCAGTCGGCCGGGATTGGACGGTCGCCAAGCTGGCTGGAAAGCGGATCGCCACCGCCTATCCGAATCTGGTACGAAAAGATCTGGCAGCCAGGGGCATTGACGCGACGGTGATCAGACTTGATGGCGCCGTGGAGATTTCGGTGCAACTCGGGGTTGCCGACGCCATCGCCGACGTGGTGGGTTCGGGACGCACCCTGAGCCTGCACAACCTGGCGGCGTTCGGGGAGCCGCTGTGTGATTCAGAGGCCGTGCTGATCGAATGTGCGCAGAACCAATCCAGCGCGGCCCGTGATCAACTGGTGGCCAGGGTTCAGGGCGTGGTTTTCGGTCAGCAGTACCTGATGCTCGACTATGACTGTCCGCGTTCGGCGTTGGACCAGGCTACCTCGATTACGCCCGGACTCGAGTCACCGACCATCGCTCCGCTCGCCGATCCGGACTGGGTCGCGGTGCGGGCGTTGGTGCCGCGCCGCGGTGTCAACGGCATCATGGACGAACTCGCCGCCATCGGGGCCAAAGCGATCTTGGCATCAGACATCAGGTTCTGCCGGTTTTGACCCACTGCAGGGGCGTTAGCTGTGTTAGCGTCCCGCTGGGAAACCCGTCAGTACGGGCGTTCCCGTTTATCGTCGCCAGGGGAGTACGTCTGTCCCAGGAGGGATCGCTGTGACGCAGGTTCTCGTTCTTCTTTTAGCGCTATTGATTGGTGTTGTTGCGGGGTTGCGGTCGCTGACTGCTCCGGCCGCGGTCGCTTGGGCGGTCTTCCTTAGTTGGCTTAACTTGCACGGAACCTGGGCGTCGTGGGTGGGAAATCTGGTAACGGTGGTGATCCTGAGTCTTCTTGCGGTGGCCGAACTGGTCAACGACAAACTGCCCAAGACACCGCCCCGCACCGCACCGCCAGTGTTTGCCGTTCGCCTCATCACGGGCGGGTTCGCGGGTGCGGTCATCGGTACCGCCTGGGGCTTCAAGTTCGGTGCGCTAGGGGCCGGCGTCGTCGGCGCGGTACTGGGCACCATGGGCGGTTACCAGGCACGCCGCGCGCTGGTCGCCAAGAACGGCGGTCATGACCTGCCGATCGCGCTGCTCGAAGACGCGGTTGCCGTGCTAGGCGCATTCGCCATCGTCGCCGCGGCGGCCGCGCTATGACGCCGTCACAGCGATTCGACGCCATCGTCGTCGGAGCCGGACAGGCTGGACCGCCGCTCGCGGGCCGGCTCAGCGCCGCAGGGCAGCGGGTCGCGGTCATCGAGCGCCAACACGTCGGCGGAACCTGCGTCAATTACGGATGCATCCCCACCAAGACCCTGGTCGCCAGTGCCCACGCTGCACACCTGGCCCGTCGGGGCGCGGACTACGGCGTCGCGACCGGACCCGTCACCGTCGATATGGCGAAAGTCAAGGCCCGCAAAGACGACATCATGCTCAAGGACCGCAACGGCGTCCAAGCATGGTTGGACGGCATGGCCGGCACCACCTTTCTTCGCGGGCACGCCCGCTTTGAGGACCCGCACACCATCAGGGTCAATGACGAGTTGCTGCGGGGCGACCGCATCTTCCTCAACGTCGGTGGCCGAGCGGTGATACCAGACATCCCGGGCCTCTCCGACGTCGAGTACCTGACCAATGTGTCCATCATGGAACTCGATACGGTGCCCGAGCATCTGGTCATCGTGGGCGGCAGCTACATCGCGCTGGAGTTCGCGCAGATGTACCGCCGGTTCGGCGCCCCGGTCACCGTCGTCGAGCGCGGCCCGCGGCTCGCCTCGCGTGAAGACGAAGACGTCTCGGCCACGATCCGGCAGATCCTGGAAGACGAGGGCATCAACGTCATCGTTGGCGCCGACAATGTGCGGCTCGCCAAGCGCGACAAGGGATTTGAGCTCACGCCGCGGGACGGTGCCGATCCCATCGAGGGCAGCCATCTGCTGCTGGCGGTGGGGCGCAAACCCAACACCGACGACTTGGGCCTGGCGGCTGCCGGTGTGCAGACCGATGCGCGCGGCTACATCACGGTCGACGACCAGCTCAAGACCAATGTCGACCACATTTGGGCGTTGGGTGACTGCAACGGCAAAGGCGCGTTTACGCACACCTCTTACAACGATTTCGAGATCGTCGCGGCCAACCTGCTCGATGACGACCCGCGCCGGGTCAGCGACCGCATCATGACCTACGCGCTCTACATCGACCCACCGCTGGGGCGGGCCGGCATGACCGTACGCCAGGCCCTCTCCGCCGGCCGCAAGGTGTTGGTAGGCAAGCGACCGATGACCCGAGTCGGCCGAGCGGTCGAAAAGGGTGAAACGCAAGGGTTCATGAAGGTTGTCGTGGACGCCGAGACCGATGAGATCCTGGGCGCGGCCATTTTCGGCGTGGGTGGCGACGAGGCCGTGCACGGTGTCCTGGATGTCATGTCAGCCAAAGCGCCGTACACGACGCTGTCGCGCACCATGCACATCCATCCGACCGTCAGCGAGTTGATTCCCACGGTGTTGCAGGAGATGTCGCCGCTCGACTAAGCGGGCGCAGCGGGGCAGCGTCGCTTGATGGATAGCGCATGGCGAAACGAATATATTGTGCGGCAACGCAATTCGGCACCGCACCGCGAGGTTTTCGGTTGGGCCGCGGTGAAAAACTACCGGTCAAGCCGCTGGCTCGGTTGGCCGCGAGACCGGGTTGCTGCGAACAAACTGCGGCGAGCCCGGGTAAGGCGGGGGTGTTCCGCCGAACGCCGGGCAGTGCCGTTGGTGGGGACACCAGTCGCACAACCGGGATGGGCTGGGCCGAAAACCGCCGGTCTGGCCGGCGGATTGAATCGCACGCCAGATGGCCATGAGCGTCTTCTCGAACCGAAGTAGCTCGTCATGGTCGGGTGCATAATCGAGCACCTGGCCGTCTGCCAGGTAGATCAGCCGTAGCCGGGCGGGCAGGACGCCACGTGAACGAAGCAGCGCGACTGCGTAGAACTTCATCTGAAACATGGCCTTGTACTCGGCCTTTAACTCGGCCCCAGCCCGCGCGACCGGCGGTGCCTTCCCAGTCTTGTAGTCCACGACGCGCAGTTCGCCGGTGAGCGCGACGTCGATCCGGTCGATGTAGCCCCGCAGCAACGTGCCATCGGCGAGTTCCACCTCCACCCGCTGCTCGCAGCACTGCGGCTCGAACCGCGTCGGGTCCTCCAGCCGGTAATAACCCGACAGCAGGGCACGCGCTTCGCTGAGCAACTCGGTGCGCAGTTCGGGATCCGGAGCATCGGCCAGTCCAGCTTTGCCGGCGGTCACTCGGTCCCACGCGGCGTCGAGCAGCGAACACGCGGTGTCCGGACCTCGGTCGGCTGCGGGTAGGGCATACAGCTGCTCAAGGGCGGCGTGCACCACCGAGCCACGTAGCTGCGCCGTCGACGGCGCTTCCGGCAACCGGTCGATCGCCCGGAACCGGTACAGCAGGGGGCACTGCTTGAAGTCGGCCGCCCGCGACGGCGACAGCGCCGGCCGAGGGCACGCCTCCGTCTGGTCCGCCATATACGCAGCTTAAAACTGGGCTACGACAATCATGGTCAACCCCGACCCGCAGCTGCGGCGAGTCGGCTGGCACGCTATACGCCGTGTCAGCAACCGGTCCGTTCACCGTCGGCGAGCGGGTCCAGCTCACCGACGCCAAGGGCCGCCATTACACGATCACCCTGACTCCGGGCGCCGAGTTTCACACCCATCGCGGCCGGATCGCACACGACGCCCTGATCGGGCAGGAGCAGGGCAGTGTCGTCAAATCCAGCAACGGCGCGCTCTTCCTGGTGCTGCGGCCGCTACTGGTCGACTACGTCATGTCAATGCCCCGCGGTCCGCAGGTGATCTATCCCAAGGACGCCGCGCAGATAATCCACGAGGGGGACATCTTCCCCGGGGCCCGGGTGTTGGAGGCCGGCGCCGGATCCGGTGCGCTGACACTGTCGCTGCTGCGGGCGGTCGGACCGCAGGGCCAGGTGGTCTCGTATGAGCAGCGCGCAGACCACGCCGAGCACGCCCGTCGCAACGTCTCGAACTTCTACGGCCAGGCGCCGGAGAACTGGCAGCTGATCGTCAGCGACGTCGCAGACTCCGAATTGCCGGACGGCTCGTTCGACCGTGCGGTGCTGGACATGCTGGCGCCCTGGGAGGTGCTGGACTCGGTATCGCGATTGGTGGTCGCCGGTGGCGTGCTGCTGATCTACGTCGCAACCGTCACGCAGCTTTCGAAGGTCGTCGAAGCGGTCCGGGCCCAGCAGTGCTGGACCGAACCGCGGTCCTGGGAGACGATGCAGCGCGGTTGGAATGTCGTCGGCCTCGCGGTGCGGCCTCAGCATTCAATGCGCGGGCACACCGCGTTCCTGGTAGCCACCCGCCGGTTGGCGCCGGGCGCGGTAGCCCCAGCTCCGCTGGGCCGCAAACGCGAGGGGCGCGACGGCTGATATAGATCGGGTTGGCCCTTCACAAACGCCTCCGGGGGTGTCAGGAAGGGATTGTCAGAAGTTCCCTTTCGAGGATCTCAGTGTTGCTGCG
>JALHRH010000146.1 GCA_022841565.1 Mycobacterium sp. | reverse complement strand
ATCTGCGCTCGACGAACGGCGTGGAGGTACGAGGTGAACTGATCCGTGGGAGCGCCACGCTGGCCCACGGCGACAGCGTCTGCATTGGGGGATACGAGTTCACATTTGAGATTCGGCCCTAGCGATCCTTGGTCGCTAGGACCTTGAGGATTGTCTTGAGTTTCAGGGTGCTTTGGGTAGCAGTCTGGCGACCCCACAGCACTTGCGCCACCGCCACACACACCAACTCGGCGTCGGTGAGCCGCTTGGGCCGTCCCGGGCGCCGGCGCCGGCGCTGGGGTTCGCGCACCTGATCGTCGATGGTCACAGAGAGTTCGGTCAGCAGGGCATCGAGGTTCGTCGTCACAAACGTCCATCGATGCCCCCTCGCCACATCCGTCACAAGCCGACACGCCGAGAGTGCAACCACCGCGGCGCCGTCCGGCGTGTCGCCGCGGCCAGTGCACACTCAGCGCAGCCGGTGCACACTCGGCGAGCGATAGGGAATTACCCGTCAGCTCTTGCGCAACGGCGCCGGATCCCACAACCCGCTGCGTGTCACCATGCCCAGCTCCAGCCGGGCGGGTGCGGCATCGGGGTAGAAGGGCGTCAGGCGCTGCAGCGCACCCCAGTCCCGGAACCAGTCGTCCTTGAGGTAACTGGCCACCGTGGTTGCGTGCGTCAGCAACTCGGTGATGCCCAGCGGGCCGCCGCCCAGGTTGTCCATCACCGGTGAATTGGCTTCGGCGCCGAACCGGTCGGGCAGGATGCGCCATTTGGGTGTCTCGTCGACGCCGTTCTGGTGGCCGAACGGGCGCTGGCACGGGAACGCCAGCCCTACCAGCCAGTCCAGGAATACCGGATCCGTGGAACCGACCACGTCCTGCAGGGTGCGCAGCTGCGGTACTCGTGGCGGCGTGAGCCCGATCCAGTGCTGCGGCGCCAGATCGTCGTCGTCGGCGACCAACCGAATCTGGGTGGCGGAGTCGGGAATGGCGGACAGCGGCGCTCGCAGGTTTCGCCAGGCCGGGGCCGCACCAACATCGGCGAATCCCATTGACCCGCTGTGCTTTCCCGCCGCTGCCTCGGCATCGGTAGCCCACTGTGCCTGGACCTCGCGGGCGTCGAACCGGCCCGCCGCGGTCACCACTAGCAGTGGAGTCTTATGCCGCTCATCCTTGGGCGGCAGGCGGTACCAGCCTGACCGCAGCATCGCGGGGACCTGAATGCCGGCGCGCCAACTGCCCAGCACCGGGGTGCGGGCCGGGTCGAGGTTAAACGGCAACCGCGCCCGGGAGCCGTTGATGCCCGGCGCCGCGGTGGTGCCGCCCTCGGTACCGGGTTCGGTGCCGTTGACCACCCCGTCGTCGTTGGCGAAGTTGCGGTCGCCCGGGCGCTCCATCACCGGGTCGGCACGGACGTCGGCGGGAATGCCGTTGGCAGTGAACGCTTCCGAGAGGCCGGCGCCCAGTGCGTCGCCGACCGGGGCAGACACCGGTGCTAACATGCCGGCCTCGGGATTCAGTTCGACCAGCACGTCCTCGGCCAGCCCGCAGGTCTTTCCGGTCTTGAAACCAGCCGCAGCTTGCAGGTTCGACCGACCCACCGACCACGCCGGATACTGGAAAATCATCGCCTGGGTCAGCGAAACAACCTCCATCAGCACCAACAGCCACGTGGCGATTGCCAACGGGGACTGCAGGATTCGCGACGCGCGGGCGCCGAACCGGGTCCGGGGCGGTCCGTCGTCGTTGGTGGCGATGAAGTGGAACCACGCCGCAATCAACAACACGATGACCGTCAGTTCGAGCAGCGCGGTAGTGAGCGACCATCGCCATTTGGGAAACGAATTCGACCACGGCACACCGAAATTCGACACGTACCACCAGCCGTTGACGCTGGCGAAGGAGATAGCCATCACGAACAGCACCACGGCGGCGAACACGGTGCGGTTACGTCGGGAGCGCATGGCGGCGCCCGTGACCGCCACCGCCGCCAGCGCCCCCAGCGAACCGGCCAGTCCGGCAAACACCCCGAAGTGGTGGGTCCATTTGGTGGGGGTGAACATCATTGCCAGAAACGAGATGATGGTGATGCCGATGATGCGGCGGCTCGGCCCGGCCGCCGTACCGGGAATTCGTCCCTTGCGCAACGATATTGCCACCGCGATCGCGAGCGCGAGGATTAGCGCCAGCACCGCGAACCGGCGCGCCACCGACCCGTCCGGGCTGGGCATGAACAGCCGCTCGTAGCGGATGTGTTCGTCGAACCACTTCAGGCTCGGGCCGACGGCCTGCTTGAGCACGGTGGCCTGCGCTTCACCCGCGAACGTCTGGTCCCGGAAGATCAGGATCGTGGTGACGGTGGTTGCCGCCAGGATCGGCGATATCAGTGGCAGCAGGCCGAACTGTTTGGAGCGGCGGTGCAGGATAGTCCGCAACGGCCCGATCGCGACCAGCAGTGCACCGATGGAGGCGATGCCCGTCGGCCCGGAGAACAAGGTCAGGGCACCGATGATGCACGCGGCGGCCACCGGCAACAACCGGCTGGTGGCCACCGCGCGCTCCACCGAGCACCAGGTCAGCAGGATGCCCAGGGCGATGATGGGTTCGGGCCGCAGGCCGTTGTTCAGCGGCAGCCAGACGACCAGGAACATGCCGGCCGCCGTCCACGCCGCGGCCCGGCTCTTCTTGACCGAATGGCCCAGCCGGGGGATGACCTCGCGGCTGATCACCCACCAACAGGTCAGCGCCATCAGCAGGGTGGGCAACCGCATCCAGATGCTGGCCGTGCTGACATGCGCCCACATCGCCAACAGGTCGTAGTACCAGCCGAACGGTGCCTCGGGCGTGCCGAACCAGCGGTAGTAGTTCGCCATGTAGCCGGCGTGTTCGGACACCCGGGCCATGGTCAGGATGTAGCCGTCATCGGAGGTGTTGGCGCCGACGAAGTGCCACCACACCAGTACGGCGATCACCAGCGCGTCCAGCCCGCCGACCGACCACCAGCGCGGCGGCAGGAATCGCCGATGGCGGGTGCCGTCCGCGGTGTCGAGCATATGCAGCGCAACCAGAGATACCGCGGTCAGCAGCAACCCGAGGATCATGGCGGCCATCTTCAGCAACGTCGGGCTGCTGCTGTAGCGGGTGTCGACAGTCGCGGAGAAGCTTAGGCCTGGTGGGCTCGGTCCGGCCAGGTCGGTGAACACGCCAACGATCTGCGGGCGAAAGTCATAGCCGCTCTTCTCCCCGCGCAGCGGCGCGCCCGGCTGCTCGGTGGTCGGCCCCTGCTTGAGGCCCACGAACTCCGCGATGACGCGGTCGGCGTGGGCGGTGAAGGTCACTCGGTGACAATCCGGGCCCAGGACCTGGCTGAGCGGCGCCGTCACCACCGGGACGTTGCGGACGATCAGCACCAGGTCGTCGTTGACCCGCTGCAACAGCAGGCCGCGATCGACCGCCTTGGGCGCCTGTTTGGGCACCGTCGACAACAGCACCGTCTTCCCGGTGTTCTGCGGCCCGGTCAGCCCCGCCGCGGCCGCACACGGCACGGTGATGTCCAGGTCGGTAGCCACGTAGCTGATCAATGGCGCTTCGACGCTGCTGAAGGTGCCGTTCTGCGGCCAGTTGAGCTGGGCCGTGGTCTGGTTGACCGGCAGCAGCGGGGTTGCCAGCGCCAGGATCGCTCCCAACAGTCCAGCGACGACGGCAACGAGGCGGGCGATCCGGTAGTTTGCTCCCGCATCGCTCACGGAGGTAGATGGTAGCCCTGCTGCGGTATCCGGCGAGGTTTCGGTAGCCATCAGCGGCTCGGCCTACGGATGGCCACCACGAACGGTCCGATGGTCTCAACGGCGAAGCGTGGGTCGTTGAACAGGGCGGCTTTGAGCTCCACGGTGTAGCGCCGGACGTTGGGCTGATTGGGGTAGACATCCTCGGCCAGCCGCAGCGTGTAGGTGTTGCCAGCGCCGCGGCGCATGACGAAGACGGTGGGCGGCGGCCACGGCAGTTTGTCCAGTGCCGCAATGAACTCGTCGGCGGTCTTGAGCTTGGACCAGCTCTCGATCCGCGCGGCGCGTTTGTCGAATTGGGCCAGCGGGTTGGCGTAGTGCGACGTCAGGCCCTGAAAGCCCCAGTAGGGATAGAACGACAGGAAGCTGTAGTCGGCCGTTAGCACCACGGTCTCATCGCGCGGTCTGCCCGTGACCTTCTGGATGGCGGCATCGACGGCCGGGTAGTACTTCTCCGAGCCGGGCGGTCGCCGGTCACCGCGCTGTCCGTCACCGTCGGTGTCGGTGTAGGCGATCGTCAGGTCGGGTCGCAGCACGTCGGGAATGTCCTGGCTGAACGCGATAGCGCCGGCCAGCCCGAGCGCCGCGGCCACCGGCAGCACGGCCCGGCTCCGCGCGGCCAGTGCTTGCGCTGCCTCCACGAAACCGAATACCCCGGCCGCCACCAGGAGCACGCTCAGAGTCGGCTGCAGCCGGAACGACAGCAGCGTGGTGCGCGCCAGGGTGGTCAGCATCGACAGCAGTGACCACGCATAGACCGCGAGCACACCGATTGCCAAGCCGCCGGCCCGCACCGACGAACGCGCCCGTACCACTAGCCACAGCGTGCCCAACATGCACATCGCGCCCAGCAGGGAGAACTGCAGCATGGGGAAGGTCAGCTCGGCGCCGTCGGCGGGCAGGTAGTGGAAGGCGCTGCCGCTGTTGCTGGTCGGCGAGTTCAGCGTCCGCAGCAGGTAGGGCAGCCAGGTGGTGGACGCGATGGCGGCTGCAATCAGGCCGATCGCGAGCAGCCTGCGCAGGGGGTCCAGGGCGGCCTTGACGCCGTGTGCGCGCCACCGTGCGGCGGCCAGGCCGAGCGCCATCAGCGTCACGGTGAACGCGCTGTAGGCGACTAGCAGCGTGTACCAGGTGGCGGCGAAGCCGAGGAAAATGCCGGCGCCCACGACCGCGGCCCAGCCCCCGGGCCTGCGGTGGGCCCTGCGGTCGGCCTTGGTGTCGGCCCTGGTGTCGGCCCTGGTGTCGCCGAGTGTCACGCCAGCGTGGCCTTCGGCATCGAGTGCCACGCTGGCGTGACGCTCGGCGATGCCGACGCGCCCGGCCGCCCGCAGCCCCGACCAGGTCAGCACCAACACCGGCGGCAACAACACCGTGATCATCGCGGCGTAGGGCTCCGGTGAGCTGTAGGCCAACGTCACGGCCGCGGTCGCGATCGTCACCAGCAGCGCGTACTCGAAGCGGACCATCCGCGACCACAACACCAGCGCGAGCGCCACCGCGATGGCGATCGACGTGATCCCCCACGGCTTGAACATCTCCCACGCCGGCGTTCCCGTCAGCGCCGCCGCCCGCCCGCCGACCCAGAACCAGCCCGGCGGGTAGAGCGGCGGCAACCCGATATACGTCATGTCGCGTAGGGCGGGACTGTCGGTGAGCCGGGTCAGGTATTCGGTGCGGAACTGCTGGTCCACCGAGATGCCGAACAGGTACAGCTTGGTGGCACCCAGCGGCATACCCAGCGTCACGACGGTGAACGCGGCGACGAACACCAACCCGCCCAGCTGGGCCAGCCGCTGAAAGCGTCCCCGCCGGTACAGCCAGCCGACGGCGAACAACCCGGCCAGGCAACCCACCTGGCCGACGGTGGTCAGTGCGTGCAACTGGTTGGACGACGGGAAGGCCGGCCATTGCACCTGGGAGATCGCGAACAGCGAAGTGACGGCTACCGCGACGGCTACCAGGGCCGCCAGCGCCATCTGGCCCAGGGTGGCCAGCGCGTTGCGCATGCTCAGATGGGCAGCCTCCGGAAGACGCTCCGCGGGATGTGACGCAACACCATCATCACGTAACGGAATGCTGTTGGCGCCCAAACCAATTCCTTACCTTTTGCCGACGCGGTAACCGCGAGGTTGGCGACGTACTCCTTGTCCACGGTCAGCGGTGCTTCCTTGACGTGGGCGCTCATCCTGGTTCGCACTTGGCCCGGCCGGATCACCAGCACCCGAACCCCGTACTCGCGCAGTGCCTCTGACATACCCAGGTAGAAGCCGTCGAGGCCGGCCTTGGTGGACCCGTAGACGAAGTTCGATCGGCGGACCCGCTCGCCCGCGACCGTGCTCATCGCGATGATCTGGCCGAACCCTTGAACGCGCATCTTCTCGCCCAGCAGCACACCCACCGATACCGCGGCGGTGTAGTTGATTTCGGCGATCTGCACCGCCTTGCGCTGGTTCTGCCACAGCTCCTCGGCGTCCCCCAACAGGCCGAACGCGACGATCGCTACGTCGATGTCGCCATTGCTGAAACATTCGTCGATCACTCTGGGGTGGGTCTCGGGCTCGAGTGCGTCGAAGTCGACGAGTTCGACCGAACGCGCGCCGGCGGCCTTCAGCTGTGCCACCGCGGCATCGCGACCGGGGTCGTCGGGCATGGCTGCCAACACGATTCGCGCGCTTGCGTTCTGCAGGTAGCGTTCGCAGATAGCCAGCCCGATTTCGGAGGTGCCACCCAGGAGCAGGATCGACTGGGGATTTCCCACGGCATCAAGAACCATTGCGCACCATCTAGAGCAGCTCCAAACGTCGGGCCATGTCGGAGGCGAACACCCCGGACGGATCAACCTGGCGGCGCACGGCGATCCACTCGTCGATGCGCGGATACATGGCGTGAAAGGTCTCCGCGGAGGCGCGGGAGTCCTTAGCGGTGTAGACCCGGCCACCGAATGCCAGCACCCGTTGGTCGAGTTCGTTTAGGAATTCGTTGAGCCCCGGCTTGACGGGGAAGTCCATTGCGACGTTCCAACCAGCCATCGGGAAACTCAGCGGCGCGCGGTTACCTGGGCCGAAAAGCTTGAACACGTTCAAGGCCGAGTAGTGGCCGCGAGTTTGGATCCAGCGAATGATGGCTTTGAATTCTTCCATCGCATCGGGCGGAACCAAGAACTGATGTTGGGCGAATCCCTTTGGCCCGTAAGCATTATTCCAGCCGCTGACGAGGTCGAGCATGTGATAGAACTGCGACAGGTTCATGATCTTGCCGGTATACGTTCCGCCAAGCCGGTAGTACACCTCGCCGATCGCCATGAACGACAGCTTGTTCATCGCGCTGACCGGAAACATGTTCGGCACTGTCAAGAGTTGCGGCGCATCGAATTTCAGGGGATTTTTCGCGAGTTTCTTCGGCAGTTGATCCAGCTTCGCCAGGCTGCCCCGGCTGACGGCGGCCCGACCGAGCTTGGGTGGCGGACTGATCAGATCGAACCAGGCGCTGGAGTAGGTGTATCGGCTTTCGCTGCCGTCGAGGTGAACGGCAACCGTCTCATCGAGATCCTTGGTTGCGACGCCGTCGGCGATGAAGTAGGCCGTTTCGGTGGGTGTCATCTCGATGGTGGCGCGCAGGATGATCCCGGTCAGCCCGTTGCCGCCGACGGTGGCCCAGAACAGTTCGGCCTCGTCACCATCGGGCGTGATCCGTCGGATCTCGCCGTTGGCCAGCAGCAGGTCCATGCTGCGGACGTGGTTGCCGAAGCTGCCGGCACTGTGGTGGTTCTTGCCGTGGATGTCACATCCGATCGCGCCGCCGACGGTGACCTGTCGGGTGCCCGGCAAGACCGGGACCCACAGCCCGAACGGCAGCGCTGCCTTCATCAGCTGGTCGAGGCTGACGCCGGCCTCGACGTCGACGAGGCGGGTGTCGGCGCTGATCGAGTGGATCCGGTTGAGCCCCGTCATGTCGATCACCAGGCCACCGCCGTTTTGCGCATTGTCGCCGTACGAGCGGCCCAGCCCGCGCGCAATCACTCCCCGGCCGCCCGAGTCAGCTACGCATGCGACGGCCTTGGCAATCACTTCGGGATCGCGGGTCGAAAGCACTTCGGCCACCGACGGCGCCGTGCGGCCGAAGCCCATCAGCCGGGTCCGTGTCGTGGGTATACCAATGCTCAACATCGTGAAAGAGGGTACCGCGGGGTCCGGCGACAATGCGGGACGCTTGCGTCCCGAGGAGGAGGCGGACGATCGGTTGGGGGTCCGGCGACAATGCGGGACGCTTGCGTCCCGAGGAGGAGGCGGCGAGCAGACCCGACGCGGCGGCTCAGCGGATGCGGAAGATCACGGTTCGCTGCACGATGAAATTGATCACTGTCGCGGTGCCCTGCGCGATCACGAAGGCGACCGGCACGGCCCACCCTCGGTAATGCAACAGCTCGAGGCAGAGATGGTTGAGCCCGACCTGAACCGCAAAGGTGATCGCGTACAGCGCCATCACCCCGATAAACCGCGCGGTGCTTGGTGACGCCTGGAACGTCCAGCGCCGGTTGATCAGGTAGGCGGTGATGGTGCCGACGATGAAGCTGGTGGCCTTGGCCAGGTCGACCTGTACGCCCACCGCCTTGTAGAGCATCAGGTAGAGCCCGAAGTCGACGACCGCCGAAAACGAGCCGGTGATAATGAAGCGCATCGCCTGGGTGGTCAGATGCAGGTGCTGGCGTTGTTCTGCGGGCTCAGCAGCTGGCTCTGGCGGGATCATTGAGTGGAAGTCTAGGAAAACTGGGTGGGCAGCTTTACCGAGAGCAGCTCGACCTGACTGGGACCCTGCGGGGTCGAGTACGTCACCGTGTCACCCGCCTTGCGACCAGCTAGGGCCTGCCCCAGCGGGCTGCGAGCGGTAAGTGTTTCGCCCTCGTGGCCTGCCGGCGCTTCCTCCACGATCGAGATCACGTGCATGGTCACCACCTCACCGTCGGCAAACCGCAACGTGACCTCGGTTCCGCCGGGGAGCGCCTCGGAGGGATCCGCGCTGGACGGTCCGGACTTCAACCGCCGGTCCAGCTCGTTGATGCGATCGGCGAGCACCGCCAGCTCGTCGGCGCGCTGGATCGCTTCCGCCGCGTCGCCGTGATCACCGACCATGCCGCGGTCGTTCTTGACCTCGATCTCTAGGCGGTCGTGCCGCTGCTTGAGCCGCGCCAGCTCGGCGGCGAGGTTGTCGCGCGCTGCCGTAGCCGGATCTGTTGACTGGGCTTCTTCGCTCACGTCCGCCGACCTTTCGCCGAGCACATTTTCGAATTGGCGTATCAGTGATACACCACAAATACCCGCACGTCACTGATATCTCACCGGCGTTTACCGGCACGTATCAGACCGGGGCCCCTCCTCGTCGTCGTACTGCGAAAGCCCGTTGCGTACGGCGTCGAATATAGCCAGGCCCTGCGACACCAGACCACTGGTGAGCTGGCTGATCCCTTCGGCACCGTTAAGCACGGTCAGATTCGAACCTGCCAGCCCGCGCGCGGCCTTGTCCACGATCTCGGGAAGTTGGTCGATGATCATTCGGTCGAGTGCCACCCGGTTGTGCGAGGCGGCGGCCTCGGCCTGAATCTTCATTTTCTCGGCGTCGGCCACTGCCAGAATCCGGACCCGTTCGGCCTCGGCCTCCGCGGGCTTGACCACCTCGGCGACCAACTCCTGCTGGCGCAGTTCCGCCGCCCGTTGGGCCAGTTCGGTGCGCATCGCCAGCACCTCACGCTGGGCCTCGGCTTCGGCCAGCGGGCCCGCTTGGGAAGCCTCCGCCTGAGCCTTGTCGACCTCGGCCTTGTACTGCGCCTTGACGATGGCGGTCTGGCGGGCGAATTCGGCCTGCTTGCGCTGCGACTCCTGTTCTGCCTCGGCGGCCTTCTGATCGGCCTGGGCCTGGGCAATTTGCGCCTGCTGTTGCACGGCTGCATTGTGCGGCGCCGACATCGCCTTGATGTAGCCCAGTCCGTCGTCATCGATGGACTGGATCTGCAGCGCGTCGACGTTCAGGCCGATCCGGGCCATCTCCTCCTTGGAGCCGTCGAGCACCTCGGTGGCCAGCTTCTGGCGCTCCCGGATGATCTGCTCGACGGTCATCGACCCGATGATCGAGCGCAGGTGCCCGGCGAAGATCCGCCCGGTGAGTACCGACATCTGATCCTGTTCGGACAGGAATCGTTGCGCGGCGGCGATGATGCTTTCGGTGTCGTTGCCAACCTTGAATGCGATGACGGCGCGCACGTTGAGGGTGATGCCCTGTTGGGTGACGCACTTCTCGGCGACCTCGGCCTCACACATGGCCAGTGTCAGGAACGCCGCCTTCCGGAAGAAGGGTATGACGAAGGCGCCGTGGCCGGTGACGACCCGGAAGGGCGCGTTGCCCTTGGCTTTGGCGCCGGAGATCAACATCGCCTCGTCCGGAGCGGGCACCATGTAACCGAGCATCGTTGTACTCCTTAGGTTTTCGCGTCTAGGTCAACGTGGGATGGGGCCAGGGCTCGACGACGACGGTTCGGGGCCCGTGGGCCTGCACGACGAGCACCTGGGTGCCCTTGGGTAACGGTTCGTCGGAGCGGGCCAGGTATGTCTCTTTGGCCCCTTGCACCGTCAGCAGCACCTCGCCGGCCCCGTGGGCGCCGCGAGTGGGCACGATCAGGGTGCCCACGCAGCCGATAACAGAGGCGCTCACGGCTGCATACTCCACCCCGGCTACATGGTGATGTCAATTCAGGAGACCTGCGCGGCGTGGTCGGCGACGTCGTACGCCGGTGAGATTCGTTGCGGCCGTGGACTTCCCGCAACCGGTGCGGACCAGGCAGATGGCGATCAGCGCTGCGGCATTCGCCCTCACGCCCAGTCCTTGACCGGCAACGCGGTCAGCGTGATCACCCTGCCGCCGCTTTCCTGGGCGTCGATGCGTGACACCCAGACCCGGCCGCCCGTCGCCAGCGTGACAATCAGTTCCACGGTCTCGAACACCCAGGCGACCGAGGCTTCCACGGCGGTGCTGTCCATGATCCGCATGTCGAGCAGGTCACGCTCGGCCAGCAGCTCGAACAACTCCCGTTGCGGGTCGTCGGCGGCGATCAATGTGGTGTGACCGAATTGACGCCGCAGCGCGGCGCGGATGTCGTCGAGAGAATCGGCACTCAGCACCTCGTCGCCGAGTCCGGTTTCGGCGCGAGCGAACTCAATTTCGAAGGTGAGTTCGTAGCCGTGCAGGAGTAGCCGGCTGCCGTTGTCGGACCAGGAACGGCGGCAGCAACGCAGTCCGCCGAAGCGCTTGCGCAGGTAGGAGCGGGCCGTGCGGCCGACGGTTGCGTCGTCGCGGTGCATGGTCGCCGTGCTGCGGGCGGTGTCGGGCAGGGCTATGTCAAGCATGATTGCTGGTCTTCTTTCTGCTGGCGAGGGTGAGGAAGTCGCGTTGCTCTTCGGCGTTGTCGCGCATCGAGCCGTAGAACGCCATCGTGGTGGTGGGCCCGGCAAGGGCGGCACCTTCGCGCACCGGCGTGCAGGCATAGCCGCCTTCCACCAGCACACCCAGCCCGTCCGCGCGAAGCTGATGGTCCAGCCACAGGCCTATCCGGGTCGTCATCTTGTCCTGAACCTGGACACCGCCCGAGCACGCCTCGACGATTCGGGTGAGCTCGGCTTGGCTCAACCGGTGCTCGCCGCGCAGGTAACCGATGCGCACCACACCGTAGAACGGCAGCAAGTGCTGTTCACATATCGCGCGGAACGGGATCGCACCCAGCAGGACGGGTCGGTCTGGGGGTGATCGCAGTAGCGCGTCGTCGTGACGGACGAGTGTTTGAGGCACCGCGACAGTGTGCAGACGGGGCCTTGGAGGATTCTTGGAACGTTCGTGGCGGCCGCGTCTCGAAGATCCTAGGAAGGATTCGCGAAGCCCCGCGCTGAAGCCTCGTTCGCCTGGGTTCCGGCAAGATCCTCGTCCATGTCTGCGGCACGGTTCTGCTGCCGTTCACCGCCCTGCCGATTCGTCTTGCGATCACGCCGTCCGTCACCGGCGCAGCCAGTCGCGGGACCTGGCCAACGACCAGGGTGCACCGCAATGACAGCGACAGCCCGAACGGGCCGGACGAGATCGTGTCACTGGAGCTTCTTCAGCGGTCCTGGGCCGCTGCCAACGACGAGACGGTCGTGACACGGGAACACGCTGCTTCTCAACCGAATTCGAGCAACGTGTAGGCGCCGCGAAACGGCTTGAGTGGCGGGAACTGCCAGAGCGCGGGGTAGAGGGTCCCGAAGAACCACCCCCGCCCCGCGGGCATCGGCACGTCGTGCACCGCGCGGATGCCGGGCACGGTGTGCGCCAGCTGCGCCAGTTGGCGTGGTGAGAGGCTGAATGGCATCGGCGGCACCCGATAGTGCTTGGACGAGCGCATTCCGTTGCGTGCCACCTTCTTGACGACGGTCGGCGGCACGTCGAAGAACATCTGACCGCCGGCAAATCGCTTGGCGCACTGGGTAATGAGTCCCAGCGCCTCGTCCGGTTGCAGGTACATCATCAGACCCTCGGCGGTGATGAACACGCCGTTGCTGCTGTCGATCTTGTCCATCCAGGTGTAGTCCAGCGCAGACTGCGCGATGTCACTGATCCGTGGCGAGTGCGGCAGCAGCCGTCGCCGCAATTCGATCACCGGCGGCAAATCGATTGACACCCAACGAAATTCAGCCTCGGGTAGCGCACTGTTGAGCCGCCAGAAACTGGTCTGGAAGCCTTCTGCCAGCGCGACGACGGTGGCCTTGGGATGCTGCGCCAGGTACGCGAGAGCGCACTTGTCGACGGCCAGCGAGCGCAACGCCATCTCCTGGCCCTTGCGACCGAACTTCGCGAAATCGAAGTCGATGGACTCGACGAGCTCGATGGCCATCGGGTCGTCGATGATCGCGTCCGGATGGCCGGCTTGGAAGGCCCTGCCGTTGAGGGTCAGCAATGCTGTCTCGGAGACGCCGGTGAGCATGCTGGCGTCAACACGCTCGGAAGACGGGCCACTCATGCGAGCCAATCTAGCCGGGTGTGCCGCCGAGACCGTCGCTGCCCAGCGTGCCGCTGGCACCGATGGCGGCCCCCGTCCCCGCCGCCCCGATCAGTGCACTGCCGGCCCCGCCACTACCGCCGGCGCCACCGGCACCCGCGGCGCCACCGCCGCCACCGTCGCCGGCACCGCCTCCCTTACCGCTTGCGGCGCCCAACCCACCATGACCCCCGTTACCGCCGGTGCCGCCGTCGCCTCCCGTGCCGCCGCCGCCGCC
>JALHRH010000145.1 GCA_022841565.1 Mycobacterium sp. | reverse complement strand
CAACGGCGAGTTGTCCAGGATGGCCATCTCGATGTTGGTGGGGAGACGTGCCTTTGTCCATCGTTGTCGCGTAGACGGTCGCATAGACCTGGGCCAGGAACTGCTCAACGGCAACCGCCGCATGTGCCGCGCGGGCCGAGCCAAAGATGTCGAAGGCATGCTGGGTAAAGGGCAATTCGGCGTACACGACGGGCTGGCTGCTCGACTCCCGCAGCCGCTGGACGAAGCTACGCGCCTGCTCGACGGGAACCAGTGAGTCGTTGCGGCCGTGCAGCACGAAAAATGGCGGAGCGTCCGCGCTTACCTGGTTGATCGGTGATGCGGTTACATATGGCTGCCGGTTCGTCGACGGCCGTTGTTTGATTACGGCCTTGACGAGCAGCGCCGGCATCATCGGATGCATCGCGTCCTCGAAACGGGTGAAGTCATAGACGCCATAGAAGGGTACAGCGGCCTGTACGCGGGTATCGGCGTCTTCGAATCCGGGCTGGAATTGCGGATCGTTCGGCGTTAGCGCCGCCAGCGACGACAGATGCCCACCGGCCGAACCGCCGGTGATGGCGATGAAGTCGGGATCGCCGCCGTATTCGGCGATGTGCGTTTTCACCCACGCGAGGGCGCGCTTGACGTCGATGATGTGATCGGGCCACGTGTTGCGCGGGCTGTGCCGGTAGTTGATGGCCACGCAAATCCAACCCAATTCCGCGAGGTGGCTCATCAGCGGATGGGCTTGTCCGCGTTTGTTTCCCGTCGTCCAGGCCCCGCCGGGGATCTGGAAGAGCACCGGTGCCTTTCCGGCGAGATCGAGATCCGGGCGTCGCCAGATGTCCAGTCGGTTCGCGCCGCCATATTCGCCGTAGCTGATATCGCCGTCGTGGGCGTAATCACGGTAGATCCGCAACATTCGCAGCAGTCCAGGGGACTTGGCCGTGCCATCGCCGACTGGGCGGCGCCACAGACCGACCGAGTCGGTGCGGCGATCTGTTCCCAGGCCGCTGTCCAACGCCGCAGTCAACGAGACATTGGCGTGGCGGCCCGCACGACTGAAATTCAGCAAACCCAACGCCGAGACACCCGCCACCAGGTATGCAATCGACCGCACTGGCCGCGTCAGGCGGTGAGCCGTCAACGCCAGCCCGCCGACCTGGCTCACCAGGGTCTGCAGCGGCAACTCGGTGACAACCAGACCAAAAAACCACGAGAACAGCGATAGGTAGCCGCTGCGCGCCAGCGGCCGATATGCGTTCAGGGTTGAAGCCGCGGTCACCGCGGTGACCACCAACGAAGCGATTTGTCGGAGAATGTGGATGATTCGAACTGTCCGCATGCGGTCACCTTACGAGGTGAGGTTGATTGATTCGTCGACCTCAGTGGTGGGTGGTCGGAGATGATGACGTGGGAACAAGGATCGTCGTATGACGTCACCGCGTAGTGGGTCGCGGGTGGGGACCCGGTTCGGACCGTACGAGCTGCGATCCCTGCTGGGCACGGGCGGTATGGGCGAGGTGTACCGGGCCTACGACACGGTTCGCGGCCGGATGGTCGCGTTGAAGCTGTTGCGTCCGGATCTGGCCGCGGACCCGCAATACCAACAGCGCTTCCGGCGCGAGTCCCAGATCGCGGCCCGACTACAGGAACCGCACGTGATCCCGGTCCACGATTTCGGGGCGATCGGCGGAGTGCTGTTCATCGACATGCGCCTGGTCGACGGCGGCAGCCTGAAAGACCTGTTGGCGGCGCGCGGGCCCCTGGATCCCGGGCAGGCGGTGCCGATCATCGCGCAGGTGGCCTCGGCGCTGGACGCCGCCCACGCCGACGGGCTGGTGCACCGCGACGTCAAACCGGAGAACGTGCTGCTCACCGCCGATGGCTTCGCCTATCTCGTCGACTTCGGCATCGCCCGGGGCAGCGGCGATCCGAGTTTGACCGCCGCGGGACTACCGATCGGCTCGTATGTGTACATGGCGCCGGAACGGTTCAGCGGTGACGGGGTGGGCCCGGCGACCGATGTCTACTCGCTGGCCTGCGTGCTCTACGAATGCCTGACGGGCAGTCCGCCGTTCGAATTCTCCGAACCGCAGCAGGTGATGAGCGCGCACGTCTTCGCCGCGCCGCCCAGGCCCAGCATCATGCGTCGCGGGATCGACCGGGCCTTCGACGGGGTGATCGCCATGGGCATGGCCAAACAGCCGGCGGCCCGATTTGCTTCCGCCGGAGAACTGGCTCGCGCCGCGGCCGCGGTGATCAGCCCGCCGTCGGGCACCCGGCCGTTCGCGACGAACTACCCCAATCCCGAGGACACCGGCTACAGCCCCTATCCGCCGCCCGTTGTGTCGCCCGCTCCGCGGGTTCGCGGCCGGCGGCTGCCGGTGATGGTCGGCGCTTTCGCGGCGTTGATGTTGGCGATCGCGGCGGTGATCGCGGCGGTGCTGGCCCTCGGGAGCCGGCCGGGTCCCACTCCGTCGGCGATGCCGGGTACCACGTCGACGACGCCGTCGCTGTCCCGTCCGGTGGATGGTGCCGACGGCCTGGGTTTCGTGGGGCATACGGCGCGCTGCGACCCAGGCAATCCGGCGGCGGCGGTATTGCGTACCGCGAAGTCTCTCGCGGTGGTGTGTCAGGCCGGGCCGCAGAGCTATTACTACCGGGGTGAACGGATCAGCGACGGCGCCCACATCGAACTCGACAATGCCGTCAAGGTGGCCGACGGATTCGACGTCACCAACCCGGCCAACGGCGTCCGCTATCAGATCCGTCCGCAGATGCTGACGATCCTCAGCGGCAGCCATGTCGATTCCGCGGAACCGGCGCTGCAGTACGCCGGGGGCCGGTAGTCGCGTGGTGTCGTTCAGCGTTGCTTAGTCGCAAGAGGCACAGGAGACACTGGATTCGTCGGGTGTCTCCTTGCCCGCCTCATAGCGACAATGTTGTTGAGGTCATTGCTGCGGCCCAGGGGCTGTGGCTCCGGGATGACCATTCACGCTAGACGTTCGTTGTCGCTACGAGGCGGGCAAACCCAGCGTCCCCCGCGCCAGGGACGTATGTGACGGAGGTGAATGCAACGCTGCGTGCCGACTTGTACTCTGGCGCCACCAGCGCCAAAATGGCGCCATGCCGAGCGTGCAGATCAAAGATGTCCCCGAAGACACCCACCGAGTGCTCCGAGAACGCGCGGCGCGCGCCCATCAGTCCTTGCAGGAGTATCTCCGAAGCCGTCTGATCGCCGAGGCGAATCAACCCACGTTGCAAGAAGTCTTCGACCGCGTGGCCGCACGTCGAGGTGGTCGGGTATCCAGCAGGGCCGCTGTCGAACACATCCGGGCTGAGCGTGATCGTCGTTGATGCGAGCACGCTGGCTGTAGCGTTGGGCGATGGCGGAACCGACGGCGAGCGTTGTCGGGAACGGCTGGCGCCCGACGCTTTGGCTGCCCCCGAATTCATCGACCTCGAAGTGATTTCGGTGTGGCGGCGCCATGTCGCCGCGAAACTGATGAGCGCGCGACGAGCCGCACCAGCGGTCGAGGATCTGGCGGCCTTACCGCTGCGTCGCTGCTCGCATCAGCCTGTGCTGCAACGCATATGGGACCTGCGGCATACCGTGACACCCTACGATGCTGCCTACATCGCGCTGGCCGAGGTGCTGGCTGTCAAGCTAGTCACCGCCGACGCCCGGCTGTCGGGCGCCTCCGGGATCCGTTGTGAAATCGAGCTGGTGGGCGGCTGATCCGCGCTCACTCGTCGCTGAACACGACCCCCGGGTTGAGAATGCCCGCCGGGTCGAAGCTTTCCTTGATGCGCCGCAGCAGCGCCACTTTGGCCGGGTCTTCAAGTTTCAAATAATAGGGCGTCTTGGCCCGCCCCAACCCGTGCTCGCCGGAAATAGAACCACCTAAATCTATTGCAAGAGAGAAGATGTCGGTCATCAACTGGCTGCGGGCCACCGGATCCTTCAACAGGATGGCCAGGTGTACGTTGCCGTCGCCGGCGTGTCCGCAGCCGGCCACTCCACCGCCGGCGGCAGCAGCCAAACCCCGCACCGTGCTGAGGAATTTCGGCATCGCCGAGCGCGGCACCACGGTGTCGATGATGTCGTCGGCCCCGATCGCCTTGGCGGTCCAGAACGCCTTCTCGCGCGCCTCAATCAGCTTGCGCGCCGCGGCGCCTTCGAGCACGTAGGCGTCGACGGCGCCCAAGTCGGCCAGCAACTCACCGGTGCGCTCGACGTCTTCATCCAACCGCTCCGACGTCCGGTTCTCAAGTCCCACAACAAGATATGCCGCACACGAGTCGCGGACCCGGTCCGGTATGCCCAGCTCCAGGTGCTGGGTGTGGACGATCGCGGCCATCGTCATGTTGTCGATGTACTCGAGGATGTAGGGCGCCAGCCCCGCGGCCAGCACGACGGGCACCGCCGTCATCACCTGATCGAAATCCGCGAACGGCGCCACCACGGTGGCGCTGTGGTCGAGCCGCGGATACAGCTTGACGATCACCTCGGTAGCCAGGGCCAGAGTGCCTTCGGAGCCGACGATCAGCTGCGTCAGGTCATAGCCCGTCGAGATCTTGGCGATCTTGCCGCCGGTGCGGATGATCTCGCCCGTCGGCAACACCGCCTGCAACCCGAGCACGTTGTGGCGGGCGACCCCGTACTTGACCGCGCGCATCCCGCCCGCATTGGTGCCGACGTTGCCGCCGACGCTTGCCGACAGCTCACCCGGATACACCATGTAGCGCAGGCCGTATTCGTCGGTGGCGGCGTCGAGTTCGGTCAGCGTAATGCCGGGCTGGACGACGGCTACCTGGTTGGCGGTATCGACCTCGAGAACCTTGTTCATCCGCTCGAAGGAGATCAGCAGCCCGCCGGCCAAAGGACGTGCGGCACCAGACAACCCGGACCCGGAGCCGCGGGCCGTCACCGGCACCCCGTACTCGGAAGCCGCCTTGAGCAGTTGCGCGACCTCCTCGGCGGTGGCCGGCTTGGCGACGTATGCCGGCTTCACCGGCGACTGCGTCAGCTCCTCGTCGTGCGAGTAGTCCTCGGGTATCGTGTCGCCGGTCAGCAGCTGGTCCGTGCCGACGATTTCCGCGAACCGCGCTGTCATGTCGCTCATCGGAATCAATCTATCCTTCGTTCGGCCCCCAAAGGTGAGGACTTCTGACTCTCACCCGCGCATCCGTCGGGGCGCATAGTAACGACCATGGAGCACCTGTCCGCCCTCGATGCAGCATTCCTGGAAGTCGAGGACTCCGATCCGCATGTGAGCCTGGCGATCGGCGGAGTGTCAATCGTGGAAGGTCCGCCGCCGACCCACGAGGAGTTCGTCGAAGCCTTCGCCGAGCGGGTCCAGTCCATCCCGCGCTGCACACAGGTGTTGAAAACCCATCCGCTCGACATTGGTTCGCCGGAATGGGTGGATGATCCGCACTTCGACATTTCGCGGCACCTGCATCGGGTCGCCGTGCCACACCCCGGCGGCGACGCCGAACTGTTCGACATCGTGGCCGACGTCATGGAGCGCCGCCTGGATCGCGAGCGGCCACTGTGGGACTGCTTTGTCATCGAAGGCTTGAGCGATGACCGATGGGCGGTGCTGACCAAGCTGCATCACTGCATCGCTGATGGGATTGCGACGACGCAGATGATGGCGAAGTTCAGCGACGAGGGCGGTGGCGAGTCCTTCGCCACCGAGATCCGCGCCGCCAAGGAGCCCGAGCGCCATTGGCTCGGTCTGCCGAAGCTGAGCCTCAATCCCATGACCTGGGTGAGTGGAATCGCCCGTGGTGCCGTCGGCGCGGCGTACGCCGTCGAACATGCCGCCCTGGGTGCGGCCGAGTTGACGGCGAGCATGCTGACCGCCGCGCCGGAGACGTCGTTGAGCGGTTCGGTCACCACCCGGCGGCGCTACCGTGCGGCCCGGGTCCGATTGGCCGATCTGCACGAGGTGGGCCGGGCCTTCGACGTCACCATCAACGACGTGGCGCTGGCCGCGATCACCAACAGTTATCGGGAGATACTGCTCGACCGCGGCGAAAGGCCCGGACGCGCGTCGCTGCGCACACTGGTGCCGGTGTCGATGCGTGGGGTGAACCATTTCAACATGACCGACAACCAGGTGTCGGCCATGCTGCCACTGCTGCCCGTCGACGAGGAAGATCCGGTGACGCAGCTGGAGCTGGTGCATAAACGGCTGCTGCACGCGAAGGCCAGCGGGCAGCGCGAGGGCGGCAACGCGATGCTCTCGGCGACCAGAGCCGTGCCATTCATGTTCTCCGCGTGGACGGTTCGTTTACTCAGCCGGTTGCCGCAGAAGGCTGTGGTTGCCCTGGCGACCAATGTCCCTGGTCCGCGCGCCGAACAGCGGCTGTTGGGCCGCCGGGTGCTCGAGATTCTGCCGATCCCGCCGATCGCGCTGCAGCTGCGCACCGGCATCGCGATGGTCAGCTACGCCGACCATTTCGTCTTCGGTATCACCGGCGACTACGACGCCGCCCCCGACCTCGAGGCGCTGGCCTCGGGAATCGAGGACGGCGTGGCGCGGCTTGTGGAGATCAGCCGCGCGCTACGGGTCAAACGCGGTCACAAGCCTCGCGCGGTGGTGTGAAGGTGACCGGCAAGCTGGCTAGCCCGGTCATGCTCGGGTTGCCCAGGTAGAAGTCGACGCCGTCTTCGTCGACCACGTAGTCGGGAATGCTGTCCAGGACCGCTTTGACCATCACCTCGGCCATGAGTCTCGCCAAATGCGAGCCGATGCAGCGATGCGGTCCCAGGCCGAAGGCTAAGTGGCGGTTGGGGTTTCGATCCAGCACGATCTCGCTCGGCCGGTCAAACTCGGTCTCGTCGTGATTGGCGCCCAGCCAGCTGATGATGAGCTTGTCGTTGGCTTTCAGGTGCTGGCCGTTCAGCGTCACGTCCCTGGTGACGGTGCGGCTGAGTTGCTGGTTGACCGAGAAGTAGCGCAGGAATTCCTCGGTGGCGGTGCGGTAGAGCTCGGGGTGTCGGATCAGCTGCTGTCTGAGTTCCGGGTGGGTGCCCAGGTGCAGCAGGGTTAGAGCGGTGTGTGACGTGGTGGTGTCGACACCGCCGGCGATCAGGTTCCACAGGATGTTGAGCAGTTGTTCGTCGGTGAGTCTTTCGTTCTCGAACTCGAACTGGATCAGGAAGCTGGTCAGGTCTTCTTTCGGGTCGCCTCTTCGCAGGGCCGCGTATTCGAGCACGCCCTGCATCATCTCCGGGATCGCGGCGGTGGCGGTCGCGTACTCGGGGCTGTCCTGCGGGACGGCCATGACGGAGTGGAAGAGGTTGGCATACAGGTGCCAGTTGTCGTAGGGCAGGCCCATCAGCTTCATGGTGAGGATGGCCGGGACCGGGCTGGCGTAGTCGAGCACCAGGTCCATGCGTCCTTCGGTGATGTGCCGGTTGAGGAACTCGTGCGCCTTATCTTCCATGAAGGGCCGGAGTTTCTCGACGGCACCCGGAGAGAAGAACGGGGCGAGGGCGTGTCTCAACGCTTGATGGTAGGGGCCGTCGATTTCGCCGATGCCCAGGGCGGGTTGGCCCGCGGGGCGCGGGACGCCCATCTCGCCCTGGTAGTCGATGCCGTCGGCGGCGCCAGGCTCGTACCTGTGCGCGAAAGTGTCGCCGTCTCTGGCGGTTTGCCGCACCGCGTCGTAGCTGGTGAGGAACCAGAAACCGCCGTAGTTGGTGTTCCAGGCGACCGGGCATTTCCGTCTCAGCGCGGCGTTGATGGCGAGCTCGTTGAGGTTGAACTCGTCGCAGTGGTGGTCGAAATCGACCGTCACGACGTCGCTGACATCGGGGCGTTCGGTCGGTCGAGCCATCGAAAAGCCTTCCCACGCAGGGGGCATCGAACTGTTCATCCCTCGTTAGCCGGCTGGTACCCGGGCCAGGAGCGGCCACCTGACGCCTCCCGACGCGCGGGCACTATTAGGCTATCTTTGCATTATTACGCCTGTTGTCCGGTATTCAAGAAGTGGGTGGCGTCATCGAGGGTTGGGCGTCAGGATCGACGATCGCCGGGGCGGTGATCCCGGAGATGCCCGATCTCGTCCGCATGCGCCGGGAGCGCTTTGCGCGACTGCAGTCTGAGCTGTCGTTGCGCGGCCTGGACGGGCTGGTTTTTCTCGGTTCCAGTTCTGTCGCCTATGCCGCGGGTGCGGCCACGCCGGCAATGGACGGTGACCGGGCCGCGCTTTTCCGGCCGGTGGCCATCGTCGTCAGGGGCGAGTCGATGCCGCATCTGTACACAACGTTCGCCGACGGGGTCCCCATCGGGGTCCATCTACACCCGCCGCTGTTTCCCGATCTCGACGATGGGATCGACGAATTCGCGGCCGCGCTGGCATACCACTTTCCCGCCGGCGCACAGGTCGGGATCGACCACTTCTCGCACGCGATGATGCGCGGTCTGCACGGGATTTCGTGGGTGGACGCCTCGGGGGTGTTGGGGGCGGTCAAGGCGGTCAAGACGGTGGACGAGGTCGCGTGCATCCGGCAGGCGCAGTTGCTCAACGAGTTGGCGATGGAAGATGCGCTGCGGGCATTGCGCCCCGGGACGCGGCAGACCGATTTGAGCGCGGTCTTCCTGCGGCGGGTGTTCGAGCTGGGGGCTTCCTCGGGTGGGATCGACCCGATCTGGCAGGTGATGGCGCCGTCTCGGTCGTTGGGGCCGTGGACAGTGCATGGCGACTTGGCGTATCCGACGGTGACCTCTGATCGGTTCCTGCGGTATGGCGACGTGATCTGGGTGGACGCGGGGATCATGTGGGAGGGGTATGCCTCGGATTACGGCCGCACGTGGATTGTGGGTGCCGAGCCGAATGCTGTGCAGCGCGCTCAGTTTCGTCGGTGGCGGGCGGTGGTCGACGCCTGCCTGGAGGTGCTGCGGCCGGGGGTCACCGGGGCAGAACTGGCCAAGGTGGCGGTCGAGGCCAATGGCGGGGTGCGGCCGTGGATCGAGCATTTCTACCTGGCGCACGGCGTTGGTACCGGTAGTGCCGAGATGCCGCTGATCGGGACCGATCTCGGTGAGGAGTTCGACGAGAAGCTCGTCATGAAGCCCGGGATGGTGGTGGTGTTCGAGCCGGTGATCTGGGAAGACGGTGCGGCCGGGTACCGTTCGGAAGACATTGTGGCGGTGACCGATCGGGGCTGGGTCAAACTGAGTGGCTCCGATTACGAGCCATTCGGGAGTGCGTCATGAGTCCGATGCAACGCGATCACGGGGTGCGCATCGGGATGATGAGCCTGGAGGACGGCGCGCGGGTTGACTTCGCCTGGCTGCGCGGCGAGCGGCGCCTGAAGGTGCTCTCCTGCATGGAAACTCACGAACTGGATGCGCTGGTGCTCGGCGGAGCGGGCAACGTGCACTACGTTTCCGGGGCGCGGCAGCTTGGGCGCGCCGGAGTGCTGCCGTTCGGGCCGTACGCCGTGGTGGTGCGATCGACGGGGCGGGTGCATCTGTTGTCGACGTGCGACGAGGGGGTGCCGCCGGAGATCGAGCGTGAGGATTTATATGGATTGAGTTGGAATCCGGTGAATCTCATGGGTTCGGTGGCTGCGGTGCCCGGTCTGCAGGCCGCACGGCGGATCGGGACCGATGGGATGACGCCGTCGTTTGCGCTGCTCGCCGGGGGTGCCGGGCTGGGGGAGATGGTGGACGCCGGCCCGGTGCTTGATGCCGTTCGGCGGGTGAAGACGGCCGAGGAGATCACGTGTGTCGAAGTGGCGGCGGCCGTTTCGGAGGCGGCGTTGAGCGCTATGGAGTCGGCGTTGCAGCCAGGGGTGACCGAGCGGCAGCTGCTGGGGGTGTACTACGAGGCGGTGGCGCGGCTCGGGGCGCCGGTCGCGCCGACGGAAAGTGTCTGCTTCGCAACACCTTTGCGAGGGTCGGTGCCGTTTCGGTATCTGGCGTCGGATCGTCCGGTGCGGGAGGGGGAGTTGGTGGTGTTGGCGCCGGGGGCGCTGTACGCGGGGTATGAGGCGGGGCTGGCGTGCACCCGGATGGTCGGGGGAGGCGCGTCGGTGAAGGCGTCGGCGCTGGCCCGGCGGTGTGCATCGGGGCTAGAGGCGTTGGTGGCGGCGTGCCGGCCGGGGGCTGGTGGGGGTGACCTGTACCGGGCGTGGGATCGGTTGAGCTTTGGCTCGGCTTCGGTTCTGTTGGCCCACGGGTTGGGGTTGGGTGCCGAGCCGCCGGTGATCGGGTTGGGGCGGGGGCGGGATGCGGTGCTGGAGGAGGGGATGGTTTTGAGCGTGCAGTCCTGGGTGACCCAGGCCGGCGTGGGCGGATGTTTGGAACGGGCGACGGTTGTCGTTGAGAGCGGGGGAGCATCGGTGCTGACCCGGTACGGGAGGTTGTAATGGATTCGCAGCCGGTCGTTTTCAATCACGTCGGGTTGTGTGTTAGGGATCGGGCGGCGTCGCGGCGGTTCTACGAAGGGCTGTTGGGATTTGAGTTCTGGTGGGAGTTGGACGCGCCGGAAGAGGGGACGGCTGCGTTGTTGCAGCTTTCGAGGCCGGTGGGGCTGCACGCGACGTATCTGGTGCGGGACGGGTTGGTGCTGGAGTTGCTGGACTACTCGGGGCGCGAGGTCCATGTTGGGTGGAGGCGGGTGATGGATGAGGTTGGGCTGACGCATATTTCGTTTTCGGTATCGGATCTTCGTTCGGTGTTGGATCGGGTTCCGGAGTTTGGGGGGTCGGTGGTGGAGGGGACGATTTCGGACGGGGCGGCGATGGTGCGGGATCCGGACGGGCAGTTGCTAGAGTTGCTTTCGGATGGGTGGTTGGTGGGGAGGCCAGTCTGATTGGCATTCGTCGTTGAAGGCTTGAGCATGGAAGGCGCGAAGAGGAGGGCTTTCGCCAGTGGTTTACGAGCATGATCACCAAGCAAGTCAGGAAGCAGCCGAGTACGCACCCTCCGACGAGCAGATCGCGACACTAGGGCAGAATGTCCAGCGCCAGCGCCAGCGCATCAGGCTCGGCGCCGAAGGTGTGCGCGGTCATCGCGTCACCTATGATCCGGCTGCTTGGGACGGTCTTATCCCAGACATTCTTGCTAGCCGCAATACTGTCTCCCGCGGGGAGGTTTTCGATCTAGCCCAACAGGCGATCTCACTGCTGTTTTCGCGGCGAGCTTTCTGTGGGGGTATGGGGATCGCGGATATGGTCCGCACCGCTATGGGGAGATCGTCGCATCAACCGCAGGGACGCTCCACGAGATATTAACTGTCGCTGCAGAGGCTGCGGAAGACGACGTAATTGCTGGATACACAATGTGTTTCGGCGGCGACGACCCTAAGCGCCGTGCGGCACCGAATAAGAAGCCGTGGACACGAATAGAAGGTTTCGGACCATCACGACGTCGGGGCCGCCGTGAACCGACTGTCCGTTGGGCTGCACATCGCTCGCCCAGGGTGGGCGGGCCGACAGGATGTCACCATGGCAAGGCCCTAGCCCAGGAGTTCCGCGACGACGTTGTCCGGGTCGCTCGCAACCGAGACGACGGTGTGACGATCGAGCAGATCGCCACCGATTTCGGGGTGCACCCGATGACGCCGAGGAAGTGGATGCGTCAGGCCGATGTCGACGACGGGGCCACACCGGGGAAATCGACCGGAGAGTCGGCGGAGTTGCGCGAGTTGCGTCGCCGAAACCGGCTGCTAGAGCAGGAAAACGAGGTTCTGCGTCGGGCGGCTGCCTACTTGTCCCAGTCGAATCTGACGGGAAAAAGCTTTACCCGCTCGTGAAAGAGCTTGCCGCTGACGGAATCGCCGTTGCGGTGACGTGCCGGGTCCTCAAGCTCGCCCGCCAACCCTACTACCGCTGGCTGGCCAATCCCGTGACCGATGCCGAACTCGCCGAGGTCTTCCGCGCCAACGCCCTGTTCGACGCCCACCGCGACGATCCGGAATTCGGCTACCGATCCTGGTCACCGAGGCCGCCGACTCCGGGCAGCCAATGGCAGAGCGCACCGCGTGGCGGATCTGTTCGACCAACCGCTGGTGGAGTGTGTTCGGCAAGAAGCGCGGCAAGAACGGCAAGCCCGGTCCGCCGGTGCATGCCGATCTAGTCGGCCGGGAATTCACCGCCGATACACCAAATCTATTGTTTGGCCGACATTACCGAGCACCGCACCGGCGAAGGCAAGCTCTACGTCTGTGCCATCAAGGACGTGTTCTCCAACCGCATCGTCGGCTACAGCATCGACGCCTGGATGAAATCCGGGCTCGCCACCACGGCGTTGGCCAATGCGGTCGCTCGACGCGGTGACGTCGCCGGCTGCGTGGTCCACAGCGACCGCGGTAGCCAAGGCCGATTGAATCCGCCCGATTCCGCCGCCGCAAGTTCCTCTCGGCAGTGGGCCGCTACGACATGGTTGGGTCCATGGGCCGTGTCGGGGCGGCCGGTGATAACGCGGCTATGGAGAGTTTCTTTGGGCTGCTGCAGCACAACGTCTTGGATCGTCGCCGGCGGGAGACCCGTGAGCAGTTGGTATCGCTATCGTGACCTGGATCGAAGGCACCTACCATCGGCGACGCCGGCAGTTGGGTCTTGGACGATTGACCCCGGTCGAATTCGAAGCAATCATGACCACACCGGCCCCTCAGGCCGCGTAACCGAAACTGTCACCTATCGGTGCAGCAGACCCAACCGATGATCAGCAGCTACGGATGAGCCTCGCCAAGGTAGCGAGAGTCGGCGGACCTTCGCTGCGGCGATCGTGAATCCGGCAATAGCCACCGTGAAAGAAAGCGATGTCCAGCCGTTCGCTCTGCTTGAACCCAGACCATGTCGGAAGCTCCAGCCGGTTGAGCGTGAATGCCCGACCGGCAGGCGCGCGTTTGCCGCGAAAACCACGGAACGTCAAACGTGCACAGGCGTTCGCGACACGTTGCCGACGTTGCGGGCCACGTATGCGTAATTAGTTGTCAATGGCCAAGTAGAAGTATCCGCTGGTGGCCAGATAAATGTACCCACCCCGTGCGGTGATTCTTAGGCTGGCTGGGGGTTCTCCTTTCGGTGTTGGGCGTCTTTCATGCGGTAT
>JALHRH010000144.1 GCA_022841565.1 Mycobacterium sp. | reverse complement strand
CCGCCGACACCGCTGGCGCCAGCGCTGCCGGCAAGCCCGATCAATCCGCCGGAGCCGGCAGAGCCGCCGGTGCTCCCGGCCGCGCCGCCGTCACCGCCGGTCCCGCCATCACCGCCGTTGCCGCCGCCACCGCCGTCACCGCCCACGGCGTCAAAGCCGTCACCGAGGGCAATACCACCTTGGCCACCGACTCCGCCCGCTCCCCCAACCCCGCCGGTACCACCTGGCCCGCCGTTCCCGGCGGCACCTCCATCACCACCGATACCGAAGAGCCGACCGCCATTTCCGCCGTTGCCCCCTACGCCGCCGATTCCCCCGGTAGCTCCGCTGGAAAGCGAGTCGCCACCGCTACCTCCCTGCCCCCCAGAGACGGTTTGATCGCCCTGCGGGTAACCATGCGTGGACCAGTCTCCGGTGGCCGTGCCGCCGGCTCCACCGGCTCCACCGGCTCCGCCGGGGGCGCCGGTACCGCCGACACCTCCGTTTCCGCCGACGCCGCCGGCGCCCCCGTTTCCGATCAGCAGGCCGGCGTTGCCTCCGTTGCCGCCCGCGCCGCCGGCCCCGCCGATGCCCGCGATCATGCCGCTTGGGGCGCCGTTGCCACCATTGCCGCCGACCCCGGCGTATGCGGCCCCCTGCGAGCCGACGGCTGAGCCGCCGACGCCGCCTGTTCCACCCGCACCGCCGGGTCCGGCGCCGTTGCCACCGTTGCCGCCGTTGCCGCCGTTGCCATATGAGCCGACGCCTTTGGTGCTCCCGAGACCGCCGGCCCCGCCAGTACCGCCGTTGCCGCCGCCGTCAGCCCCGTCACCGCCGTTTCCTCCGTTGCCGCCGTGGACACCGGGAGACTCGTACTCCGTGGCGGTCACATCGCCGCCCTGGCCGCCGGCGCCGCCGCTTTGCCCGTCGTTGAGCCCTGGCGCTCCCGGGTCACCGTTACCGCCTGGGCTGGGAGGATAACTGCCGGTGTAACTCTGGCCAGCCTGCGCGACCGCGGGGTTGGGCACGGCCACGGGGTTGATGGCGGCTGCACCGGTGAGGCCGGTGCCGCCCGCGCCGCCGGTTCCCCCCGATCCGATCAGGCCCCCACCATCGCCACCGTCACCACCGCGCCCGGCGCTGCCGCCATGTAGGCCCGCCATTGCCGCCCCGCCGCGGCCCCCGTCGCCGCCATTGCCGATCAACCCCCCGCCAGTACCGCCATGACCACCAACGGCGCCGGGCCCGCCGGCTCCGCCGGCCCCGCCGTCTCCCCACAGCAGGCCGCCGCCGCCGCCCTGTCCACCGGCCATTCCGAGCGCACCGGCCCCGCCGGCCCCGCCACTGCCGAACAATCCCGTCGCCGACCCGCCGTTGCCACTGACTCCACCGGCGATGGGATAGCCCTGCGGGTCAATAGAACCGGCGCCGCCCGCGCCCCCGCTTCCGCCGTTGCCGACGAGCAACCCACCGTTACCACCGCTTCCGGCCGCCCCACCCGTGCCCCCGTTACCGCCGACGCCACCAGAACCGAGCAGTCCGGCGGACCCACCCTGGCCGCCTACACCACCTGTCCCGCCAAACCCGCCGGAGCCCCCGTTGCCCCAGAATCCGCCGCCGGTTCCGCCATTGCCGCCGGCCGCGCCGCTACCGCCTACTCCTCCCCCACCACCGTTGCCGAGCAGCCCCGCTGCTCCGCCTGCTCCGCCATTTTGACCGGTTGCGCCGGACCCACCGTTGCCGCCGTTGCCGAACAGCAATCCGCCTGCTGCACCATTGGCCCCCGTCCCCGGCGCCCCATCGGCACCATCACCAATCAGCGGACGCCCAAAGAACGCCTGCGTCGGCGTGTTCACCACGTCCAGCAGGTCTCGCAGCGGGTTGACATTCGCCGACTCAGCACTGCCGTAGGCACCTGCACCCGCGCTCAACGCCGCAACGAACTGGTCATGAAGCTGCGCCGCCTGCCTGCTCACTGCCTGGAACTCGCGCCCGTGACCCCCGAAGAACGCCGCAATCGCCGCGGACACCTCATCAGTACCCGCAGCGGTCAACGCGATGGTCGGCCCCGCCACCACCGCATAAGCTCGGCTGACGGTCGAACCGATTCCGGCCACATCCAGAGCCGCGGCGGCCATTACGTCGTAATTCACGCTGACAAAGGACACCGACCGACCTCCAGTCGATGAATAGATTTCGGGTGCAACGACGACGCTAGGCAGTGGCGATATCGGCGTCTAGCACAAGCTTGCGATCATACTGTTGCGTACCGCTCAACTGATCAGACCCGAAGCCTCAATCGGGCAGTCCGCACGCGCCGATCGCCGTATCACGAAACGACGCGGCGGAGGGCGGCAGATATCTGTTGGTCATCCATCCGACTGCGATCGGCCGAACCAATTGCTGGTCGTCGACGTTGATCTCGACGATGTCGGGCGATGGGATCGCCGACTTGGGTAGCACGCCGACGCCTAACCGCGCCCCGATCAAACCGCGCAGCGTCGTGATATCGGTGCCTTCGAACGCAATCCTCGGCGTGACGCCGTGACGCTCACACGCGTCGTCGAAGATCCTGCGCAGCGTGTGGTCCCGGTCGAGCGCCACAAACGGTTGGTCGGCGAGTTCCTGAAAACCGATCACTTCCCGGCGTGCCAGCGGATGCTCTCGATCGACGACCGCGTAGAGCCGCTGGGTGAACAACGGATGCCATTTCACTCCCGGCGACTCGTCGAATGGCATGGGATAGCTGATACACACGTCGATGACGCCGTTGGCAAGTTCGCTGACCAACGCCGGCCCCGCTCGTTGGCGTAGCTCGAACCTGGCCCCGGGATGGCGGTCGTGATGGCGGCGGATCAGCCGGGGCACCGTGGCTGCGCCGAGTGAATTCAGAAACCCCAGGGTCACCGTGCCGGCGTCGACGCCGGCGAGTTGGCGCACCTTGGCCACCGCCGTCTCCAGGTTGCGCTGAGCGGCCAGGCTCGCGCGCAAGAAGGCCAGCCCAAACTTGTTCAGCTCGTTGGCGCGACCGCGCCGAGTGAAGAATTCGACGCCAATCTCATGTTCCAGCAAGGCAATTGCCCGGCTGACCGCCGACTGCGACACCGCCAGCTTCTCCGCGGCGTCGCGCAATGTACCAACCTCGGCGACGGTCTGGAAATAGCGCAGTTGGTAAAGTTCCACGAGAATCACCACACCGGCCCGGGTGCGATAACGTTCGAAAGTGTCTGCGCCACATGGGGATTGGCCGCAATGGTATCCGGTTGGCGAAGGCTGGCGTCGAGCAGGTCGGGCAGCGAGCCTAGCTCTCCAGCACGAAGCCGGCGTTGTTTTCGCATCAGGTGACCTTCGTTATGAGTGCGTTGGCGCCGACGGTATCCACGGTGATTCAAGGCGTCCAGTAGAACATTCTTTAAGTTATCTTGCGAATGACGCAAGATAACTTGGCGTCCTCCGCTTGCGCCTGCCGCAATGGTTTGTTCGCAACCTTCTGCTAGACGCCGATATACGCGGCTGCATAGCGTTGCGGTACAAGCGGAAACGCGCTGATAAGACCCTCTGCAGCGGGTTTCACGGACAACGTAGACCGAAGACCACCCGCTCTGCGGCGGCATCAGTGCTCACCAGGATTCCTGGTCCAACCCCATGGTCACGGCCTCGGATTCAGTGAGGACGGTGTGATGAGTTTTTCGATGCTGCCGCCGGAGATCAACTCGGCGCGACTGTATCTGGGCGCAGGCGCGGGGGCGATACTGCGAGCGGCACAGGCCTGGGAGGGCTTGGCCGAACAACTGGGTTCTGCCGCAGCGTCGTTCTCGGCGGTGACCCTGGGGTTGGCCGAGTCGCCCTGGCAGGGCCCCGCCTCGTGGGCAATGACCGACGCGGCTGCGCCGTACGTCGGCTGGTTAGGTGCGGCTGCTAAACAGGCCGAGCAAGCGGCCGCCCAGGCCCAGCTGGCAGCCGCCGCATTCGAGGCGGCGCAAGCCGCGACCATTCACCCGGCGCTGATCGCAGCCAACCGCGCCAGCATCGCATCACTGGTGCGCTCGAATCTCTTGGGCCAGAACACGCCTGCGATCGCCGCGACCGAAGCTCATTACGAGCAGATGTGGGCCCAAGACGTGGCCGCGATGTTCGACTACCACGCCGGGGCATCGGCAGCGTCTGCGGCGTTGACGCCGTTCCCCTCCGGACTGCAGGGCCTGCTCGGTCCGCTGGCGCCCGACGCGCAGACACCCCTTCCCGGCGCCTTGCGCAACCTGGGTTTTGCCAACATCGGCGACTACAACTTAGGTAGCGGCAATCTCGGCAGCGCAAATATCGGCTCGGGTAACCTCGGCAGCAACAATGTCGCCGCAGGCAATCTGGGCAGCCACAACTTCGGCCCGGCCAATTTGGGCGACCAGAATGCCGGATTCGGCAACGCGGGGACCAACAACGTCGGCATGGCCAACAGCGGAAGCGGCAACGTCGGCGTAGGCAACACCGGCACGGGCAACATCGGTATCGGACTGACCGGCGAGCACCAAATCGGCTTCGGTGCGCTCAACACCGGTAGCGGAAATATCGGTTTGTTCAATTCCGGCACGAACAACGTGGGCCTGTTCAACTCCGGCAGCGGAAACGTCGGCATCGGCAACGCCGGCACTGGGAACTGGGGTCTCGGCAATCCGGGAACCGGAAACGTCGGCATCATCAACGCGGGAAATTACAACACAGGTCTGCTCAACGCTGGAGTAGTGAATTCCGGTCTTGCGAACGCGGGCTCCTACAACACCGGGTTCTTCAACGCAGGAAATGTCAACACGGGCAGCTTCAACACCGGCGGCCATAACAGCGGCGACTTCAACACCGGCAGCTACAACACCGGCTGGTTCAATACGGGCGATGTCAACACCGGAGGCTTCAACTCTGGTAACTTTAATAACGGCTTTTTCATGACGGACGACAGCCACGGTCAAATTAACATAGACCTGGCAATCTCAATTCCGACGGTGCCGGTCAATGTGAACTACGCCATTCCGGTCAACGACGTGGAACAATTCGGCGGCAATGCAGTCACTGTCCCGGGTTACTACTACTCCCGGACATCCTTCCTGAACGGGTTTTTCTATTTAGGCCCCATCAACATCCCCACATCTACCATCACCCTTCCCGTGGTGACGATCAACATCGGCGGACCGACGAGTGCCATCGCAATGAATTTCGCCGGCGCCCTGGAAGGTCGGACGATCCCGATCCTGAGCATTCCGGGTGGCCCAGGTTTTGGGAATACGAGCACCGGTCCGTCCTCGGGGTTCTTCAACAGCGGCCCCGGCAGTTCCTCGGGGTTCGGAAACTTCGGTGCGGGCAACTCCGGCTGGCAAAACGCAAGCGCCTCGACTGCGGCGTTGGGCAACTCGGGCCTACAAAATATGGGCGCGCTGCAATCGGGCGTCGCCAACTTTGGCAATTCGGTGTCCGGCTTCTACAACACCGGCACCACCGGCTTTGCCGAACCGGCCGGCCTCGCGGGAGTGGCCAGCATCGGCACCCACCTCGCCGGTGTCCTGCACGGTCCCACCGGCACCCTTTTCAACGCGGGCCTCGCCGATCTGGGCCAGTTCAACGTCGGCTTCGGCAACATCGGCGACCTCAATCTCGGCAATGCCAACCTGGGCAAACTCAACCTGGGCAGCGCGAACATCGGTGACTTCAACCTCGGCAGCGCCAACATCGGCAACTCCAACGTCGGCTTCGCCAACACCGGTCCGTTGCTCAGCGCCGGAATGAGCAACGTCGGCCTGGCCAATACCGGCGGCCACAATGTGGGCCTGGGCAACTTCGGTGACGGCAACATCGGCCTGGGCAATACCGGCACCAACAACATCGGCATCGGCCTTACCGGCGACCACCAAATTGGCTTCGGCGCCCTCAATTCCGGCACCGGCAACATCGGCCTGTTCAACTCCGGCACCAACAACATCGGCATCGGCAACTCCGGCGCCGGCAACTTCGGCCTGTTCAACTCCGGCACCAACAACACCGGTCTCGCCAACACCGGGGTCACGAATACCGGTCTGCTCAATGCCGGCACTCTCAACACCGGCCTGGCCAACCCCGGCGCGTACAACACTGGTGCCTACAACACCGGCCACACCAACACCGGCATCGCCAACATCGGCGACTACAACACCGGCCTGGCCAACACTGGCGACTACAACACCGGCACCGCCAATGCCGGCAACATCAACACCGGCGCCTTCAACACCGGCAACACCAGCAACGGACTCCTATGGCGGGGTAATTCGGAAGGCCTGAACGGGTTCGACTATACGATTCATATTCCCGAAATCCCCTTCCACATTGTCGGGACCATTCCGATCAACATTCCCATCACGTCCACGGTCACCGATGCCATCTACAGCGGGATGGTCATTTCCAACATCCCGTTCGGCTTTACCGTTGGCATCGGTCCGGTGCCGGCCTTCACCGGCGTAATCAACGCACTCGATGTTCCCCAGATCGTGGTCGGCTATTCGCCAGGGGTGCAGCCTCCGCATGGCTTAATCGGTGGGCCGAACACGTCGATAGACGTCACTGGATTCGCCAGCATCGGCCCGGTTGATTGGACGATTTTCGGTTTTGGTGAGCAGCCTGGCTTCGGAAACTCGTCCACGTTGCCGTCCTCCGGCTTCTTCAACAGCGGCACGGGCACCTCTTCGGGCTTTTTCAACATCGGCGCTAACAACTCTGGCTACCGCAATATCGACTTCGGCAACTCAGGCCTGGCGAATATCGGCGCCCTGCAGTCCGGGATATCGAACCTGGGCAACAGCATCTCAGGCTGGGCCAATGCGAGTCCGCTCGGAATCTCCGCGCCAGCCAACCTATCTGGTCTGCAGAACGTCGGCACCGACCTCGCGGGCCTGCTGCGCGACGGCACCAACGGCACCGTGATCAACGCAGGACCGGCAAACCTCGGCGGCCTCAACCTAGGCAGCGCGAACATCGGCAGCCTCAACCTCGGCAGCGCCAACATCGGCAGCATCAACTTCGGCAGCGCCAACCTGGGCAGCCTCAACGTGGGCAGCGCCAACATCGGCAGCCTCAACCTCGGCAGCGCCAACATCGGCAGCTCCAACATCGGCTTCGCCAACACCGGTCCGCACCTCACCGCCGGCCTGGGCAACATTGGCCTGGCCAACACCGGCAACCACAACCTCGGCCTGAGCAACTCCGGCGACGCCAATATCGGGTTCGGCAACACCGGCACCAACAACATCGGCGTCGGCCTGACCGGCGACCAACAAGTCGGCATCGGCGCCCTCAATTCCGGTACCGGCAACATCGGCCTGTTCAACTCCGGCACCAACAACATCGGCCTGTTCAACTCCGGCACCGGCAACTTCGGCATCGGCAACTCCGGTAGCTACAACACCGGCTTCGGCAATACCGGCGGCACCAACACCGGGTTCTTCAACGCCGGCATCGCCAACACTGGCATTGCCAACAGCGGCAACTACAACAGCGGCAGCTTCAACGCGGGCAACTTCAACACACTCGACTTCAATCCCGGTAACTACAACACCGGCAGCTTCAACATCGGTAACTACAACACCGGCGTGGCGAATACCGGCAGCTTCGATACCGGCGCATTAAACAGCGGCAGTTACTCCACCGGGTTCCTCTTGCGTGGCGATCACCAGGGCTGGTATGGAATCGATTTCGGGCTACTGATTCCTAACACCGGGATCCCGGTGAATCTCGACATAAAAATACCGATCAACATCCCGGTCGAGTTCCTGCTCGACACAATCTTCATTCCGACGTTCGTTCTTCCTCAGTACACCGCCAACATCGATATCCTCGGCACCGGGGAAACACGCGCATTGAGCGTCGGCCCCATCAGAATTCCGACGCTCGGAATCGACCTTCCCGGCTTTGCCGGCACCATCGGTGGACCGAACACCGTCATCGACATCAGTGGACGCGGCGCCATCGGCCCGATCAGCATCCCTTTCTTCGACTCTCCTGCCGCACCGGGCTTCGGCAACTCGACGACCGGCCCGTCGTCGGGCTTCTTCAACACGGGCACGGGCAGCACATCGGGCTTCGGCAACGCCGGCGCCGATCTATCCGGGTTCTTCAACGTCGCCTCGGGCAATTCCGGACTTTCAGGTTACAGAAACGTAGGCGAACTCGCCTCGGGCGTGTCCAACATGGGCAACACCGTCTCCGGATTCCTCAATACCAGCGGATTGAATCTTTCGACCCCAGCCGATGTCTCGGGTGTTGCAAACTTGGGTAGCCACCTGTCGGGCTTGCTCCATGACCCCTGGCACTTGAACGCGGGGTTTGCAAATGTGGGTGATTCGAATTTCGGCAACGCCAATCTCGGCAGCCTCAACTTCGGCACCGGAAACATCGGCAGCATCAACGTCGGCGGCGCAAACATCGGCGACATCAACATCGGTGGCGCCAACCTCGGCTCGTCCAACGTCGGTGTTGGCAACTCGGGCGGCAACAACATCGGCCTCGGCAACCTCGGCAGCCACAACCTTGGGCTTGCCAACCTCGGCAGTTCGAATGTCGGGTTCGGAAACGCCGGTGACGACAACCTCGGCTTCGGCAACAGCGGGACCGGGAACTTCGGCTTCGGCAATAGCGGTACGGGCAACATCGGCCTCGGCCTTACGGGCGAGCAGCAGATCGGCTTCGGCGCCTTTAATTCCGGTACCGGCAACATCGGACTGTTCAACTCCGGCACCAACAATATCGGTCTGTTCAACTCCGGCAACGGCAACTTCGGAATCGGCAACTCGGGCAACGCCAACACCGGAATCGGCAATACCGGCGTCCTCAACACCGGCCTCTTCAACTCTGGCGACGTCAACACCGGCCTGGCCAATGCAGGTAACCACAACACCGGGATCTCCAACACGGGCAACACAAACACCGGAATTGCCAACGCCGGCGACTACAACACCGGTTCGTTCAACTCGGGCAACTACAACACCGGCTTGGCGAACTCAGGCAATGTGGACACCGGCGCTTTCATCTCCGGCAGTTACTCCAACGGCCTTTTCTGGAGTCAGGACTACCAGGGTCTGATCGGACTGCACGCCGGGATCTATATCCCTGAGATACCGCTGCTGAATATGGCCGTCACCGTCCCCGTCAACATCCCCATCGACATCGACCTCGGCGGCGTCGATCTCCAGACCTTCACCCTTCCCCCCTTCTTAATCGACGTGCTGCAGTTCTTCGGCATCAAACTCGGCCCCATTATTCTGCCCAGCGACGTCTTCGGCCGCCTGCCAATCGTGACCGGCCTTATCGGTGGACCGAATACCGCCATCGGGATCGCAATCACCAGCGGTGCGGGACCCATCAGCATCCCCCTGATCGACATCCCGGCAACTCCGGGGTTTGGGAACTCGACCACCGGCCCGTCCTCTGGTTTCTTCAATCAAGGCACCGGTAGTTCGTCGGGCTTCGTAAACTTCGGTGCCAACAATTCTGGCTGGCACAATGCCGCTACCGGCAGCATGGGCAACTCGGGATTCGCCAACCTGGGCAATGCCGTCTCGGGTGTGTTGAACACCGCTTCCACCGACTTCGGCGTACCAGCCAATCTTTCCGGGTTGGCAAACGTCGGCACCAACCTGGCCGGCCTGCTACACAATGGCACCGACGGAACCGTCTTTAACATCGGACTTGGCGATCTTGGCCAGCTGAACCTCGGCTTGGGCAACACCGGCGACGCCAACCTGGGCAGCGGCAACATCGGCAGCCTCAATTTCGGCAGCGGCAATCTCGGCAGCCTCAACCTGGGCAGCGGCAACATCGGCGGCTCCAACATCGGCTTCGCCAACACCGGCCCGCTGCTCAGCGCCGGCCTGGGCAACATCGGCGTGGCCAACACCGGCAGCCACAACATCGGACTGGGCAACTTCGGCGATGGCAACATCGGCTTCGGCAACACCGGCACCAACAACGTCGGCATCGGCCTGACCGGCGACCAACAAATCGGCTTCGGCGCCCTCAACTCCGGCACCGGCAACCTCGGTTTGTTCAACTCCGGCACCAACAACATCGGCATCGGCAATTCCGGTACCGGCAACTTCGGCATCGGCAACTCCGGCACCCACAACAGCGGCGTCGCCAACGCCGGCATTGCCAACACCGGCCTGCTCAACACCGGCACCCTGAACACCGGCCTCGCCAACGCAGGTGCCTACAACACCGGCGCCTACAACACCGGCCACACCAACACCGGCGCCGCCAACCCCGGCAGCTACAACACCGGCATCGCCAACACCGGCAACTACAACACCGGTCTGGCTAACGCCGGCAACATCAACACCGGCGCCTTTAATGCCGGCAACATGAACAACGGCATGCTCTGGCGAGCCGATTCTCAAGGCTTGATCGGCGCGAACTACACCATCACCATTCCCGAAATACCCGGATTCTTCGATATCAAGATCCCGATCAACATTCCTGTGACGGCGTCGGCCAACCCCGCGAACATCCAAGCTTTCGGCGTGGATCCCGTCTATTTCGAGACCCTCGACGGAGCGGTCTTTGGCTTCATCGGGCCCTTCAAGTTTTCCCAGATCGCATTCGACATCGGCAATCCCGCGGTGGTCCTCAACATCGGCAACCCGGATGGCTCGACCGTGATTGATATCACCGGAACCGCTGGCCTCGGCCCCATCCGTATACCCCTCATTGACATTCCCGCGGCACCAGGATTTTTCAACACCTCCGGCGCTTCCTCGGGCTTCTTCAACAACGGTGCCGGTAGTTCATCCGGCTTCTTCAACAGTGGTGCCAATAATTCGGGATTCCAGAACATTTCACCCGGGAGCCTCGGCAATTCGGGCATCAGAAATCTGGGAGCAATGCAATCGGGTCTGGAGAATCTGGGTACTGGCGTATCGGGTTGGGCCAACGAGAGCCTGCTGGATTTCTCCACGCCAGCCGAGTTGTCGGGCATGGGCAATGTCGGCGCCAACCTGGCGGGATTACTCCGCGATGGCGTCAACGGCACGACGTTCAATGGCGGCCTGCTCAACCTCGGCGCGCTAAACCTGGGTAGCGCCAATATCGGTGACCTGAACCTCGGCAGCGGCAACATCGGCAGCTTGAATCCGGGCAGCGGCAACATCGGCAGCGTCAACCTGGGCAGCGGAAACATCGGCAACTTCAATGTCGGTAGCGGCAATATCGGCGACGGAAACTTGGGGTTCGGCAACGCGGGTCCGTTGCTCAGGGCAGGCCTTGGCAACATCGGTCTCGGCAACACCGGCAGCCACAACCTCGGTCTGGGCAACGTCGGCGACGGCAACATCGGCTTCGGCAACACCGGCACCAACAACATCGGCATCGGCCTGACCGGTGACCGCCAGATCGGTTTCGGCACCTTTAACTCCGGCGCCGCCAACATCGGCCTGTTCAACTCCGGCAACGGAAACGTCGGCATTGGCAACTCCGGCACCGGCAACTTCGGCATCGGCAACTCCGGGGACTACAACACCGGCATCGGCAACACCGGCAGCACCAACACCGGATTCTTCAACGCCGGCGCCGTCAATACCGGACTCGCTAACGCGGGCAACGCCAACAGCGGTCTGTACAACGCGGGCCAGGGCAACACGGGAAGCTTCAACCCGGGCAGTCACAACACGGGCGCGCTGAACTCGGGCGACTACAACACCGGGTATTTCAACGGCGGAAACTACAACACCGGCGTCGCGAACGGCGGCAGCGTCAACACAGGCGCCTTCAACACCGGCAATTACAATAACGGATTATTGTGGCGGGGCGACCACGAAGGATTGCTGAGGATTTCCTACCAGATCACAATTCCTGAAATCCCCTACCGCTACGACATACATAGTAATATCGCCGTTCCAATAACCGGCACCATCGGCGAGATCACACAGGCATCCTTCACGATCTCGCCAATTCACTACGTTATCTTTGTCGGGGACGAACCCGTCGACGACGGCTTTTTCGGCGGGTGGACCATCGATCAAAGCACGCTCCTGTCGCCCACCGCGTTCGATTACGTGATCAACGAGGTCATCGATTATCCCGGCACCGGCACCCTGGGCCCGATCAGAATTGGCCTCGACTTTCACCAAAGCCCGGGATTCTTCAACGCCTCAAGTGCTCCTTCCTCGGGCTTCTTCAACTCCGGCATCGGAAGTTCCTCGGGTTTCTTTAATGAAGGCGGCGCGGGCCTGTCGGGCTTCCGAAACGCCGGCACCTATCTTTCGGGCATTTTCAACTCGGGCAGCCTGGAGTCGGGACTGTGGAATCACGGCGATACCGTCTCCGGAATCGCTAACCTGGGCACCGCTCTTTCCGGCATCTTGCACAATTTCAAGTTGCCGTAAGGAGAACCCTTGGCCCGGCTAGCGGGGTAATTCCCGACCGCTCGCCGAGTGTGCACCGGCGCCGCCGCACTGGTTGCACTCTCGGCATGTTGGCTGGTGAAGGATGTGGCTTGAGGGCACCGATGGACAGCGTGGCTGGCCAGCGCTCAGGCGCTTTCGTACTTACAGAGCCGGCCAACCGCTAGTGCCGGGCAGGCCAAGCACCGTCCCGGCGATGCCACCGACGCCGCCGTTGCCGCCGATGACCGCGCCGAAACCGGCATCGCCACCGTCGCCACCGTCGCCGAACAACCGGGCATTACCGCCGTTGCCGCCGTCGCCGCCAGAACCCAACGCGGCGATGCCGCCCGACCCGCCGCTGCCGCCCTTTCCGATTAGGCCGGCCTTCCCGCCGGCGCCGCCGGTGCCGCCCTCGCCGACGGCAGCAAACCCGCCAGAACCGCCGATACCACCCTCGCCGCCGATCCCAAAGAGCATTGCCCCGGTACCACCGGCACCGCCAGACCCACCGCTGGTACCGCTGGCCCCGCCGGGCCCGCCGACCCCACCCGAGCCGAGCAAGATTCCAGCGTTGCCGCCGCTGCCACCCGGCCCGCCCTGCAGATGGCCGGTGCCGCCGGCCCCGCCTGCGCCACCGGTCCCGTACAGCGCCCCGGCCCCGCCGCCGGAACCCCCGGCACCACCGGTGGCTCCGCTGGT
>JALHRH010000143.1:12827-13157 GCA_022841565.1 Mycobacterium sp. | reverse complement strand
CGCCGCAGCAGGTCCAGCGCCCAGCGGATCTCGTCGGTACGCTCGGCGACGTCGCCGCACACGATCAGCCAGTCATCCGGTGACGACGGACGCAGCGACTCGGCGACGGGCCTGTTGCCGAGGTGACCGGTGTGCAGGTCCGAGACAGCCCACAGCGTCGGCTGTCCCGCCGGCTCATGTGCTGTCACGACTGTCCACACTATCGATTCGGCGAAGCGGAGACGAAATTCTGCGGTCGTAGACCGGGGGCGGCGGCTGTGCGATTCGGGCCACTACCTGGCTTCCTGCTGGATACCAACAAATTCACCACACCAACAGTGGGAACGCCTG
>JALHRH010000143.1:0-12817 GCA_022841565.1 Mycobacterium sp. | reverse complement strand
GAGCAGGGGGTGTCATGATCGCCAAAGTGCGTCTGGCTGTAGCGCTGAGTGCGCTGGTCACAGCGGTAGTCATGGGCTTGCAATGGGCTCCCCCGCTACCGACGGCGCGCGGGCCGGTCGAGTTGCGGTCCACGGCCCAGCCGATGGAAACCACCATGAAGAGCCCGATCGTGGGGATCACCGACCCGAGCCCGTTCGATCCCTGCACCGACATTCCGTTCGACGCGGTGCAGCGGCTCGGACTGGCTTTCACGCCGCCTGAACCGCTGGAAGGCTTGCGTTGCCAATTCGACGCGGGAAATTACCAACTCGCGGTGGAGCCCGTCGTGTGGCGGACCTACGCCCAGACGTTGCCCGCCGACGCCATCGAGACCACGATCCAGGGCCACCGCGCCGCTCAGTACTGGACCGTGAAGCCGACCTATCACAACAGTTTCTGGTACATCTCCTGCATGGTTACGTTCAAGACCAGCTACGGCGTGATCCAGCAGTCGCTGTTCTACTCGACCGTCTACTCCGAGCCTGACGTCGACTGCCCTTCCACCAACCTGCAGCGGGCCAACGACCTCGCTCCGTTCTACAAGTTCTGATCCTGCCTACCCTGAGTGCGTGAGCATTACATCCATTCGCCGCGCGCAACCCAAGCTGCGGACGCTGACCAGCGGTATCGGTAGCAGGACCGCGTTGGGCGCGATTGGCGCAGCTTTCGGGCTGCCGCGACCCAGCAGCCGTTACACGGTCCAGCGGGTCACAATCCCGATGCGCGACGGCGTCCACCTGATAGCCGACCACTACGCGCCGCAGACGTCCAAGCCGGCCGGCACCTTGCTGGCCCGGGGACCTTATGGCCGCAAGATGCCGTTCTCGCTGGCCTTCGCCAAGCTGTATGCCGCCCGCGGATACCACGTCGTGCTGCAGAGCGTGCGGGGCACCTTCGGGTCGGGCGGCGAGTTCGAGCCGATGGTCAACGAAGCGGCCGACGGCGCCGACACGGTGCAATGGCTGCGTGAGCAGCCGTGGTTCACCGGCCGGTTTGCCACCGTCGGGCTGTCCTATCTGGGTTTCACTCAGTGGGCGCTGCTCAACGATCCGCCGCCGGAGCTGGCCGCTGCCGTGATCACGGTGGGGCCGCACGACTTCAGGGAATCGACGTGGGGCACCGGAACGTTCTCGGTCAACGACTTCCTCGGCTGGAGCAATATGGTGAGTCGCCAGGAGGAACCCGGGCGGCTGCGAGCCGGCGTTCGTTATCTTCGGGCACCACGGAGGGTGGCGCGGGCCATCGGCGCGGTCCCGTTCGGGCCGGCCGCGCGTGACCTGCTCGGTGCGGGCGCACCCTGGTTCGAATCGTGGGTGGAACACCTCGACCCCGCCGACCCGTTCTGGGACCGAATGCGCTTTCCCGAGGCGTTGGACCGGGTCGACGTTCCGGTCTTGCTGCTCGGCGGCTGGCAGGACATCTTCGTGGGCCAGACCATGCAGCAGTACCGACACCTTTCCGAGCGGGGGCTGAACGTCGCACTGACGGTGGGGCCCTGGACCCACACGCAGATGGTCACCAAGGGCCTACCCATCTCAATCCGCGAAACGCTGGATTGGCTGGACTTCCACCTGGGTGGTGCGCCGCAACTACGCCGCCCGAGCCCAGTACACGTCTTCGTCACCGGCGCGGGGTGGCGTCACCTGCCGGATTGGCCGCCGGCCACCACCGAACGATCGCTCTATCTGCAGCCCTACGGTTACCTGGGCGACACCCCGCCGGAGACCAAGACACGGCCAGCAAACTTCCGCTACGACCCCGCCGACCCGACCCCCACAACCGGCGGTCCACTGCTGTCGGCGAAGGGAGGCTACCGGGAGGACACCCACCTTGCTCAACGCGACGACGTGCTTAGTTTCACCGGAGCCTCCCTCACCCAGGATCTTTTGGTGTTCGGCAATCCCGTCCTGGAACTGGCGCACAGCTCCGACAACCCCAACGTCGACCTGTTCGTCCGGATCAGCGAGGTGGACGGAAAGGGCCGGTCCCGAAATGTCAGCGACGGGTACCGCCGGCTGGGGGACGGATCGCGCAGTGTCACCGTCAAACTCGATCCGATCGCGCACCGGTTCGCGGCCGGATCGCGTATCCGGGTTCTGATCGCCGGAAGTTGGTCCCCGCGCTATGCGCGCAACCTCGGCACCGGAGAACCGTTGTTGACCGGACGTCAGGTCAAGCCTGCGACGCATTCGGTGCAATTCGGCGAGTCCCGGCTGCTGCTTCCCACCTCCAGCTCAGCCGACGGCGGCGCGGACCCGGGCGGCGATGGCGGCTAGCTCGGCCGGGTCGTGCACCGGCGCGGCCAGGCTCGATGTCACGGGCAGCTGCACCCAGCTGGTGCAGCCCGCGTAGTCGGGTGTACGGGTTAGCCGCACCGGGTCGGCGAGCGGTATCGCCGAAACCACCAGCACGGCGAGCTGATGTTTGGGCCGGAAGTCCAGCCGGTCGGCGCGTACCGACTCGGCGGTCCAGATATGCAGATCGTCGATTTCCGGTAACCGCTCGGGCCGATTCACCGCAACTGCGGCAACGACTTTCGCCCCAGCCCGCACCGTCACCTGCTCGTCGGTGCTGTCGCCGGCCGCGGCCGCCAGCAAGTCCTGATGCTCGGGGCGGACGCGCTGCGCGTGGCTGTGCGCGACCGTCGGGAACAACAGGAACTCCCTGGCCGCCACCTCGAAGCGCTTCTCGCCGATGCCACCCTTGCGCAGCAGGATGGTCTGGCGCCCGTCGAGCAGCGCCCGCACGGCGGCGCTCCACTCCTTGAGCGCTGTCGTCACTGCGATTTCGCGAGCCGGGCCACGACTCGATCTTGTTGCCTGGGCCGGCGCAGCGGTGGGACAGTCCGGGGCGGCTGTCGCCGTGCCGGCAGCGCATCGAGCAGTCGGGCGGTCGTGGCGGTGACTTCAGCGACCGCGGCTTCGAACGCGTCGGCGTTGGCGGCCGACGGATGCGTGATCCCGCTGACCTTGCGCACATACTGACGCGCGGCGGCCGCGATCTCCTGGGCGGTGGCGGGGGGTTCCAGCCCGCGTAGTTCGGTGATGTTGCGGCACATGGTCTCCACGATAAGGGCCACTACCAGATGGTGACCGGTCGCGGGTGCCGATGACTCCGTAGCCGACGATCCTTGGTCACCAGGCGCCAGCCATGTTCGATAGCGGTGGCGTAGATCAACCGGTCAGCTGGATCACCCGGAAACGATGACGGAAGACACACCGCGGTGGCAGCGACCGATGAAGTTATACCAACGGTGCGGACGTGCACGGCCAGGCGCTGCAGCCAGGTTCGCATGGGAATCGTCAGGAGGATGCGTTCGTGTTGGGCAAGCCACGCGAGTTCGAACCAGGTGATTGCAGCAACGGCGAGCTCGTCGGCCTGTTCGACGGCCGTGCTTGCCGCGTTGCTGAGTCGCTGCGGCTCGGCCGACCACCAATGGACCACGTGCGAGTCAAGCAAGACCGTGGTCATGAGACGTTCCAGGACGCCCCGGTAGTGAAGAGTTCGTCTTCCTCGACCGCTGAAAGGGCCGCGCCCGCCAACCGACCCTTGAGGGGGTGCGACCCAGTCGCTCCTATCAAGCGGGCCACGGTACGACCGTGTTTGGTGATCTCGATTTCCTCGCCTTCGGCCACTTCGTCAAGCAAGGCAAGAATTTTTGCCTTTACCTCGGTAGCGGTCATATTTCTGGTCATAGCGTCAGTTTACTGGTCTGACATGCCGTGGCTACGGTAAGAGCCATGACCGACGAGATCCTGCTGATCGACACTGACGAGCGGGTGCGCACCCTGACCCTGAACCGTCCGCAGTCCCGCAACGCGCTCTCCACAGCGCTGCGCGAGGAGTTCTTCGGTGCGCTGGCCCACGCCGAGACCGATGACGGCGTCGACGTCGTCATCGTCACCGGAGCCGATCCGGTGTTCTGCGCCGGGCTGGACCTCAAGGAGCTGGGCGGGCAGACCGCTCTCCCCGACATCTCACCGCGGTGGCCGGCCCTGACCAAACCGGTGATCGGCGCCATCAACGGCGCGGCGGTCACCGGTGGGCTCGAGCTGGCGTTGTACTGCGACATCCTCATCGCTTCCGAGCGCGCTCGCTTCGCCGACACGCACGCCCGGGTCGGTCTACTGCCCACCTGGGGCCTGAGCGTGCGACTGCCGCAGAAGGTGGGCGTCGGCCTAGCCAGACGGATGAGCATGACCGGTGACTACCTTTCGGCCGCCGATGCGGTGCGCGCCGGCCTGGTCACCGAGGTGGTACCGCACGACCAACTGCTGCCCGCCGCCCGCGGTGTCGCGGCCTCTATCGTCGGCAACAACCAGGATGCGGTGCGGGCACTGCTGGCGTCCTACCACCGGATCGACGACGCTCAGATCGGCGGCGGACTGTGGTTGGAAGCCGCTGCGGCACGGCAGTTCCGCACCAGCGGCGACGACATTGCGGCCAATCGCGAGGCGGTGCTGCAGCGCGGACGCTCGCAGGTGCGCTAGCCGAGCGTTAGCCGTGCCGGGGGCCGGAGAGCTTGCGTTTGATCTGCCGGTCGTAGATGACCTGCAGCTGGTGCTGGATGCTGCCGAACGTCGCGCCCACGTCTGCCCCCTGCAGGCCGATGGATTCCAGGCCGGCAGCGATGACGCGATCACCACCGGGAAGGAAAACGCGGGCGTAGTCCTGCGGACGGGTGTGCGGCAGTTGATCGAATGCCACCCGGGCACGCGGGTTGTCGGTCAGGTACTGCTGTTGACTCGGATCGTTGACCGCCGATTTTCGCACCGCCAGGTAACCGGTGTGCTGACTGAAATAGGAGGTGCTGCGTGCACTGGTGATGTATGCGATGAACTTGAGCGCGTTGAGTTTCCGCTCATGCGACAGCTTCGTCGGAATCGCCAGGCCGGCGCCGCCGGTCGGGCAGGCGGGCGCTCCGCCTGGGCCGGTGGGCAGCGGCGCGACACCGAAATCGAATCGAGCCGCGGCGGTGACGCCGACGAGCGCGCCGGTCGATGCCACTGTTGAGGCGAGGATGCCCGTGGCGAACTCGTTGGCGATGTTGTTGGCGATCGCCGCATACCGCTTGCCGTGTATCGATTCGCGCAGGAACGTTCCCGCCGCGATGGTCGCCGGGTCGGTGAACTTCATGGCCCACTGGTCGGAGTACGCGCCGCCGAACGCCCAGTTCGGGCCTTCGAAGGTCCAGGAAATCGCTTCGGAATTCGACCAGCCGTGTGCCAAGTTTCCAGTTCCGACAACGCGCTGCAGCCGCGGGCCCCACTCGTCGAACTCCTGCCAGGACGTCGGTCCGCGGTCCGGCAGCCCGGCCCGTTCCCACATGGCCTTGTTGCAATAGAACAGCGGGGTCGACCGCGCATACGGCACCGCGTAGTGGCGCCCACCAAACTCATAGTCGGCCAACAACGAGTCCACATAGTCCCCGGTGTCCACTCCCACTTGCCGGAACAGGTCGTCGAGCGGGGTCAGAACACCGCTGAGCGCGAAGTGAAACCACCAGATGTCATCCAGCACAACGACATCGGGCACGTCGGCGCCGATGAGCGCGGCGTTGAACTTCTGCGCGACCTCGTCGTAATCCTTGCCGGCGTTGATCAACTTGACCTGCAGTCCGGGAAACTCACCCTGGAAACGGCTGATCAGCTCCCGCTCCACCGGAGTAGACAGACCAGGGTGGTTGGACCAGAACGCAATCGGGCCGTTGCCAGATTTGACCGGGCCGGTGCCGCCCATGCCCGCGCAACCGGCCGTCATGCCGGCGGCCGCAAACGCCAGGAACTGCCTGCGGTCCACCGCTATCCCTTCACCGCGCCTGAGGTAAGGCCCTTGATCATCTGCCGCTGCAACACAACGAAGATGAGCAGGATCGGTAGCATCGCCAACAACGTCACCGCCATCACCGGGCCCCAGTTGGTGACGCCTTCGGCCTGCTGCAGGAAGGTCAGACCCACCGGCAAGGGTGCCACCGACTCGTCGTCGGACATCAGGAACGGCCACAGGTATTCGTTCCATTCGTTGACGACGGTGATGATGCCGAACGCCACAATGGTGGGTCCCGACATCGGCAGCACGACCTGCAGCAGCAGTTGCCACCACCGGGCGCCATCCATCCGCGCGGCTTCGATGATCTCAGCGGGCAAGGACAGAAAGTGGTTGCGCATCAGGAAGGTTCCGAACGCGACACCGGCCAGCGGCAGGATGATCCCGCCGAAAGTGTTCCTTAGTCCGAGTTGGGAAATCAACGCATAGTTGGAGATCACGGTGATCTGGTTGGGCACCATCAGCGCGGCGATGATGTATAGGAACACCAAAGTGCGGCCCGGGAACCGCACGAACACCAGACCGAACGCGCTGAGCACGCCCAGCACGAACTTCACCACCGCCAGTGCCGAGGTGATGATCACCGAGTTGCGCACAAACGTCCAGAACGGTATCTGGTGCGTGGCAGTCCGGTAATTCTGCGGATGCCAGTGCGGCGGCCACCAGGTGGTCGGCTGTGAATAGACGTCGGGCTGATCTTTGAACGAGGTGAAGAACACGAACGTCAGCGGCCCGGCGATAAGCGCGATCACCGCCAGCATCGCGGCGTATCCCAGTAGGCCAACCGGGCGCACGCGGTCGGAAGTCATTGGCGCTGCTCGCGATCCATCGCACGCACCTGGTAGTAGGTGATGACCAGCAGCACCAGGAACATGATCGTGGCGACGGCGGCGCCGTAGCCGGCGCGAAAGTTGCGGAAGGTCTCCAGATACACCTGATACACCATGGTGGTGGTGCCGGTGCCCGCCGGACCGCCACGGGTCATCACGTTGATGACGTCGAAAACCTGCAGCGAGCTGATTAGCACGGTGATCGACAGAAAGAATGTGGTGGGACGCAGCTGGGGCAAGGTCACCAGGCGGAATGTGGTCCACCGGCCGGCGCCGTCGATTTGGGCCGCTTCCAACAGGTCTCGCCGCACCCCTTGCAACGCCGCCAGGTAGATGACGAAGGTGTAGCCGAGGTTCTTCCAGATGTAGGTGACGGTGATCATGAACATCGCCCAGTGCGCGTCCTGGTAGAAATCGGGCACCCCGAGGCCGAAGCGGCGCAGCAGATCCTGTATCAGCCCGAAATGCGGGTCGAAGACGAACTGTGCAGCCAGCCCCACCGCCGCGCCGGAGATCACAAAGGGGGCAAACACCGTGGAGCGGACGAAGTTTCGGCCGCGCAGCGGCTGATCGAGCAGCATGGCCAGCGCCAACCCCAACACCATCGAACCAGCCACCGCGGCGACGGTGAACACCGTGGTATTGAGCACGATCCGGGCCGTGTCGGAACGGGTGAACCACTCCGCATAGTTGGACAGCCCGATGAATTCGGCCGCCGGGTCGGAAATGTTCCAGTCGAAAAACGACAGCCGGATATCGTCGGCCAAGGGGCGGTAGATGAACAGCAACAGCAGCGCCGCATTGGGACCCACCAGCACGACGAACAGTGCGTAGTCACCCCACGGGCGGCGCCCGGTGCGTTGCGTCGTCCTCACCGGCGCAGTGTAGCCCCGGGGGATTGCGCCGAGATTGCCGTCACGGCTGTGCCTGACGGGTGAACCACAGCCACCGGGGCAATCTCGGCGAATCAGACCGTCCCGGTGACCGCCCACCGGCCGGACAGCGCCCGCCAGCCGCCGAAGGCCAACCGCAACGCCATGAAGGTGCTCAGTCCGGACCAGATGCCCGTCAGACCCCATCCGAAAATCAGCGATAACCAGATCAACGGCAGAAATCCCAGCAATGCGCTGGCGACCGTAGCGGTGCGCATGAACGCGGCGTCACCGGCCCCCAGCAGCACGCCGTCCAGCGCGAAAACTATTCCCGCAATCGGCAATTGGGCCACCATGAACCACCATGGGACGGCCACCGCAGCGAGGACGGACCGGTCGTCGGTGAATAGACCCGGCAACACCGGAGAGCCCACCCCGAATACGACCGCCAACAGACCAGCCGCCAACAACGAGAACCAGGTCACCCGCCACGCGACCCACTTGGCATGCGCGGTGTCACCCGCCCCCAGCGCCGCCCCCACCAGCGACTGCGCGGCAATGGCCAGCGAATCGAGAACCAACGCGAGAAACGTCCACAGCTGCAACACAATTTGGTGGGCGGCCAGCGCGGCGGCCCCGAACCGCGCGGCCACCGCGGCGGCCGAGACGTAACAGACCTGAAAGGCCATGCTGCGCAGGATGAGATCACGCCCCATCACCAATTGGGCATGCAACGCGGCCCGGTCGAGCCGTAGCGGAACCCGCTCGGCCAGCAGCGCGCCGCCGAACAACAGCGCCGCCAGCCACTGACCGACCAGGTTCGCCAGCGCCGATCCGGCCAAGCCCAGCCGCGGCAGGCCCAACCAGCCGTACACCAGCATCGGGCACAGCAGCGCCGAAACGGCAAACCCCGCAACCACATAGCGCAGCGGCCGCACGGTGTCCTGGACGCCGCGCAGCCAGCCGTTTCCGGCGAGCGACACGAGGATCGCGGGAGCGCCCACGATGGCAATCCGCAACCAGGGCAGCGCGGCCGACGCGATTTCTCCGCCGGATGCTATTACCGACACCACGGGCACCGCCGTGGCCTGCACCACGACGACGATCGCGACGCCCAGGCCCAAGCCCAGCCACGTCGCCTGGACTCCCTCGCGGACCGCGGCGGCGCGGTCCCCGGCGCCGAAACAGCGGGCCGCCCGGGCCGTGGTGCCGTAGGACAGAAATGTCATCTGCGTGCTGACCAGGCCGAGCACCAGCCCGCCGATGGCCAGGCCGGCCAGCGCCACCGCACCGAGCCGCCCGACTACAGCGGTGTCGAAGAGCAGGTAGAGCGGCTCTGCGGCCAACACACCCAGGGCCGGCAGGGCCAGCGCCGCGATCTGCCGACCATCGGCGACCGGTCGGCCGGGACCCGGCCCGCTCTGTTGCAAGGCCGCTAGTTGAGCGCCGCGCGCAGCGCCGCCACCGCATCGTCGATGGAGCCGGTGATGGAGTAGCCGGCCGCCAGCCGGTGACCACCGCCGCCGAACCCCATCGCCACCGTGGCCAGGTCGATCGACTTGGCCCGCATCGACACCGACCACCGCTGCGGTTCGACTTCCTTGAACACCGCTGCCACTTCGGCCTGTTGCGTGGTTCGCACGATGTCGACGACGCTCTCGACTTCCTCCGAGCGCGAGCTGACCCACTCGTGGTGATCGACCACCGCGTAGACCAGTCCTTTCCCGCCAACGGCCTCGGGGAGCAATTGAGCGGTTCCCAGCACTCGGGACAGCATCGGCAACCAGGCATAGGGATGGCTGTCCATCAGCGCCCGGCTGACGGCGGCGTTGTTGACCCCAATGTCCACCAGCCGGGCAGCCAGCCGGAGGGCACGCGCACTGGCCCAGCGGAACGACCCGGTGTCGGTGGTCAACCCGGCGTAGATGCAGTGCGCCACGTCCCGGTCAATCGGTTTGCCCCACACGTCGAGGATCTCGGCGATCATCATCGTCGTCGAATCCGCGGACGTGTCGACGAAGTTCGCGGTGCCGAACAACCCATTGGATGCATGGTGGTCAATGACCAGAAGTTGCTGGTTGGGACCGGCCAACTCGCGCAACGCACCGAGCCGCTGGATGCTGGGCACGTCAACGGTGACCACCAAATCGATGTCGCGGCGCACCTCGTCGGGCCCCACCAGCAGGTGGCAGCCCGGCAGCGAACACAGCGACTCCGGCAGTTCCGCGGGCGCGGCGAAGCTGACCTGGACGTGCTTGTCGCTCCGGTCGAGCACGGCACCCAAGGCCAGTCCGGCGCCGATGGTGTCGGCATCGGGATGGACGTGACAGACCACCGCGACCGACTCCGCGGCAGACAACAACTCGACGGCGCCCACCGCGTCGACGCGCGCCCCGTCAAGGAGCGGCATGCCGCTTAGCTCAGTCTTTGGATCGATCTTGCGATTGATTATTGTCATCGGTGTCCTCAGCTTCGATGCCTTGTAAACAAGGATTGCCAAGTCCCCCGGCGGCCGGCGGTTCGGCCGCCGACCCGCTCTCACGGTACGGGTCGGCCTCCCCCGCCGGTTTGGCGCCCACCCGCACTCGCGCCAGATCAGCGTCCGCCGCACGGGCACGGGCCAGCAACTCTTCCATCCGGCTGACCGTGTCCGATGTCGTGTCGCGGGTGAAGGTCAAGGTTGGGGTGAAGCGCACGCCGGTGCCCGCTCCCACCTTGGTACGCAGCACACCCTTGGCCCGGTCCAGCGCCGCTGCGGCGCCGGGATAGTCGGGTTCGTCGTCCAGCGTGCGTCCCATCACCGTGTAATAGACCGTCGCGTCGTGCAGGTCGTGGGTGACCTTGGTGTCGACGATGGTCACCCCGGCCAGCCCCGGATCCTTGATCTCGTACTCGATCGCCGAAGCGACGATGGTGCTGATCCGTTTGGCCAGCCGGCGTGCCCGGGCGGGATCAGCCATGCCAGCTCACCGGGCTCATCAGGAACGTTCCTTCTGGACCAGCTCGAAGGACTCGATGATGTCGCCTTCCCTGATGTCCGAGTAACCCAGCGTCAGACCGCACTCGAAGCCCTCGCGGACCTCGGTGACGTCGTCCTTCTCCCGCCGCAGCGAGTGGATCGAGAGGTTCTCGGTCACCACGATGTTGTCCCGCAACAGCCGGGCCTTGGCGTTGCGACGCACCACCCCGGAGGTGATCATGCAGCCGGCGATGATGCCCACCTTCGAGGACCGGAAAATCGCGCGGATCTCGGCACGCCCCAGCTGGTTCTCCTCGTAGATCGGCTTGAGCATGCCGCGCAGGGCCTTCTCGATCTCGTCGATCGCCTGGTAGATGACCGAGTAGTAGCGGATCTCCACGCCTTCGCGGTTGGCCAGTTCCGTCGCCTTGCCTTCGGCACGCACGTTGAAGCCGATGATGATCGCATCCGACGCCGACGCCAGGTTGACGTTGGTCTCGGTGATGCCACCGACACCGCGGTCGATGACGCGCAGCGCCACCTCGTCGTCCACCTCGATACCCATCAGCGCCTCTTCCAGCGCCTCGACGGTACCGGCGTTGTCGCCCTTAAGGATCAGGTTCAGCTGGCTGGTTTCCTTCAGCGCCGAGTCCAAATCCTCCAGGCTGATCCGCTTGCGGCTGCGTGCCGCCAGCGCGTTGCGCTTGCGGGCGCTGCGCCGGTCGGCGATCTGTCGCGCGATGCGGTCCTCGTCGACGACCAACAAATTGTCACCGGCACCGGGCACCGACGTGAAGCCGATGACCTGCACCGGACGCGACGGCAACGCCTCGTGGACGTCCTCGCCGTGTTCGTCCACCATGCGGCGGACACGCCCATAGGCGTCGCCGGCGACGATCGAATCGCCGACCCGTAGGGTGCCGCGCTGAATCAACACGGTGGCCACCGGCCCACGACCGCGGTCCAGGTGCGCCTCGATGGCCACACCTTGGGCCTCCATGTCGGGGTTGGCCCGCAGGTCAAGGGCAGCGTCGGCGGTCAGCAGCACCGCTTCTTCCAGCGCCTCGATGTTGGTGCCCTGCTTGGCGGAGATGTCGACGAACATCGTGTCGCCGCCGAAATCCTCTGCCACCAAACCGTATTCGGTGAGCTGGCCGCGGATCTTGGCCGGGTCAGCGCCCTCCTTGTCGATCTTGTTGACCGCCACCACGATCGGCACATCGGCGGCCTGCGCGTGGTTGATGGCCTCCACCGTCTGCGGCATCACGCCATCGTCGGCCGCCACCACCAGGATGGCGATGTCGGTGGCCTTCGCGCCGCGGGCACGCATGGCGGTGAACGCCTCGTGACCCGGGGTGTCGATGAAGGTGATCAACCGCTCGTTGCCCTCGAAGTTGACACCGACCTGGTAGGCGCCGATGTGCTGGGTGATGCCGCCGGCCTCGCCCTCGCGGACGCTGGCATTACGAATGGTGTCCAACAGACGGGTCTTGCCGTGGTCGACGTGACCCATCACGGTGACGACCGGCGGACGCGTCTGCAAGTCGCCTTCGTCTCCTGAGTCTTCTCCGTAGGAGAGATCAAAAGACTCCAGCAGCTCGCGGTCTTCGTCTTCGGGGCTGACGACCTGAACGTTGTAGTTCATCTCACTGCCGAGCAGCTCGAGGGTTTCGTCGCCGACGGACTGGGTGGCCGTCACCATTTCGCCGAGGTTAAACAGCGCTTGCACCAGCGCGGCCGGATTGGCGTTGATCTTGTCGGCGAAGTCGCTCAGCGATGCGCCGCGGGCCAACCGGATGGTCTCGCCGTTGCCGTGCGGCAACCGCACGCCACCGACGACCGGCGCCTGCATGTTCTCGTACTCGGCGCGTTTGGCCCGCTTGGACTTGCGGCCACGCCGCGGCGCACCGCCGGGACGGCCGAACGCACCGGCAGCACCACCGCGCTGTCCGGGACGGCCGCCGCCACCACCGGGACCACCGCCGCCACCGGGACCACCGCCGCCGGGACGACCGCGGTAGCCACCGCCGGCTCCAGGTGCTGCTCCGACGCTGCCGCCACCGCCGCCGCGGTAGTTACCGCCACCGCCGTCACGACCGCCACCGGGTCCACCGGGACGGGCGCCACCTGGCCGCGGTGCGCCGGTACGGGGCGGACGCGGGCCACCACCGGACGCGCCACCGGGACGCGGAGGCATGTTGCCGGGCGAAGCACCCGGCCTGGGTGCGCCCGGCCGAGGCGCACCGGGGCGAGGCGCCTGAGGATGTGGACGTGGGGCAGGTCGTTCGAC
>JALHRH010000142.1 GCA_022841565.1 Mycobacterium sp. | reverse complement strand
CGCAGCCGTGGTTCACCCGGTGTGTCATCACTGCCCTGTTGTTCGCTCCGGTCGCCTTCGGCACCACCTTCTACACCTTGCGTGTCGCACACCAGAACGGCAGTCTGCACGTGCTGGTGATCCTGTCCAGCGTCGGCCTGGTGGTGGGCTCGACCCTGTGGCGCAAGGTGTACCGCATGTTCGGCGTGCGTGGCATGTTGCTGGGCAGTGCTCTGCTGAGCGCGACGGGTGCCCTGTTGTGCATGGTTGCCGAATCTTGCGGCCAGTGGGCCCATTTGTGGGCCTACGGCACCGTGTTCTTCTTGGCGACGATCGCCGCCCAGGCAGTCTTCGTCGCGGTGATCTCGTGGATCAGCTTGATGGCCTCCGGCGAGCACCGAGGGACGCTGATCGGGTTCTGCTCGACGCTGGTGGCGGTCGAGTCCACCGTGCTGGGGGGAATCCTCGGCGGTATTGCGCAGCAGCGCTCCGCGCTGTGGCCCGACGTCATCGTGCTGTTACTGGCCCTCGTCGCCGCCGCGGCGGCTCTGGGCGCCCCGCGGTCGGAAGCCAAGCGGACGGCAGGCGCCGCTGACAGCGTGCCGACGCTCGGCTCCGGCCGAGTCGTCCAGATCGGGGTGCGGTTCGTCGAGGAGCTGGGAATCCGGTCAGCGCTTCATCGCCGCGCCGCCTGAGGCGGGCGTCTGCAACAACGCTCGTACCAGCCGCCGGGGCCCGTGGGGCCGAAGCATTTGACTGGCCGGACGTGGGCGCACCCGTTGTGGCCACCAGAACCAGCGGCCGAGCAACGCGGCGATGGACGGCGTCATGAAAGAGCGCACGATCAGGGTGTCGAACAGCAAGCCCAAGCCGATGGTGGTGCCGATCTGCCCGATGATCCGCAAATCGCTGAACACGAACAGCGACATCGTGACGGCGAACACCATGCCGGCGGCCGTCACCACCCCGCCGGTGCCGGCCATCGCGCGGATGATCCCGGTGTTCAATCCGGCGCCGATCTCCTCTTTCAGCCGCGAGATCAGCAATAGGTTGTAGTCCGACCCCACGGCCAGCATCAGGATCACGGACATCGCGAGCACCAGCCAGTACAGGTCGACCCCGAGAATGTCCTGCCAGACGAGCACGGACAGGCCGAACGAGGAACCCAGGGACACCAGCACTGTCCCGACGATGACCGCGGCGGCGATCACGCTGCGGGTGACGATCATCATGATGATGATGATGAGGCTGATTGCCGCCACGCCGACGATCAGCAGATCGTAGACGGCCGCATCCTGAATGTCTTTGAACGTCGCGGCGGTGCCCCCCAGCGCGACCAGTGCGCCCTGCAGCGGTGTTCCCTTTATCGCTTCAGTCGCCGCCTGCTTGATCTGTTCGACGCGAGCAATGCCGGCGGGCGTCGCGGGGTCACCATCGAGAGCGATGATGAAGCGGGCTGCCTTCCCGTCCGGGGACAAGAACATCTTCAGGCCCCGTTTGAAATCGGGATTCTCGAACGCCGATTGCGGCAGATAGAAAGAATCATCGATTTGCGCCGCGTCGAAGACACGGCCCATCGCGCCGGGGTCTTTGCTGTTGATCTCGGACTGTTTGTAAAACGTCTGCAGGGTCCCGTGCCACACGACCAGCATGTCGCGCATAATCGTCATCGTGGAAATCATGGGGGGGATCTGCGCGCGCATCTGCGGTAGCAGAGTGATCAGTATATCCATGTCTTTGACCAGATATTCCAGCTTTTCACTCAGCTGGTCCACGCTGTCGAACATGTCGAATATCGATCGTATCGACCAGCACAGCGGAATATCGAAACAATGTCGTTCCCAGTTGAAGTAGCTGCGAATCGGACGGAAGAAGTCTTCGAAGTTCGCGAGTTTGTCCCGCAGCTCGCCGGTGATGTTCGACATGTCGTGGGTCAGGTGGTCCATATCGACGGTGTTATCGATGACTTGGCCCATCAGTTCATACATGTGGTTCATGGTCTCAATGGATAAGGTCATCGCTTGTTCCTGCACCACCATGTCGTCCAATCGGTCTTTCATGAACTGCATGTTCTCCGCATTGGTGACGCCCTGCATGCTGATGATGAATGGAATGGAAGTGTGCTTCATCGACGTTCCCAGCGGCCGGGTAATCGCTTTAACCTGCGCGATTCCGGGGCTGTGGAACACGCCTTTGGCCACCTTGTCCAGCACCAGCATGTCCACCGGGGTGCGCATGTCGTGGTCGGATTCGATCAACAACACTTCGGGGTTCAGTCGTGCCTGCTGAAAGTGGCGCCCCGCTGCCGCATCGCCGACATTGGAGGGCATGCTGGCCGGCATGAACTTGCGCAGGTCGTAGGTGGTCCGATAGCTGGGCAACGCCAGTAGACCGATGAACGCGACCACGCAGGTGGCCGCGAGAACCGGGCCGGGCCAACGCACGATCGCAGTTCCCACCCGGCGCCAGCGCCGGGTATTCATCTTGCGCTTGGGCTCGAAGAGCCCCAGAAGACTGCCGACGGCCAGCACAGCGGGGCCGAGTGTGACCGCGGCCAGGACCGCAACCAGCATGCCTATGGCACACGGAGCCCCGAGCGAATTGAAGTAGGGAAGGCGGGCGAAGCTGAGGCAATACATAGCGCCGGCAATGGTCAGGCCCGAGCCCAGAATCACGTGGGTGGTCCCGCGAAACATGGTGAAGTATGCCTGCTGGCGGTCCTGTCCCGCGTAACGCGCCTCGTGGTAACGGCCGAGCATGAATATCGCGTAGTCCGTGCTGGCCGCAATGGCCAGGAGCGTAAGGAGATTGACCGCCAAGGTGGAGAGCCCGAAAACGTGGTGATAGGCGAGAAAGGCGACGACTCCCCGAATGACGCCGAGGTTGATGCCGACCATGACGAGGACCAGAATCATGGTGACCACAGACCGATAAATAAGCAACAACATCACCGCAATCACCAGACTGGTGATCAGCGTGACCTTGGCGACGCTTTTGTCTCCGGCTTCCGCTTGATCTGCGTTCAACGCCGTCGGACCGGTGACGTATGCCTTGACACCGTGCGGTGCCGGCGCGCTTTCCACCATGTGCCGGACGGCGTGCACCGATTTGTATGCGGCTGTTTCGTTGCTGCCAACGAGATACACGACGACGTACGCGGCCTTTTCGTCCGCGCTCTCCGATCCTGCCGCCGTCAACGGGTCCCCCCAGAAGTCCTGGATATGGGCGACGTGGCGGGTATCGGCGGACAGCCTCCCCATCAGGTCCCGATAGAACCGGTGAGCGTCGTCGCCGAGGGGTTTGTCGGACTCCAGCACAATGGTGACCGCGTTATCGGAATCGAACTCGTGGAACAACTGACCGACGCGCTTGATCGTCTGAATCGAGGCCGAGTCTTCGGGAGCCATCGATACCGAACGCGCTTTTCCGACCACTTCCAGTTGCGGTATGGCGAGATTGACGACGGCAGTCAGCCCTAGCCACAGCAGCACGATGAGCACCGCGGACCGGCGAATCATTCGCGGCAGAAATGGGGGGTCGGGTGCCGGTGCGCCGTCCGTTCGGCTCACGCGGACGTCACCTGGCAGAAGGTCAACGCTTTGGGCCCGGTCTCAGACCGCTCGTCCTTGACGGCGCCGTTCACCACGATCCGGCAGCCGATCTGGTCACTGTCGCTCTGCGCCAGCAGGTTGACGGTGATCGCAGGTAGCGGCGTGGTAATCGTCTGCGACCAGGGCAGGGGAGTGTTTTCGAGTCGTTGAACCCTGGCGTCCGGGTCCAAATACGCGATCCTTGCGGTCGGCGCCGGGCCGAAGACTTCATAGGTCACGCTTTTCGGGGCGAACTGCGGGACGTCGTCGTCGGCCGCGACCCTAATAGTGGGAAGGGGGTGCACGCCGAGCATGCTGTGCAGGCGATAGATGCCCAGCGCTGCCACGAGGGCCACGAAGAGGACAGCCAGCAGCAACCACGTTCGTCTCAGAACGCGGGTGATCGGCAACGTCCTTCGTCGTTGGTCCACCGCGGCGAACGTACACCTGCGATGGGCTGAACAGCGGGAAGTTGAGGCATTCGTTATCTTGCGCCCCGCCCGCGTTCGGTTGCGGTCGCTCATTGTGGAGGCCGCGGCCAGGGGATCGATCCGGTGTCGATCAATCCCTTCAGTGTTGCGCTCGGCCGTTCATCGAGCGCGCTACCAGGATTAATCCGAACACAATGACGGTGCCGACCACGGCGACGCCGACCCGTATCGGCAGTGAGTCGGCCGACGACATCAGGCCCGCGGCCTGGCTGTTGTCGGGGGCGCGGCTGGCCGGGCTCTCTCTGGTCACCAATGAGGGGTCGGGTTCGATCAGCGACCCCACCTGGGTGCCCTGGGCGGTGCTGAACCCGTAGTCCAGCAGGTGGGCGGCCTGTTCCCACGGCGCGATCGGCTGCCGGGTGCCGTGCAGGAGCACCGCCATCAGCCGCCGGCCGTTGCGGTTGGCCGCGCCTACGAAGGTCTGGCCGGCGTCGTCGGTGTAACCGGTCTTGCCGCCCATCGCCCCTGGATAGTGGTAGAGCAGCTGGTTGTCGTTTTCTAGCTCATAGCCGGGATGGTCGCCGTGGCCGGGAAAGTCGAAGGTCCGGGTCGCGACGATGTCGGCGAAGACGGGGTTGCGCCAGGCGTAGCGGTAGAACAGGCCGATGTCGTAGGCCGAGGTGCTCATGCCGGGGCCGTCCAGCCCGGACGGGGTGGCTACCCGGGTGTCGCGTCCGCCCAGCTTGGTAGCCAGCACGTTGAGTTTTTCCAGCGCCTGCTGCATGCCGCCGAGCTGCATGGCCAGCGCATGTGCGGCGTCGTTGCCGGAATGCATCAGCAAGCCGTGCAGCAACTGGTTGATGGTGTAGGTGCCGCCGGCGTCCACGCCGACCTTGGTGCCCTCGGCGGCCGCGTCGTCGTCGGTGCCGGGCACGGCCTTGTTCTGGCTGAACGCGTTGATGGACGCCATCGCGACCAGCACCTTGATGACGCTGGCGGGGCGGTGCCGGCCATGGGGGTCACGGGCGGCGATGACGGCGCCGCTGTCCAGGTCGGCGACCAGCCAGGCCTCCGCGGAGACGTCGCCTGGCACCGGGGGAGTGTCAGGGGCGGCGACGATGCCGCAGCCGGACAACGCGTTGCCGCCGATCGGCGCCGCCGGTAAGGCCAGGGGCAAGGGGGGGTCACCGGCGCGCGGGACCTCCGAGGAGTCCACCGCCGGTGGGGTGTTGATCCGGTACGGGCAGTTGGCGGCGTGGGGACTCACCTCGGCGCTGGGCTCGGCGTGAGCGGGCGCGCCGGAGCCGCTGACCGCGAAAACGGCGGCGGCCAGGCACGATGCTGCGCGTAGAGAGGTCCGTGTGAAGGGCATTGCAGAGCAGATTAAGGGATCGGCGCCCCGATCGCAGAACGCCGCGCTGTGACTGGTGGTGCGGAAGTTGCGAGCCGCTGATGGCGAGGATTTGACAGTGTCGAAAATATGAGTGACACTGTCAAATGTTATGGCACTGCTCACCTTGCCCGAATTCGCCGCGGCGGCCGCGCAGGCCGTGCAGGCGTCCGGCGCTGTGCCGGACAACCGTCAGGCCAAGGCCGTCCCGGCCGAGCGCATGGTGCGCTACTACACCGCACGGGGCCTGTTGCCCCGCCCGGGTAACCGCGGCCGTGCCCTGACCTACGGGCGGACGCATCTGGTGCGGTTGGTCGCGATCAAGCGTCTGCAGGGCCAGGGCCTGTCGCTGGACGAGATCGCCGAGCGCCTGACGGGTATGTCGGCGGCCCAGGTGGAGGCGCTGGCCGCCATCCCGGACAGCGCCATCCCGGCCGGCCTCGGTGATCCCGAACCCGCCCCACAACCCGCCCGCGCCGCCGGCGCATTCTGGCGCACCGTCCCCGCCGCGGCCGCCGCACCGGCCGTCACACCGCTACAGGCAGTGCGGCTTTCCGACACTGTCACATTGCTTCTTGACGGGCCGCTGCCTCCGCTCGACTCCCTGCGTCGCGCCGCCGCGCCGCTGCTGGACCTGCTCGCAAACCCGGGAAAGGACTCTTCATGAGTGCTCAGCTGTTGCCCCTGCTCTCCGTCGAACCCGCGCAACCGGTGCGTACCGGCCGGCCCGGCTGTGGGCAGCTGAGCGCCGACGACGGCCGATCTCTGCCCCTGAAGGCGCTCAGCGTCGAGACCGCGCTGGTCGGCATGACGGCCAGCTCCACCGTGCGGCAGCGGTTCGTCAACTCCGGCGACACCACGATCGAGGCCACTTATGTGTTCCCGCTGCCGGCTCGCGCCGGTGTCACCGACTTCGCCGCGGACCTGGCGGGACGACGGGTGGTCGGGGTTCTCAAGGAACGGGGGCAGGCCCGCGCGGATTACGAGCAGGCGCTGGCGTCTGGCCAGCGCGCCGCGATAGTCGAGGAGGACCGCTCGGACGTGTTCTCGGTGCGGATCGGCAACCTCGGGCCCGGCGAGGAAGCCACCATCGAGATGCGGCTGACCGGGCCGCTGTCCTTCGAGGACGGCGAGGCGACGTTCCGCTTCCCGCTGGTGGTCGCGCCGCGGTACACCGCCGGGACACCGTTGCCCGGCGACCAGACCGGGTCGGGGTTGGCGGCCGACACTGACGTGGTGCCCGACGCATCCCGGGTGACGCCGCCGCGCCTCGTCGACACCGACGAGCGCCCGGACCTGCAGATCTCGCTGAGTCTGGACACGGCCGGATTCACGGTGTCGGACTTGCGGTCGTCGCTGCCGACCGCGGTCAGCGAAGCCGACGGGGTGACTCGATTGCAGGTGGAACCCGGAGCACGCGCAGACCGGGACTTCGTGCTGCGCTTCCGGATCGACCGCAACGACCTCTCGTCGTCGGCGCTGCTGGTTCCTGACCCGGATGGGGAGCAGGGCACCTGGTCGGTGACGCTGTTGCCGCCCGCGCAAACATCCAGCGCGCCAAGGGATGTGGTGGTACTGCTGGATCGGTCGGGTTCGATGCACGGCTGGAAGATGATCGCGGCGCGACGCGCTGCCGGCCGGATCGTGGACATGCTCGACGGCGCCGACCGGTTCTGCGTGCTGGCTTTCGATGATCGGATCGACGCACCCACGGGCCTGGGTATCGGCGTGATCGACGCGACGGACCGGAACCGGTTCGCCGCGGCGTCGTGGCTGGGCTCGCTGGAAAGTCGCGGCGGCACAGTGATGGCCGAACCGCTGTACCAGGCGGTGAGGATGCTGGCCGGGACGGCCGAAGACCGCCAGGCCAGCATCGTGTTGGTGACCGACGGCCAGATCACCGGCGAGGACCACCTGTTGCGGACGCTGACGCCGGCGATCGGGCGGACCCGGATCCACTGCGTGGGCATCGATCGTGCGGTCAACGCCGGGTTTCTCGACCGGCTCGCGGGGCTGGGTCACGGCCGATCGGAGCTGGTCGAGTCCGAGGAGCGTCTCGACGAGGCGATGGCGCGGCTGGCCCGGACCATCGGGCGTCCGGCGCTGACGTCGGTGCGGGTGAGCGCTGAGGGGGTTTCGCTGCTGGAGGGCACCGTCACGCCCAGCCGGTTGCCGGACGCTTTCGCCGGCGTGCCGTGCGTGATCTCCGGGCGGTATCGGGGTGCCGGGGGCGCGACCTTCCATGTCGAGGCCGACGGCTCCTTCTCGACTGTGCTGCCTGCCCGGGTGGTGCCGGAAGCGGTTGCGGTGCGCACGATTTGGGCACGCTCGGTGGTCCGCGACCTGGAGGACGACTACGCGTCGTTTTCGCCCGACGACGAGCTGGCGGCGAAACTGGTGGCGCACTCGGTGCGGTTCGGGGTGCTGTCGCGGTTCACCGCGTTCGTCGCCATCGACCCCGAACACACCGACGCCGGGCCGTTGACCGAGGTGATTCAGCCCGTCGAGCAGCCGTCGGGGTGGGCGACCAACGTCGGGTTCATGGCGCGCGCTGTCGCGATGCCGGCGCCCGCGGGACCCCGGCCCATGCTCGCCGGGGCCGCACCCGAGCAGGCGGCCCCCGCTCCCGCTCCCGCACCCGCACCCGCACCGCCGCGTCCGCTGGACAAGCTGCTCACGCTGGTGGAGAAGGGTACCCAGGTTCGGCGCTCCGGGCTCGACGCGGTGCTCGACGAGCTGAAGCGGCACCGCGATGAGGCCGTCGACCCCGAGTTGCGGACGGCGCTTGACCGGCTGTGCGCTGCCCTCGCGCGGTTCCTCGAACACCCGACCGGGCCGCAGAGCCGGCAGGTACTGGTGGCGGTCGAGGCGGTCAAGCAGGCCATGGGCGCTTCGGGCCGGCCGGGTAAGCGGCGCTTCTGGCGGTGACGCCGGCGACGGCTGGATCGCGGTTGAAGGTTTGGACGCGGGCGGATTGCTGCGACAGAAAGGGCTGAGCGGAGCCGGAGTCGGCTCAGAGTATGTGGTAGCCGATCTCGGCAGCTGCCGCCTGGGTGCAATCGACCATACGAGCGGGTGAGCGAGGGGACGGGAGAACGCCGGCATCGTGGGTATCGAGTCCGCGGTGGCATTCCACAGCACGATGTTCGGGCGCCCCGTCATGTTCGATGGGACGTATTGGCCGTCGATTCAGGCCAGGTGGTGTGGATAGCGTTGGCCCATCGTCGGCAGGTGGATCGGGGCGCGGGCAGCAATGCTGCTGACGCGGTGTTGCGCAGCAACCATGTTCCCGACATGTCGAGCAGATGCAGTCTCCGTTCGGGTTGCCAGGCGGTGAGAGTGGGAGCGCCGGTGCGGGTGTCGATTACCCGTGTCGTTTGGTAAACCTCGGCGAGGCCGGTTGCGACGTCGGCGGCGGCGTAGAGGACGCCGTCAGCCTGGGAGCATGGATCAGGGCCCGGGTGCGGATCCCAACGCATAGACGGCAGCGCCCCGTAGGTGCGCAACTTGTTCCAGGCAGCACGTACTCGCCTTCGGCGCGGTGAACCCCCACAGCGTGCCGGTGTAGTCGACGCTGTCTTCGGCCCTCCCTGGTGAGCTGCTTCGGCGGTGTACTGGCACTTTCGGCTGTGTCCGCGGACTCACCAGCGCCCGAGATCGTTGATGATGAACCGCCGGGGTGGTGCCACCGGTATCACAGGGACGATCACATCCAAGCCGGGAAGCAGCTCGCGTCCGAGGAATTGCCATTTCGGAATACGACGGCTTCCTTGAAGATTGAAGGCCCATAGAGCTTTCCCGTGATGCGCCGTGACACGCGAGACCGGTCGACGCCAAGGATCGTGGCGGCGTCTTTTTTGCTGACCGATCCTGAGACCGCGCTGGTGAATTGCCGCACGGCAAGGCGGGCCCGGTCCTGACGTTCGTTGTCCCATGACCACGCATCGACTCTTCGGCTGCGGCGGTTCGGCGTGCGTGCGAAGAAAGTCCACTTCCGCCTTCGACAGAGTCGCTCCCCCGGGGATTGCGGCAAATGCGGAGTCCAGTTCCCCGCAATAGACATCAAAATTCCGGGCGAGTACGGCAATTGGAAGGTTCACATCAATCCGCGAGGGGGCGGAGTACCGGACATACCGGCAGCTGTCAGACCTGCGCCATCCGAGGCACCGCTCGCCCGGGCTCCGGTCGAACCCCTACCGCGTACGCGCCCACCCGTCGAGCCGTCACCTGGTCGCGCCGGACAAGCGCCACCGGCCGTCGGTGGCGGCCCGGTCCCGCCGGAATCAATTCCGCACCCTGTTCACCCGCCCCATAGCCACCACGGACCCCCGGTGCTGGGTAAAGACGAGCTACCCGATTTGGACGAGTTCAGCCCATGGTGGCGCATTCGACGTGCCGCCCCACCCCGCGGTCGAACCGCGGCTACCCGACGCCAATCCTGAAAGCGGAGACTGATGACTGCACCAGATGAGGAAGGCGAGGCCGAAAACCAGACCGTCATGACACCACAAGATCGGCTGCGGTCGGAGCTGCTCACCAGTGGACTCTACGACTGGGTGCCTCTCGCGGAAGTTGATTCCTAGTCATCGATTGGCACCTCACCGAAAACCTTTCCGCCCGGCAAGATTTGGCTTTGCAGACCGTCAGGTCGCTGCTGGAGGACGGGCTCATGGAAATCGGAGACCTACCCACCCAAGGAAGCAGGCTTAACGCCTGGAAGGTTTCGGTTGACTCGGCGCTAAAGAAAGTGTCTGACCGCTTCATCGGCCATTACGACGACCCGGCGATCTGGGGATTCTCAATCTGGCTCGGCCTTACCGACGCCGGAGAGCGGGTAGCTCGGGGCCTGCAAGGCAAGACGGTGGGCTGACGTGTCCAGGGGATAGCAACGCGATGTGATCAATCAAGATTCGCTGGTGCAGCCACCTACCGTGGCACATCGACCTCGCTGAGCACCCCGCGCAGGATCGATTCGATGGCGTCGAACTCGGCCTGACCGCTGATCAGCGGAGGGGCGAGCTGGATGACCGAATCGCCGCGATCATCGGTGCGGCAGTACAACCCCGCCTCGAACATGGCCGCCGACACCTGCCCGAGCAGCGCCGAGCGTTCGTCGTCGGTGAAGGTCTGCTTGGTCGCCCGGTCTTTGACCAGTTCGATGCCGAAGAAGAACCCCTCGCCGCGGACATCGCCGACGATGGGCAGGTCGTACAGCTTCTCCAGCGTGGCCCTCAGCGCGGGGGAGTGCTCTTTGACGCGGTCGTTGAGGCCTTCGCGCTCGAAGATGTCGAGGTTGGCCAGACCGACGGCCGTCGACACCGGATGCCCGCCGAAGGTGTAGCCGTGCGGGAACATCGTCTTGCCATCGTTGAACGGCTCGAACAGCCGGTCGCTGGCGATCATCGCGCCCAGCGGCGCGTAGCCCGACGTCAGACCCTTGGCGCAGGTGATCATGTCGGGCACGTAGCCGAAGTCCTCGCATGCGAACATCGATCCGATCCGGCCGAATGCGCAGATCACCTCGTCGGACACCAGCAGCACGTCGTAGAAGTCGCAGATCTCCCGAACCCGCTCGAAGTAGCCCGGCGGCGGCGGGATGGACCCGCCGGCATTCTGCACCGGTTCCAGGAAAACCGCCGCGACGGTGTCGGCTCCCTCGAACTCGATCGCCTCGGCGATCCGGTCGGCGGCCCACTGGCCGAACTCCTTGATTTCGGTGTGCGTCTGGGCGCGGTAGAAGTTCGTGTTGGGCACCCGGAAACCCCCCGGTGTCACCGGTTCGAAGGGTGCGGTGAACTTCGGCAGGCCCGTGATCGCCAGCGCGCCCTGGGTGGTCCCGTGATAGGCCACCGAGCGCGAAATGACCTTGTGCTTACCGGGTTTGCCGATCAGCTTGAAGTACTGCTTGGCGACCTTCCACGCGGTTTCGACGGCTTCGGTGCCACCGGTGGTGAAGAACACCCGGTTCAGGTCACCGGGCGCGTAGCCGGCGAGGCGTTCGGCGAGCTCGATCGCCGGCGGGGTGGCGTATCCCCACAGCGGAAAGAATGCGAGTGTCTGCGCCTGCCGGGCGGCGACCTCGGCGAGTTCGGCGCGGCCGTGACCGACCTGCACCACGAACAGCCCCGATAGGGCGTCCAGGTAGCTTTTGCCGCGGTCATCGAAGATGGTGACGCCCTCGCCCCGGGTGATGATCGGCGGCGTGAAATCCGGACCGTGTCGGGTGAAGTGCAGCCACAGGTTGCTCATCTCACCGATGGTAGGGATGCGGCCCTGCGCGACCCGCATCGTCTCCGCCAGTGCGTTCCCGGTTGGTGAACGGCGGCGTGCAGTCGGCTGCGTCGAACGCCGGGCCGGTTGCCCTGCCGCACGCGGCTGCCAGCGCTGCCGGCACGGCTCGCCCGCCGGCGGCTAGCAAACCGCCGACGAATTCGAATTCCAGTGCGGCATAACCGCGTTCGCCGACTTCCTCGTCGCACCTCAATATCGTGCTCGCGGTCGGCACGGCCTCGCGACCCAATCGGGACTCACCCACCCCGGGGCTTGCCTGCCAGCGCCGCCCCGCGTGCCGCATCGTCGTCGAACGAGCGCGAGCTCGGCGCTACTCTCGGGTTATGGTCGCGACGACGCAGGTCAACGAATTCGAGGCACTGCGACCGCATCTCCTGTCGGTCGCCTACCGGCTCACCGGAACCGTGGCTGACGCCGAGGACATCGTCCAGGAAGCCTGGCTGCGGTGGAGCACCCAGGACGGCGTCATCAACGACCTGCGCGCCTGGCTGACCACGGTGGTGAGCCGGCTCGGCCTGGACAAGTTGCGCTCGGCGGCGCATCGGCGGGAGACCTATACCGGCAATTGGCTGCCCGAACCGGTCGTCACAGGCTTCTCGGACCCTCGAGCGGCTGACCCGCTGTCTGCCGTGGTATCCGCCGAGGACGCCCGGTTCGCGGCCATGGTGGTGCTGGAGCGGCTCGGTCCGGATCAGCGGGTGGCATTTGTGTTGCACGACGGGTTTGCGGTGCCGTTCGCCGAAGTGGCCGACGTGCTGGGCATCAACGAAGCGGCCGCGCGGCAACTGGCGTCGCGGGCCCGTAAGGCTGTCGCGGCCGCGCCACCCCCGACTCCGGATCCCACTCATGCCGAGGTGGTCGGCAAGTTGATGGCCGCCATGGCCGCCGGTGACATCGACACCGTCGTGTCGCTGCTGCATCCGGACGTGACGTTCACCGGCGACTCGAATGGCAAGGCGCCGACCGCGGTTCAGGTCATCCGCGGTGCGGACAAGGTGGTCCGTTTCATGATGGGTCTGGCCCGCCGCTACGGCGACGCGTTCTACACCGCAAATCATCTGGCCCTGGTCAACGGCGAACTGGGTGCTTACACGACGGGCTTTCCCGCCTCCGAAGGCCGCCGGGAGTTGGCGCCGCGCATCACGGCGATGACGGTGCGTGACGGCAAGGTGGTTGCACTCTGGGATGTCGCCAATCCCGACAAGTTCACCGGATCGCCGCTTCGGGCTACACCGGCGGGATGATCGCGGGGGTCGGTCCGAGGAAGGTCGCCTGACGATTCGTGCTTTGCGTATTCACAGCGGTTCAGTTTGGGGTTGTTGGAATCTGCGCGGCCAAGACTTGTCGTACCCGGCTGCGATGATGGGGCTATGTCCTCGACCGCATCGCCTCCTGCGGCAGTGAGCCCTGCTGAGCGGCTTGAGGTGTTGTTTGAGGAGTTGGCGGAGTTGGCGGGTCAGCGCAATGCGATCGATGGGCGCATCGTGG
>JALHRH010000141.1 GCA_022841565.1 Mycobacterium sp. | reverse complement strand
GACCGCCCGCTACACCCCGGATCCCAACAACGAGAACCTGCGCGAAATTGCGGTGCAGTCTGCGCCGTGGAACTTTCCGGCTGACAGTCTCGCCGCCGGTGCGAAATTGCTGGCGCGGTTGCCATACAACTTCCGGGCCGCGCAGTGGTCGGCCGATCATTTCGACCGTGACTACCAATTGGCTTGGTGGCCAACCACATTGCCAACCCTGATCGTGAGCGGCTCAGCAGACCGGATCGTCACGCAATCGCTCTGGCAGCCGGAGCGCTTTCACACCGAGAACGTGATCTGGTGTGTCATACCGGAGGCGGGGCGCTGAGGTAGTCCTTTGGAAAAGGTGGCATCCCACCGACCTGGTCCCGGAATTCTTGTGGCGTGGCTGTCCAGTCGTAGGTGAGGGTGACGTCCGTCTGGTTACCGTTTTCGGCGAGCTCATAACGCCAGAACCAGCCACCGGCAGCATGATTGCCCCCTTCGTCGAGACGGCCCGGCATCCACGCGATGGCATGGTCCTTATCGAACACCGTGACCAGGTTGTGCGTGACGTAGTCACCGCCAGCGGCTTCGAGGTACATGTTCATCGCGAATATCTGGCCGGTAGCAGTGATTGGTTCAGTGCCCACCGCTTCGCGAACCCAGTCGGTGGGCTCAATGTCGCGATGACGAACCGGATCTGCCAGCAGCGCGAAGATTGCCGTTGGCGTAGCCGAGACAGTTCGGGTGACTGTGAAGCACTCGCTAGTCATGTGTTGTCCTTCGGTCCGTAGGCGCGGGCGATGTCGCGCGAGCCGGACCACCCGGAGTAGGTGGGCCTCGACGGCCAGCCGGGCGGCGAATCGAGCCATTCCTCCTGCCGCCCCCAGGGCAGAATATCGATCAGCGCGAACGAATGACTGAGCTGCTCGGTTCCGCGACCGTTAGTGTGCCAGGTGCGGTAGACGGTGTCACCATCGCGCAGGAACACATTGACGGCGAACCCACCGCCGGGCGGTGCGTCCATGTCGGCGCCGAATGAGCTGTCCGAGGACGAGTACCACCGCATCTGATTGCCGACCTTGCGGCGGTACGCGAGCGCCTCGTCGATCGGTCCGTTGGTGACGATGACGAACCGTGCGTCGTAATTGTCGAGAAACTCAAGCCGGGTGAACTGCGAGGCGAACCCCGTACATCCGCTGCACTGCCATTCGGCACCCGGCGACCACATGTGGTGGTAGACAATGAGCTGCGAGCGGCCGTCGAACACCTCGGCGAGGGGAATCGGCCCCTCGGCGCCGATCAGTGTGTAGTCGGGCAACTGCACCATCGGCAGCCGGCGCCGCTGGGCGGCGATCGCATCCAGTTCCCGGGTTGCGGCCTTCTCGCGCTTGCGCAGCTCGTCCAGTTCCGCTCGCCAACTCTGCTGATCAACGATTGGCGGCTTGGCCTCATGCATGAGATCCACCTTCTTTCTGATGTGTCCGGTCTGTGGGTATGACCCGCCGAGACCACGAAACTCATCGTCGGAGTTGGTCTGGCTTATACAGTGTTTCCGTCCGGGGCCGACGGGGAACTAGTTATCCGCCGGCGTAGGCCATGCCGGACTCCCGTCGGAGCGCAGGCGCCACGAAAGGCATGACCAGTTGTCTCAGGAATTGACTCCGCACTTTGACGATGTGCAGGCCCATTACGACTTGTCCGACGACTTTTTCCGACTGTTTCTGGATCCGACTCAGACCTACAGCTGCGCCTACTTTGAGCGCGACGACATGACGTTGGAAGAGGCCCAGATCGCCAAGATCGATCTGTCGCTGGGCAAGCTGGGCCTGGAACCCGGCATGACGTTGCTGGACGTGGGATGCGGTTGGGGCGCAACCATGCGCCGCGCAATCGAGAAGTATGACGTCAATGTCGTCGGCCTGACCCTGTCCAAGAACCAGGCCGCGCATGTGCAGAAGATATTCGCCGACATGGACACCCCCCGCGGTCGTCGAGTACTACTGCAAGGCTGGGAACAATTCACCGAGCCCGTGGACCGCATCGTGTCGATCGGCGCGTTCGAGCACTTCGGCCACGATCGCTACGAGGATTTCTTTTCGCTGACTTACAAGCTCCTGCCAGCGGACGGTGTGATGTTACTGCACACCATCACCGGGTTGACCCGCGACCAACTCAGCGAGAGCGGTCTCCCTATCTCGATGAATCACATCCGGTTCGTCAAGTTCATTGTCACCGAGATCTTTCCAGGCGGTCGGTTGCCGGATACTGCCACGGTCGCCGAACTCTCAGGAAAGGCGGGTTTCAGCTTGACCCGGCGCCAGTCGCTGCAGCAGCACTACGCCAAGACCCTCGACTGGTGGGCAGCAGCGCTGGCGGCACGGCGCGACGAGGCGATCGCGATTCAGTCCTTAGAGGTCTACGACCGGTATATGAAATACCTGACCGGCTGCGCCGAACGTTTTCGCACCGGCCACATCGACGTCAATCAGTTCACCTTGAAAAAATAAGCATCGTCCGGTTCGCCGTGCGCATTCTCACGCGTTTGGGAATGCGCGCCGTGGTGTATAGATAGCTACGATTCCGTCTCTCAGAGAGGACCCGTGATGAAACCCCTCGCACCTGCCGTGATTGTCGTCGCCACGCTGATGTTCAGCGGATGTTCGGCTTCGAAAGTTATCAATACCGGTGGCGACACCAAGTGCAAAGACTTCACCACCCAGGACGAAAAGAAACAGAGCGAGGAGGTCAGCAAGATGCTCAAGGACAAAAACGGCACCGAGCCGAACTCCCTGGAGATCAACGCGACCCGACTCTCGGCGCAGACCTACTGCCAGACATTGGGCAAGCCGGACAGCAAGATCTCCGAGGCTCCGCACGGCTGATCACCGCGTGCTTCCAGACAACCGGACGGGTGTCTGGAAGCACGTGACCTGGTAACGGTCCAGCAAGGACGCCGACCAGGCGGACACCCCCGCCTCCGCGCCCGATAAGTTCGTTAGATGAGCGATAACGCTATCGACTCCACAGCGCGTTTGTTCGCGCTCGCCGAGCAGGCGCGGGGCTTCATGCCAAGCGACGAGGGGGAGGCGTTGCACAACGCCGCGCTGCGCTACCTCAACGGCGGCATCGGGGTGGAGATCGGTACGTACTGTGGCAAATCCACCCTGCTGCTCGGAGCGGCGGCGCAACAGAGCGGGAGCGTGCTGTACACGATCGACCATCATCACGGATCTGAAGAGCACCAGGCCGGCTGGGAGTTTCATGACAAGTCGTTAGTAGACGAGGTAACCGGGCTTTTCGACACACTGCCGGCGTTCCGTCGGACCCTGGACTCGGCCGGCCTCGATGACCACGTCGTGGCCATAGTGGGCAAATCGCCGATCGTTGCTCTGGGATGGCGCGCACCGCTGCAGTTCCTGTTCATCGACGGCGGCCACACCGAGGCTGCCGCTGCGCGCGACTTCGAGGGCTGGGCGAAGTGGGTGGTAGCCGGTGGCGCACTGGTCATCCACGATGTCTTTCCCAACCCTGACGACGGGGGTCGCGCTCCGCACCAAATATATTGCCGCGCAATTGCTTCCGGCCAGTTCCGAGAGGTCGGGGCGACGGGGTCGCTGCGGGTGTTGGAACGCACCGGCGGTCAAACCGGGGAGCCGGTCGAGGCTACCGGCCAGGCCCGGCCGTGACGCAGTCGCAGTCGAAATCGGTCTGCAGGCCTACCGGCAGCGCGTGCCCACGGAATATCTCACTGCCCGGCGTCGTGCCGGACAGTGCATCGGCAGCCAGGATCATCGCCGCGCCCGTCCATGTGGTGCGCTCCTCTGGCCAGCGCTTCCCGTCGGCGAACACCAAACCAGTCCAATAGGACCCGTCCCCATCACGCAGATGCTGCATCGCGCCGAATTGCCGGTGCGCGGTTGACCGGTGACCAATCGCATCCAGGGCCAGGACCAGTTCGCAGGTTTCCGCACCGGTGACCCAGGGCCGGTCGACCACACAGCGAATGCCTAGATCGCGCACCACGAAATCGTCCCACCGCTGCCGGATTCGCGCCACGGCAGCAGGACCGCGCAGCGCACCGCTCAGGATCGGGTAGTACCAATCCATCGAGTAGCGGTCTTTTTCGGTGAAGGCTTCGGGATGGACAACTATCGCGTGACCCAACCGGCCCAGCGCCAGTTCCCATTCCGGCTGCGGTTCCCCGATCAGCGCGGCGAGTGCCAGCGCGCACCTGATACTGTGGAATGTGCTGGCGCACCCGGTCAGCAGCGCCTCCGAAAGTGGCCCGGCTTCACTTCGGGCCCAAAGGATTTCACCGTAACCGACCTGCAGGTCGATGACGAAGTCGATCGCCTTCTGCACCACTGGCCACATCTGAGCAGCGAACGGCTCGTCGCCGGTGACCAGCAGATGGTGCCAAACGCCGGTGGCGATATAGGCGCAGAAGTTGCTGTCGCTATTGGCATCTTCGACACTGCCGGCCAGGATTCGGATCGGCCATGAGCCGTCCGGGCGCTGCATGCGGCGGCACCAGTCGAACGCAGCTCGCGCCGGTTCCAGCAGACCCGCCGTGGTGAGGGCCATGGCGCACTCCACGTGATCCCACGGATCGGTATGACCCCCCATGAACCAGGGGATGGCCCCCGACGGCTCCTGTACGGCTGCGATGGAAATCGCAGTCTGCCGACATTGGTCGGGGGTCAGGATTCCGGGAACGCCTGGCGGGTCGCTATCCCGATGCAATTGAAGATCCCCGTGCAGAACGGCTCGCTATCGACTTGGGCTTGGTGAAGTACATGGCAACACTCTTGCCCACGAGTGGATTCAGCACAGTCTCGGTCAGTTGGGTGATCTTGGGCCGCTGCGTCAGATCCCATACCAGCAGCCTGTGGTAGGCACTCACCAAGGGATGGTCGGTGTTCGAAGGACCCACGGCGCATTTGACCCACCAGAACGGCGAGTGCAGCGCGTGCGCGTGATGGGTGTGGGTCAACACCATTCCGAGGCTGGCGATTTTTTCGCGCAGCGCGCTGGCCCGGTAGATCCTCACGTGGCCGCCTTCGTTGCTGTGGTACTCATCGGACAGCAACCAGCACACCCGCTCAGGAAGCCACCGCGGCACGCTAACTGCCAGGCTGCCACCGACTTTGAGCACCCGGATCAGTTCAACAATGGCGGCATCGTCTTCGGGGAGGTGTTCCAAGATCTCCGATGCGATCACGCAATCGAAGGTTTCGTCGGCGTAGGGCAAGTCGAGCGCGTCGCCACGAACCGCCGTCGCTGAGGCCGCTTGCGGTGCCTCGCCGGTCTCTGCCATTGCTCGCAGCATGGCGTCCACTGAACGTAGTTCGACCGCGTCCTGGTCAAAGGCGACCACATCCGCACCGCGCCGGTAGGCCTCAAATGCGTGACGGCCGGCGCCACAACCAACGTCAATGACCTTCGTCGCAGGTCCAACTCCCAGGCGCTCAAGATCAACCGTCAGCATCGCGGCTCGCCCCCGGCGGCTCGGCGTTCTATCGCCTGCTGGTAAACCCGCGCGGTCGCAGCCGCCACCGCGTCCCAGCTGAATACGTTGACCGCGCGCACCCGTCCCGCCGCCCCGAGGCTGCGCCGCCGCTCCGGCGAAGCCAAGAGCTGTCCCAGCGCCAGGGTCAAGGCGTCGACGTCGGCGGGCGCCACCAACTCAGCGCAAGCACCTTCTGTCCCAAGCACTTCGGGTAGCGCACCGACACGGCTGGCGACGACGGGTGTCCCACTCGCCATGGCCTCCACCGCCGGTAATGAAAATCCCTCGTAAAGCGAGGGGATACAGGCAACCTCGGCCGACGCGAGCAAAGTGGCCAGCTCGGCATCGGACAGTCCGCTGGTGATGTGGACGATGTCGGAGATGCCTAGCTCGGCGATGAGCTTATGGGTTGGTCCGTTGGCTTCCACTCTGGCGACCAACCGCAACTCGAGGTTACGGCTGGACCGTAGCTTGGCAACAGCATGCAGCAGCGTGCTCACACCCTTGAGCGGAGTGTCCGCGCTGGCGATCGCCATCACCCGGCCAGGTTGTCGTGGCGACGAAACCGGCTTGAACAGTTCGGTGTTCACCCCCAACGGCACCACATGCAATTGACCGGGCGACACGCCGAAGTCCGTGACGATATCGGCAGCCGACGACGACGAGACCGTCAGCAGATCCGGAATCTGACGTGCCACTTTCTTCTGCATGCCGGAAAAGCCATACCAGCGGTGTACTAAGGGCTTTCGCCGCCATGGCGCGGCGGAAAGGTCGAGCAACCGGTCGCGCGTGATGGGGTGGTGCACGGTCGCCACCACGGGCATCCCCGCATCGGCGATGGTGAGCAGTCCGGTTCCCAGACTCTGATTGTCGTGCACCACGTCGAAATCGGCTAACCGGTCCACCAGCAGCCGCGCCGCCCGCAGCGTGAAGGTTCTTGGCTCGGGAAAGCCGGCGGTCCACATGGTGGCCAGTTCGAGCAGGTCGATGGAGTCACGGATCTCGCTCGGCCGCGGTACCCGGAAGGGATCCGGCTCGCGATATAAATCCAGGCTGGGAACCTTGGTCAGCCGAACCCGGGAGTCGAGCAACTCCGGATACGGCTGGCCGGAGAACACTTCGACCTCGTGTCCGAGGTCTACCAGGCCGCGGCTGAGGTGCCGCACATAGACACCCTGTCCGCCGCAATGGTCTTTGCTGCGGTAGGACAGCAGGGCAATTCGCATACTCAACCCTCCACCGCCAGCGATCGACCGCGGCGAGGCGCCAGTCTCATCGTTGGCAACGCACCCGCGAACGACGCGACAGCAAACTGGACATGTGTCCAGATCATAGTTCGATCAGCTAATTGACGCAAACGCACCTCCGTAATTTCCCCGACCCGTTGCCACGGCGCGTATCGAAACCCAGACTGGTCAAGAAGTTGCGTGCGACGCCCCACAACCCCGTGTGCAATGGTCCCTGTTTCGCCTCACCACCCGGCTGCCGTTCTGAACCGGTCAAAGCTAAGACGACCTCGCTTCAAGCTACGACACTCACCGCCACGAGCGCGAACCCGCGGGCCTTGTTCGTGATGCTCCTCGGACCAGACGGAGCCGAGTCACCCTGACTCCACTTTTCGACCAACGGCGTCGGGCGCGCCCGGATCAGGTGCAGGCCTGAACGTGGTCCGGTATCCGGAGCTCGGAGGCTACACCCGAGGAAACAGGGCACTACCTCGGAGTCGGGAGCTAGCTGGCTGGGCAGCCCGGCTGCCGGGCACCCGATGCGGGTAGCGGCATTTCAGCCCTGGGACCCATATGTGCTTTATTGGTAAACGCTGTGCGTACAGCCGGCAACGAGTTGCCGTTCTGACGCTCGAGCCGTTCGGCGAGCCCGCTTCCACCACCGATCCCAGTGGGTTGACAGCCCAAACGGCCGCAGTCGGCCAGGCCACCGGTGCCGTCGCCAGGGAGGGGTGGAGCGCCGTGTCGTCCGCGCAGCAGGCGTTGGCCGCAGTGCCTACGGCGCTGTCCAACCTCGCCAGCCCCGCTCCTGCCGCCGCAGTTTCGCCCTTCGACATCTTGGGCGTCGTTGACTTCAGCGTCGGTATCTTCGGCGTGACCGCGGACACTCTCCTTGCGACATATGCCCTTCAGTACGACGTCGCTGGTTACCACGTGGGTGTGCACACCGACGACATCATCAGCGGCTGGGCAGGAATCGAGAATTGGCCGGGATCGGCACCCACGCCGCCGACTGAATTCCCGGTGATCACCAACCTCGGCTCGTCGGTGTCGGCGAGCCTGGGCGAGGCGGGATCTGTCGGTGCGTTGTCAGTACCCCCCGGTTGGACTACCGCCGCTCCAGCCCTGCGCCTCGCGGCGCTGGCGTCGGCGAGTGTCGGCGCCGCAGCAGAGGCCTCCGCGGACGGCGCCGGAGCGGTTTTCAGCCAGATGGCCCTGGCGGGCATGGCCGGGCGGGCCATGGCCGGCACAGTCGGCACGGGCGGGTCCGGCGGCGCTCCCACCAGGGAGCGGGCCGGCGTGGCCAAACGAAGCACCGATGGCGCTGCTGCAACCGAGGTTGCGGCGGAACCGTCGACGCCGCCGCCGGTGTTGTCCGGCGGCCCAATCACCAGCATCGCAGCCGAACTGCGTGAACTGGCCTCGCTGCGGGATGCAGGGATCCTGACCGAGGAGGAATTCACCGAGCAGAAGCAACGCCTGCTTCCGCATTGAGCGCGGGCAATGGTCGATGAAGTCCACGCCAAGAAATCTTTGCCGCGGATTCCGACGACGGGCTCACTAGCCAAATAGCCACGTCGGCGGGCACAGGGCCGATCCTCCGTGCCCTTTGCCTCTTTCGGCAACACTCGCTCGCTCGGACCGAGCGGCGCCAGACGGGCCGTTGGGATTGCGAGGCTACTTGACCCGGTTGGCTGCGAAGGTCGCGGCCTGGGTCGTCATTCCGTTCTCGATGTAGGAGACGTGCGCCATGATGTTGCCGCCGCCGGTGCAAATCGGGTCGTCGCTAGCACACAGGTTGATGAGCTTGCCGCTGTAAAGCGGGCTGATCGTCGGCAGTGGGCCGCCGCCCCACAATGCACTGGAGAATCCGCTGGACGGCTCGCCGAAGAAGGCCACCGCAGCAACATGGTCGGCAACCGTTGCCGGCATCTCGGTGCTAGCCAAATTGATCACAGTGGCGCCCTGCGAATATCCGCCCATGACGATCTTGGTGCGAGGGCAACTCGCGACGGTGCCTTGGACGTGGGCACTCGCGTCGTCGGCGCCGCTGGTCGCGCTGTTGTGGTAGTCGTCGTTGGCGGGGTAGTTGACCGCGTACACCTCCACAGAGCGCCCGGCCACCTGCGAGGTAAGCGAATCGACGAACGCCTGGCCCACATTGCCTAGCCCCGGCTCTTGATGAGTACCGCGGGCAAAGACGATGGAGACGTCGGCGCAGGGGTCGGCCGTGGCCGAGGTCGGACCGGCGATGTTAACGCTCAGCAGAGCCCACGTCGTCACGACGAAGACACCGAAGATTCGTGCGAGGCTGCGTGCAGTCATGCCCCAGATCCTGGCATACCGCCGCCGAATGCGTGGCCGGCGGCTCATATACCTACCGGCTCCCTCGCTCGGCGCCGCTCAATCAGCCATCAAGCCGGGGTCCTGATCGTGGTTGCCGAACCATTTTAGGGCCTCGAGGGCGACCGCGACGCGCACGGTGCTGTGTTCCAGGGGCCGCGGCAGCATGCGTTGCGCGGCGTCGAGTCGGCTCAGTAACGTGTTGCGATGGATGTAGAGCTGTTGAGCCGCGCGGGCGGCGTTGCACTGCTCGTTGATATATGCCAGTAGTGTGTCGCGAAGCACGGAGCCGGCCGAAGCGAAGTTCCCGAGCGTGTGGCTGATGAAATCGTCTGCCTGCTTTGCCTTTTGGGTGAGCAGCGCGACCATTTCGATGTCCTCGAAAAAAGCGACTTGTTGTCGGGACCGCAATCGCACCATCATGTGCTGTGCGGTGAGGGCCTGCTCGTAGCTGTTGCGAAAACCGTCGACACCTCGCGCGATAGCTCCAATTGTCATGCGTAACTTGGGAGTTCCGGCGAGCACTCGACCGAGATGTCCACTGTCGAACTCGGCGGCGTCTTTGAGCCATACCCAGCGAGTCGATTCGCTGGCGATTACGGTGAAGGGTTGTGGGCATCCAACCGCGTGGCCCAGTGCGGCAACTGTCCGATCCAGCAGGCGGTTGTCGCCGTCGGCCTCATCGCACCATAAGATGGCGGCGGTGTGAGATCCGCTGAGGGCGTAGCCAAGTCGCGCCTCGGCGCGTTGGTGGTTTATCGACTCGCCGTCGAGAAGAAACTGGACAATCTTGCGCCGCTCGACAATGGACCCCTGGGTAAGCTCGTCGTGCTCCAGTGTCATCTGCCGCGAAACGGCAGCCAGTGTGATGTCGACGAAATCACTGGCCGAGCGCGAGACCACGTTGAGTACCTCGCGGAGCTCGTGGGGGTCGGACGTGAGGTCGAACACAATGTCCATCCAACGCTGCAGGGCCACATTCTGGCCGATGCGGTAGACATCGTGTGCCGCGGCGCCCAGGCCGCGGCGCATCAGAATGCGAGCCATGCGCAGCGGCTCCGGCCCCAGGTACGCAGACACCACGCCACCCGGGTCACGCAGGTGGCTGGTGGCGAAGTGCACTAGGCTCGCACGGTTGGATGAACTCACCGCTGCGGCCAGAATGGGATCTCCAGCGATGGCGGAGGTGCTGGCCACTGTGGCTTGGTCCAGCTCGTCCAACCACTCCGGGGTGGGGTTCAGAGCGACCCAGGCTCCTCGGCGAATCAACTCACGGATTTGCGGCGACAATTTGCTATCTACCACGGAAAACCATTCGGTCGTAGGCGCACTTTGCAGTTTCAACGAGTTCTCTCGCGGGTTAAGGGGACTGGTCCCGATTGCGGATGGGATCGATGCGGGCCTGGCGGTGGTCATGTTGGTTCCGAGGCCTGGCGCATATGCTACATAAACGCATCTTATACAGTCAAGTATTCTATACTTGCGTGTATCCGTTGTAGTGTCTCGTCTACTCGCGGCGCCCGGCTGTTGGGATGCACGAAGACGGGCTGTCCGGTCTAGAGTTCCAATCGATGCGTCGAGCGTGGACCTGGACATTCGATCTGCCGCCAGATCAACTCTGGCCGGTGCTGGCCGACACGAATCGGTTCAACGAGGCGTTGGGGCTACCGCCCTACACGCTCGAGGAATCACCGCAACCCAATGGGACGGTCCGACGCCGCGGTCAGGGCAAAGCTGGGGGTTTCGCGCTGGAGTGGGAGGAGAAGCCCTACGAGTGGATCAGAGGTCGGCACTTTCGCCAGTCACGTGAGTTCAGCAAGGGGCCGTTCCGCCGCTTCGGCCCGGATTTCGATGTCGAGCCAGACGGCCACGGGGGCTCGCGCGTCTCGTATGCGCTGGAGTGGGAGCCACTGAATTTGGCGGGCCGCGTATTCGGCGCACGACTCGCGGCGCAGGCCGGGCAAAACGTGTGCAAGCGCGTCCTCGAAGCGGTCGCCTTTGCGCGCGGCGAACACGAACCTGAGCGCCTGACACCGTTCGTGCTACCCGAGCCGATACTGCCGCAACGAGCACGCGAACGGGCCGCCGCCATGGCGCGCGAAATCGACAACAGCCCTTATGGAAACGGACTCGGCGACCGACTCGCCGACCGGGTGCTGCGCGGCATGGCGGCCGATCTCACCCGGCTGCGGCCCAAGGTTCTAGCGAGCGACCTGAGGGTGCCGCCGCGCGCTGCGACCGAGGCATGCTTCACCGGGGTGAAGGTCGGATTGCTCAGCATGAAGTGGGATCTGTTGTGCCCCAACTGCCGTGGGGCCAAAATGAGCGTCCCGACACTTGCCGACCTACCCCACGGGGCGCACTGTTCCTCCTGCAATATCGACTACGATCGTGACTTCGATCGTAATGTCGAGCTGACATTTGCGCCGGCACCGGCGGTGCGCCCGCTACGGGAAGGCGATTTCTGCCTGTCCGGCCCGATGAGCACCGATCATGTGGCGGTGCAAGTCCTACTCAGCCCGGGGGAGCGCCGCACGGTCGTCGTCGACATGCCGCCGGGTTCCTAGCGTCTGCGCACGTTGCACCCAGGTGGGATCGTCGACGTCGATTACACGGCGGGCGCATTTCCCGGTCTACGCATCACAACATCCGGTGTGGAATTGCTGGCGGCCGCCGATGGGAGCGACGGGCCGGGAACCGTGACGTTCGTCAACGACGCTGGCTTCGAGCTGGCAGCGTTGATCGAGGAACGGACGTGGACACGCCAGGCCCTGACTGCGCCGGAAGTGATTTCACTTCAAGCTTTTCGAGATTTGTTCGCGGAGGCGACGCTGCGCCCGGGTGATGACGCGGGCGTAAGCCAGGTCGCGCTACTGTTCACCGATCTGCGAGGCTCGACCGAGCTATACGAACGGGTCGGCGACGCTGCTGCTTACAACCTGGTGCGCGGACATTTCACGCTGCTCGCCGATATCGTCCGCAATCATGACGGCGCGGTCGTCAAGACGATAGGCGACGCGGTTATGGCGTCGTTCGACGAACCGGTAAACGCGGTCCGCGCGGCGCTGGCCATGCAAACCCGGATCGCAACGTCGGCACAGGGTGGCGAGCATTTGGTGTTGAAGGTGGGCGTCCATGCCGGCCCGAGCGTGGTGGTGACGTTGAACGACCGCCTCGACTACTTTGGCTCGACGGTGAATATGGCCGCGCGCCTGCAGGGTCAGAGCGTCGGCGGGGACATCGTGCTGTCACAGGCCATTGCCTCCGATCCCGCGGTGCGAGAAATCCTAGGTGCCGTGCCCAAACGCGCGGAGACCGTTGCGCTGAAAGGCTTCACGGAACCGGTCGGTTTCCTTCGCGTACTGAGTTTGGGAACTCCGCGGGAAGGGGAAGACGGGCAGTAGATTTGCTCGCACGATTCGAGGTGTGGAATGTGGAGGATCATCGGTCCGGTGATATCCGTCGCCGCCGTGGCGCTGGCACCGATGGCGGTCATGACGCTTGCGACCCCCGCGGTCAGTTCGGCACAGTGCGCCGACGGGGAATGGTGGGATCCTACCGGTAAGGTGTGCCGGCCCTTGGGAGTTGGGCCGCAACCACTCGCATGCGACGCAGGGCAATGGTGGGATCCGACGGCCAACGTATGTCGCCCGTTGGGTGTCGGGCCGCAACCACTCGCGTGCGAAAACGGTTGGTGGTGGGACCCTGCAGCCAATGTGTGCCAGCCACCGGTGACACCAGCAGCGGCGTAGCCGACCTCACCATGGGGAAACCCGCTCGTCGACACCGACCCCCAGCGGCGCGCTGTGACGCGCAGCAGACCTTGATCTGGCTGACATCGCGCGGCGGTAATCGGCCCAGTCCGGGTGGCTCGCCACCGGTCGCGCGATAGTGGGCGACGAAGGACGCATCCGCATCAGGCATATCGATCGGCTGTCCTGCTCGCCGCATCAACTCCACCGGGTCACCGCTGAACTCTGCAGCGAGCCGTCCGCCCGAAAGGTGGTCACTAGTGGTGTGTCCTGCAATAAATTGGCTATTGGTTGGTTATGATTTCGGGCATGAGACAACCCGTGCCTGCGTTGCAGATGTCGGCGGGACAACGTGAGGTGCTTGAGTCGTTGGCTC
>JALHRH010000140.1 GCA_022841565.1 Mycobacterium sp. | reverse complement strand
AACCAACAGGAAAAGCTGGGCAGACCAGCAGAACAGTCATACCCCAGCCCACTTAATCAAGATCAAACAATCAACAGATCACGCCACACGGTCCATCGGTGGTTTGAGGCTTAGCCACCGTCGCCGCTCTTGCTACCGTTCCCGCCGTGGCCGCCGGTGCCAACGGCATTACCTCCGTTGCCGCCGGTGCCGTAGAGCCAACCGGCGTTGCCGCCGCTGCCGCCGAGGGTGCTGGCGTCGGCGCCGTTGCCGATCAGCGGGCGTCCGGTCAACGCCTCCGAGGGGGCGTTGACGAAATCGAGCAGCGCTTGTAGCGGTTCGGCAGCGGCGGCCTCCGCGGCGACATACGCGTCCCCGGCGGCCGCCAGGGAGGTGACGAACTGTTGTTGCAGCCTGATGACCTGCGCGCTGAGCGCCTGGTATTGGCGGACGTGATAATCGAACACCGCCGCGATCGCCGCTGACTCCTCATCGGTGCCGGCGGCGACAAGCGCGATCGTGGGCAAGGCGGCGGCCCCATTCGCCGCGCTGACCGACGATCCGATCCCGGCCAGATCCGCGGCGGCCGCCGCCACCAGCTCCGGAAGGCCGCTCACAAAAGACATGGCTCATGCCGTTCAATGGGCGTTGGACAATGCCTGAAAAGTCATGGAATGCGCTGGTAGTGGCGTTGGCCAAGGCATCGGCTCAGGGACCGCAAATTGTGAGCCCCGGCGCGCTACCCGTAACCTCTTGCGGGTGGTTGATGACAGGCGCGGTCGTGGTAGTGAGCAGCGACCGCGGTCTGGTTCCAACGGCGCACCGCGGCGCTCGGGTCCGGGCCGGGCGCGCCCGACGCAACCCCAGGTTGACGCAGCCCCCGCCGGGCCGCCGATTCCCGCCGACGTCGAGGCGCGACAGCTGGCGCCCGACGTGCGACGCGAACTGAGTACGCTGGATCGGGCCACCGCCGACGCGGTGGCACGCCATCTGGTTGCCGCGGGTGGTCTGCTCGACGAAGACCCCGAAGCCGCCCTCAGCCATGCCCGCGCGGCCCGTGCTCGGGCCAGCCGGATCGCCGCGGTTCGAGAGGCGGTCGGCATTGCCGCCTACCACTGCGGCGACTGGGGCCAGGCGTTGGCCGAATTTCGTGCCGCCCGCCGGATGGGCAGCAAGTCCGCGTTGCTGGCACTGATCGCCGATTGCGAACGCGGCCTCGGTCGTCCGCAGCGGGCCATCGACCTGGCGCGCAGTCCTGAGGCGGCCGAACTCAGCGGTGACGACGCCGACGAGCTGCGCATCGTCGCTGCTGGGGCTCGCGCCGATCTGGGCCAGCTTGAGCAGGCCTTGACCATTTTGTCGACCCCACAACTGGACCCGGCCCGCACCGGTTCGACGGCCGCACGCTTGTTTTACGCCTACGCGGAAACGCTGCTGGCACTTGGGCGCGACAAGGACGGGCTGCGGTGGTTTCTGCGCTCTGCGGCCGCCGACATCGAGGGCGTCACCGATGCCGAAGAACGGGTCAGCGAACTTGGCTGAGATGAATAGCATTGCGCGGCAATATGATTGCTTACTGCTTGATCTGGACGGAACGGTCTTTCGTGGTCATCAGCCCACCGCGGGAGCCGTTGACGCGTTGGATGCGATAGACAGCCGCAAGCTGTTCGTCACCAACAACGCCTCCCGCGGCGCCGACGAAGTCGCCGCGCACCTGCGCGACCTCGGCTTCACCGCGGTCGGCGACGACGTCGTCACCAGCGCGCAAAGCGCGGCCCACCTGCTCGCCGCGCAGTTGCCTCCGGGTTCGAAGGTGCTGATCGTCGGCACCGACGCGTTGGCCGACGAGGTCACTACCGCAGGCTTGCAGCCGGTCCGTCGTTTCGAAGACGAGCCGGACGCCGTCGTTCAGGGCCTTTCCATGACCATCGGCTGGCCTGAGCTGGCCGAGGCCGCGCTTGCCATCCGGGCGGGTGCGTTGTGGGTTGCGGCCAATGTCGACCTCACGCTGCCCACGGAGCGAGGACTGTTGCCCGGCAACGGATCTCTAGTGGCCGCGTTGCGCGCTGCCACCGGTGCGCAACCTCAGGTCGCGGGCAAACCGGGGCCGCAGTTGATCAAAGATGCGGTAGGGCGCGGCGACTTCGCAGCTCCGTTGGTTGTTGGTGACCGGCTTGACACCGACATCGAAGGCGCCAATGCCGCCGAACTGCCCAGCCTGATGGTGCTCACCGGGGTGAATTCCGCCCGTGACGCCGTATTCGCCGGGCCCGCACAGCGGCCCACCTATATCGGCTATGACCTGAGGTCGCTGCACCAGGACGGCGAACTGCTGAAGGTGGGGCCGCAGCCCGGCTGGCGGGTCGAGGTCGGGGATGGGGTGGTTACGGTGATGGCGACCGACAACCAGCAAAATGACGACCTCGCTATTGTCCGCGCCGTCGCCAGTGCCATCTGGGACGCGTCCGCGCCGGTGCACATCGAAGCCGGCGACGAGCGGGCCCGCGACGCCCTGGACCGTTGGTCCCTGATGCGCGGGGACTAGCCGGTGACTACCGTAGGAGCGCAATGACTATCGATCCTGAGCAGATTCGCGCGGAAATTGAATCCCTGATGGCCCAGCTGCCTGACCCCGCTGACGCAAGCGCCGGGCCGTCCCTGGAGGAGCTGGAAGACATCGCTCGCCGCCTTTCCGAGGCGCACGACGTGCTGCTACAGGCGCTGGAGTCGGCGGAGAAGGGCTGAGTCCCCACATGTCACGGCGTGCTCGCGTCGACGCCGAGCTGGTGCGGCGAGGTCTGGCGCGCTCCCGGGAGCAGGCCGCGGAGTTGATTGGCGCCGGCAGGGTGCGCATCGACGGTCTACCCGCGGTGAAGCCTGCCACCTCGGTCGCGGTCACCGCGACGCTCACCGTGGCCGGCGACGGCGAACGCTCCTGGGTGTCGCGGGGGGCGTACAAACTCATCGGCGCACTGGACGCCTTCGAGATCTCGGTCGAGGGCCGGCGCTGCCTGGACGCGGGAGCCTCGACCGGCGGATTCACCGAGGTCCTGCTGGAACGCGGCGCCGCCGAAGTGGTCGCCGCCGATGTGGGATACGGGCAGCTCGCGTGGTCGCTGCGCAGCGATCCGCGGGTAGTTGTCATGGAGCGCACCAATGTGCGCGATCTATCACCCCAGGCGAGCGGCGGGCCCGCCGACGTGGTGGTGGCCGACCTGTCATTCATCTCGTTGGCAACGGTGTTGCCCGCTCTGGTTGAGTGCGCATGGCCCGACGCCGATATCGTTCCCATGGTGAAGCCGCAGTTTGAGGTGGGGAAGGGTCAGGTCGGGCCAGGGGGTGTGGTGCAGGACCCCCAGATGCGCGTCGAATCGGTGCTTGCGGTGGCACGGCGTGCCGCAGAGCTGGGCTGGCGCACCGTCGACGTGACAGCCAGCCCGCTGCCGGGGCCATCGGGCAATGTCGAGTATTTCCTGTGGCTCCGTGCCCAGACAGATCGCGCGCTGGCCGGCGATGAGCTGGTGGGAGCAGCGCGGCGCGCAGTGAGCGAGGGCCCGACGACGATGCGGGGCGGCACGCCCCGAGCTGAGGGCACCACCCACGTGCGGGGGAGAGTCGGGCAATCGGAAAGGAGCCCTCAGTGACCACCGGGCGTACCGTCTTGCTGGTTGTCCACTCCGGCCGGGACGAAGCGGCCGAGACGGCTCGACGTGTCGAGAAAGTGTTGGAAGACAAAGGGGTTGCGCTGCGGGCGCTGTCCGCGGAGGCGGTCGACAAGGGCTCGTTGCGGCTGAGCCCCGACGACATGCGGGTTCTGGGCGTCGATATCGAGGTCGTCGACGCCGACCCGATGGCCGCCGCGGGTTGCGAGCTGGTACTTGTGCTGGGCGGGGACGGAACGTTCCTGCGGGCGGCCGAACTTGCCCGTAACGCCAACATTCCGGTGTTGGGTGTCAACCTGGGCCGGATTGGGTTCCTCGCCGAAGCAGAAGCCGAGGCCATCGACGTGGTGCTCGAACACGTTGTCGCACAAGATTATCGAGTGGAAGACCGGTTGACCCTGGATGTCGTGGTACGTCACAGCGGTGAGGTGATCGGTCGGGGTTGGGCGCTCAACGAAGCCAGCCTGGAAAAAGGCCCACGACTCGGTGTCCTCGGTGTCGTCGTCGAAATCGACGGCCGGCCGGTGTCGACGTTCGGCTGCGACGGGGTACTGGTGTCCACGCCCACCGGATCCACCGCGTACGCGTTCTCCGCGGGCGGGCCGGTCTTGTGGCCCGACCTGGAAGCAATCCTGGTGGTGCCCAACAATGCTCACGCCCTGTTCGGCCGTCCGATGGTCACCAGCCCCGATGCCGCCATCGCCATCGAGATCGAGGCAGGCGGTCATGACGCGCTCGTGTTCTGCGACGGCCGCCGGGACATGCTGGTGCCGGCGGGCAGCCGGCTAGAGGTGACTCGTTCCGACACACCGGTAAAATGGGCGCGGCTGGACAGCGCTCCGTTCACTGATCGCCTGGTGACCAAGTTCCGGTTGCCCGTGACGGGTTGGCGCGGGCAGTAGCTGGTGCTGACCGAGATTCGCATCGAAACGCTGGGTGCCATCAGCATTGCGACCGCGGAGTTCGATCGCGGGCTGACCGTGCTGACGGGCGAGACCGGCACCGGGAAGACGATGGTGGTCACCGGCCTGCATCTGCTCGGAGGCGCGCGCGCCGATGTGACCCGGGTACGGTCCGGTGCCGAGCGCGCCGTGGTCGAAGGTCGTTTCACCACAGCTGATCTCGACGACGCGGTCACCGCCCGGCTCGACGAGATCCTGGACGCCTCCGGCGCAGAGCGCGACGAAGACGGCAGCGTGATCGCGCTACGCACCGTCAATCGCGATGGGCCGTCGCGCGCCTACCTCGGCGGTCGCAGCGTGCCCGCAAAGTCGTTGAGCGGCTTCACTACTCAACTGCTTGCTTTGCACGGCCAGAATGACCAGTTGCGACTGATGCGACCCGATGAGCAGCGTGGCGCATTAGACCGGTTCGCAGCTACCGCCTCCGCGTTGGAGCGCTACCGCAAGCTACGGGAAGCTTGGCTATCGGCACGGCGCGACCTCCTCGACCGCCGAAACCGGACTCGCGAACTTGCTCAGGAAGCTGATCGGCTCAAGTTCGCGCTCAATGAAATTGACACCGTCGACCCGCAACCGCGCGAAGACGAGGCACTGGTCACCGACATAATGCGGCTCTCTGAACTGGATACCGTGCGCGAAGCCGCAGCGTCGGCGCGCGAGGTGCTGTCCAGTTCCTCGGAGGAGGCCTTCGGGGCCACCGACGCCCTGGGACGGGCGCGGGGTGTGTTGGAATCGACGGGCGACGCCAGGCTGCGAGCGCTGGCTGATCAGATCGGTAGCGCGTTGACGGTGGTCATCGACGCGGTGGGCGAATTGGGCGACTACCTGGACGCGCTACCCACCGACGCCAGCGCCCTGGACGCCAAACTGGCCCGCCAAGCGCAGCTGCGTACGCTGACCCGTAAGTACGCCGCCGATATCGACGGCGTACTGCGGTGGGCGCAGGACTCGCGCGAGCGGTTGGCTCAGCTCGACGTGTCCGAAGAAGGACTCGCCGCGCTGGAACGCCGGGTCGATGAACTGGGCCGCCAATTAGGCGAAGCCGCAATTGATCTCAGCAAGATCAGGCGCAAAGCGGCCAAGAAGCTGGCCAAAGAGGTCACCGCGGAGCTCACGGGCCTGGCGATGAACAACGCTGATTTCACCATCGGCGTCACCACTGATGTGGCCGATCCACACGATCCGTCCGCGCTGATCCTGCCCGACGGCGAACCGGTACGGGCCGGGGCCGACGGCATCGATGTGGTGGAGTTTGGCTTCGCCGCCCATCGCGGGATGTCGGTGTTGCCGCTGGCCAAAAGCGCCTCCGGCGGCGAGCTGTCGCGGGTGATGCTGGCGCTTGAGGTGGTACTTTCCGCTTCGGCCACCGGCACCACCATGGTGTTCGACGAGGTCGACGCCGGGGTGGGCGGCTGGGCGGCGGTGCAGATCGGTCGGCGGCTGGCCCGGCTGGCCCGCACCCACCAGGTCATCGTCGTCACGCATCTGCCGCAGGTCGCGGCCTATGCCGACGTGCACCTGGTGGTACACAGCGAGGGGCCTCGGGGCACGAGCGGAGTACGCCGCCTGGCCAGCGACGACAGGGTGGCCGAGCTGGCCCGGATGCTGGCCGGGTTGGGGGAGTCCGACAGCGGCCGCGCGCACGCCCGCGAACTGCTCGAGACCGCACAGCGCGACCGCGCCTAGCCCTTCCTCGACCGCGAGCGACCGCAAAATGCCGGCCGCAGCGGCGTGTCGCCGTACACACGCGGGCGCTCGCGCAGGCAAGCAAGCACACGGCCCAAACCCCCGCAACCACCCCGCGACCGACCCGCGATACAAATGTGACAGATGTGGTGCTTTATTACTTCTGGGGCAGATGTTACGGCGCGCCTCCACGCTGTGACCGCCTGTCGCCGACAGAATCGGCTCCCATGAAGATGTCAGCGCTTCTATCTCGTAACACCGTCCGGCCCGGTCTGATCGGCACCGCCCGCGTCGATCGGAACATTGACCGACTGCTACGCAGGGTTTGCCCCGGAGACATCGTGGTCCTCGACATCCTGGACCTCGACCGCATCACCGCCGACGCGCTGGTGGAAGCTGACATCGCCGCCGTCGTCAACGCATCCCCATCCGTCTCGGGCCGCTACCCCAACCTCGGCCCCGAGGTTCTGGTCAACAATGGGGTCACCCTGATCGACGAGACCGGCCCCGAGATCTTCAAGAAGGTCAAGGACGGCTCCAAGATCCGCCTGTACGAAGGCGGCGTGTATTCCGGGGACCGCCGGCTGATCCGCGGCACCGAGCGCACCGACCATGACATCGCCGACCTGATGCGGGAGGCCAAGAGCGGCCTGGCCGCTCATCTGGAAGCGTTCGCCGGCAACACAATTGAGTTCATCCGCAGCGAGAGTCCGCTGCTGATCGACGGCATCGGCATTCCCGACATCGACGTCGATATGCGTCGCCGCCATGTGGTGATCGTCTCCGAGGAACCCAGTGCTGAGGAGGACCTTAGATCCCTGAAGCCCTTCATCAAGGAGTACCAACCCGTCCTCGTCGGTGTCGGCCAGGGAGCCGACGTCCTGCGCAAGGCGGGCTACCGCCCCCAGCTCATCGTCGGCGACCCCGACCAGATCAGCGCCGAAGTTCTCAAGTGCGGCGCCCAGGTGGTGCTGCCCGCCGACGCCGACGGCCACGCTGCAGGTCTGGAAAGAATCCAGGACCTTGGTGTCGGGGCCATGACATTCCCGGCCGCCGGCTCAGCCACCGACCTTGCTCTGCTGCTGGCCGACCATCACGGCGCCGCGCTGCTGGTCACCGCGGGCCACACCGCCAACATCGAGACGTTCTTCGACCGGACACGTTCGCAGAGCAACCCGTCGACCTTTCTCACCCGGCTACGGGTAGGGGAGAAGCTGGTGGACGCCAAGGCGGTCGCCACGCTGTACCGCAACCACATCTCGGGTGGCGCCATCGCGCTGCTGGCGCTGACCATGCTGATCGCCATCATTGTCGTGCTGTGGGTGTCCCGTACCGACGGTGTGGTGGTGCACTGGATCATCGACTACTGGAACCGCTTCACCCTGTGGATCCAGCAGCTGCTCTCCTAGAAAGTGCCCCGATGATCTCGTTACGCCAACACGCCATCTCACTGGCCGCCGTTTTCTTGGCGCTGGCCATCGGAGTGGTGCTGGGCTCCGGCTTCTTCTCCGACACCGTGTTGTCCAGCCTGCGGAACGAGAAGCGCGACCTCGCCAGCCAAGTCAATGGACTCAACGACCAGCGCAATCAGCTAAGCGAAAAGCTCAGTGCGGCAAACAATTTCGATGCTCAAGTGGTTGGCCGCATCGTGCACGAGGCGTTGACGGGCAAGACGGTGGTGCTGTTTCGTACTCCCGACGCCAATGACGACGACGTGGCCGCGGTGTCGAAAATCGTCGGGCGTGCCGGCGGCTCGGTCACCGGCACGGTGTCGTTGACGCACGAATTCGTCGAGGCCAACTCCGGAGAGAAACTGCGCTCGGTGGTCAACTCCTCGATCCTGCCGGCCGGTACCCAATTGAGCACCAAGCTCATCGACCAGGGTTCGCAGGCCGGTGACCTGCTAGGTATCGCCCTGCTGGTCAACCCCAATCCCCAAGCACCGGCCGTGGACGACACCGCGCGCGACACCGTGCTGGGTGCTCTGCGCGAGACCGGCTTCATCACCTACCAACCCAACGATCACATGGCGGCGGCGAACGCCGTGATCGTCGTCACCGGCGGCGCAGTGCCCGCGGATGCCGGCAATCAGGGGGTCATCGTGGCGCGGTTTGCCGCTGCGCTGGCACCGCACGGCTCGGGCACGGTGCTGGCCGGACGTGACGGCTCGGCCGGCGGTAGCGCCGCGGTGGCAGTGACCCGCGCAGATGCCGGCATGGCGGCCGCGATCAGCACTGTCGACGACGTCGACGTCGAGCCTGGGCGCATCACGGCGATTCTGGCCTTGCAAGATCTGGTTGGCGGCGGCCATCCTGGCCACTACGGCACCGGGCATGGTGCGAGGTCGGTGACCGTTCCCCAATAGGGCGTGTTCCACGCGGCGGGCCCGCCGTGGATGTTAGGGTGGGTTTCCGTGGGTCGGCAGGCCCAGCTCGTTGATTTTCCTGCATCATGCCCTGCCCGTCTTCACGGAGGTCGCGCTATTGCGTAAGCATCTGCAAACCGCCACCAAGCACCTCTTCGTCAGCGGTGGGGTCGCTTCTTCACTAGGCAAGGGCCTGACGGCGAGCAGCCTCGGACAGTTGCTCACCGCACGCGGTTTGCACGTCACGATGCAAAAGCTGGACCCGTACCTCAACGTCGATCCAGGCACCATGAACCCGTTCCAGCACGGCGAGGTCTTTGTCACCGAGGACGGCGCCGAGACCGACCTCGACGTCGGTCACTATGAGCGCTTCCTTGACCGTAACCTGTCCGGATCGGCGAATGTCACCACCGGGCAGGTGTATTCGACCGTGATCGCCAAGGAGCGCCGGGGAGAATACTTGGGCGACACCGTGCAGGTGATCCCGCACATCACCGACGAGATCAAACGGCGCATCCTTGCGATGGCCGAACCGGACGCCAACGGCCACCGGCCAGACGTCGTCATCACCGAGATCGGCGGCACCGTCGGTGATATCGAATCGCAGCCCTTTCTGGAGGCAGCCCGCCAGGTGCGCCACTACCTGGGTCGCGAGGACGTCTTCTTCCTGCACGTGTCATTGGTGCCCTACCTGGCGCCGTCCGGGGAGCTCAAGACCAAGCCCACCCAGCATTCGGTGGCTGCGCTGCGCAGCATCGGTATCAGCCCGGACGCACTGATCCTGCGCTGCGACCGTGTTGTCCCCGAAGCGCTGAAAAACAAGATCGCGCTGATGTGTGACGTCGACATCGACGGCGTCATCTCCACCCCGGATGCGCCCTCGATCTATGACATCCCCAAGGTGCTGCATCGCGAGGAACTCGACGCGTTCGTGGTCCGCCGACTCAACCTGCCGTTCCGCGACGTCGACTGGACCGAATGGGACGACCTGCTGCGCCGCGTGCACGAACCGCACGACACGGTTCGAATTGCCTTGGTCGGCAAGTACGTTGAGCTGTCCGATGCCTATCTTTCGGTTAGTGAGGCGTTGCGCGCCGGGGGTTTCAAGCACCGCGCCAGGGTTGAAATCGTGTGGGTGGCATCCGATGACTGCGAGACCCCAAGCGGTGCCGCCGCCACGCTCGGCGACGTGCACGGGGTACTGATTCCCGGCGGGTTCGGCATCCGCGGCATCGAAGGCAAGATCGGCGCCATCCGGTACGCGCGAGGGCGCGGGTTGCCGGTGCTGGGACTGTGTCTCGGTTTGCAGTGCATCGTGATCGAAGCAGCCCGCTCGGTCGGTCTGACCGAGGCGAATTCGGCCGAGTTCCAGCCGGACACACCGGATCCGGTCATCTCCACAATGGCCGATCAGGAACAGGCCGTCGCCGGTGAGGCGGATCTCGGTGGCACCATGCGGCTGGGCGCCTATCCCGCCGTGTTGGATCCCGATTCCATTGTGGCCCAGGCATATGAGGCTACCCAGGTGTCCGAACGTCATCGGCACCGGTATGAGGTCAACAATTCGTACCGGGAGCGGATCGCCGCCAGCGGACTGCGCTTCAGTGGAACGTCACCGGACGGGCACCTGGTGGAGTTCGTCGAATACCCGACCGATCAGCACCCATTCATGGTCGGCACCCAGGCCCACCCCGAGCTCAAGAGCCGGCCCACTCGTCCGCATCCGCTGTTCGTGGCTTTCGTCAAAGCGGCCATCGACTATCAGGCGGGTGAATTGTTGCCTGTCGAAATCCCGGAGATCCCGGAGCATCCCGCATCCAACGGAAACGAGCGTCGAGACAATGACGGTTCGGCGTTAGGGCAGTCGCTAGCCGAACCCGCCACCCGTGGCTGAGCACGATTTCGAGACGGTATCCTCGGAAATCCTCTACCAGGGAGCCATTTTCGCGCTACGCCGGGACGGGGTGCGGATGCCGGGTGGCCACATCTCGAAACGCGAAGTCGTCGAACACTATGGGGCCGTCGCGGTGGTCGCTTTGGACGACGACGACAACATCGCGTTGGTTTACCAGTACCGCCATACCGCTGGGCGCCGGCTGTGGGAACTCCCCGCCGGGCTGCTCGACGAGGCGGGCGAGCCCCCGCACCTGACCGCAGCCAGGGAGCTTGAGGAGGAGGTCGGGCTACGTGCTAACACGTGGCAGATGTTGGTCGACCTGCGAACCGCGCCCGGCTACAGCGACGAGTCGGTGCGCGTGTACCTGGCGACAGGTCTGACCGACATCGGCCGACCGGTGGCGCACGACGAAGAAGCCGACATGACGATACGCTGGTACCGTCTCGAAGACGCGGCGCAGCGGGTGCTGGCCGGCGAGTTCGTCAATTCCATTGCCGTGGCAGGGATTTTGGCGGCTCACGCGGTGCGCAAGGGGCTGGCGCAGCCACGTCCGGTGGACACTCAGTGGATCGACAAGCCAACGGCCTTTGCCAAGCGCAAGGCCGGACAGTGACGACGGCGTTGACGCTCGATGCCCAGCTGCAGGGCTACCTCGACCATCTGACGATCGAGCGAGGTGTTGCCGCCAATACCCTCAGTTCGTATCGCCGCGATCTGCGCCGCTACTCGAAACATCTGGAAGAACGCGGAATTCGCGACCTGGCAAAGGTCGGCGAGGACGACGTCAGCGAGTTCTTGGTGGCGCTGCGTCGGGGAGATCCCGAATCTGGCGCGATGGCGTTGTCCGCGGTCTCGGCGGCGCGGGCCCTGATAGCGGTGCGGGGACTGCATCGATTCGCCGCGGCCGAAGGGCTGGCCGAGCTGGACGTTGCGCGGGCCGTCCGACCTCCCACGCCGGGGCGCCGGCTACCGAAGAGCCTGACTGTCGATCAGGTGCTGACGCTGCTGGAAGCCGCCGGCGGCGAGGATGCATCGGACGGGCCGTTGACACTGCGGAATCGAGCGCTGCTGGAGTTGTTGTACTCCACTGGGTCGCGGATTTCCGAAGCAGTCGGGCTGGACGTCGACGACATCGACACGCACGCCAGGTCGGCGTTGTTGCGCGGCAAGGGCGGCAAGCAGCGGCTAGTGCCGGTGGGTCGCCCAGCCGTGGCGGCGCTGGATGCCTACTTGGTGCGCGGTCGCCCGGATCTGGCCCGACGGGGCCGCGGCACACCGGCGATCTTCCTCAATGCCCGGGGCGGTCGGTTGTCCCGGCAGAGTGCGTGGCAGGTGTTGCAGGATGCGGCCGAACGCGCCGGCATCACCTCGGGCGTATCACCGCACATGCTGCGGCACAGCTTCGCCACGCACCTGCTGGAGGGCGGGGCCGACGTGCGGGTGGTGCAGGAGTTGCTGGGTCACGCCTCGGTGACCACCACGCAGATCTACACGCTGGTCACCGTGCACGCCCTGCGCGAGGTGTGGGCCGGAGCCCATCCGCGAGCCACCTAATGCTGCGCGAAAAGATGCAACATACCTTGGCTTAGCCCGCCAGGGCACGCCGAAACCCGGCGACAAACGGCGCCGCCATAGGCAGGCGTCGGTCAGCGATGCACCTTCCGCATACACGACTGTGCGGCGCGGCGTCCATGCCGCGGAGCCGACTACCAGAGAATTCATCAGCATTCCGCCCCCAATTCGGCACATCACGTCGATGACCCCAAGATTTCCCAGTTCGCGGCCCATCTAAATTCTCCAAATTCAAAGCGATAATTCATCACTTGAAATGTTTCGGAATCGACGCCGAGAGCTTGCAAACAAATAACGCGCTAGTGACAAAAGTTTCGGACTCATCGATGGCTGTCGCCGCATATACGCAGCTCAGTGGCTTGAGAAAGTCTCGCCCAGGGTCTCCAGCAACCTTTCGTAATCCACACGAGACGCGCGCAATTCACCGCAATTCGCAAAATGTAAAGACAAACTTGGCCCGCGCCGAGTACCCTCCATCGGCGTAACCATTAAGAGTGTCTTGCCAAAGTCGGGAGGTCGATTTGTCGTCGTTTGTGATTGCAGCACCTGCAGTGCTGAGCGCTGCAACAGCTGACTTGGACGGGATCGGCGATGCCCTCAAAGCAGCAACCGCTGCGGCTGCCCCGGGTACCACTGGCATTTCCGCCATGGCCGCTGACGAGGTGTCGGTGGCGATTACCCGGCTCTTCGGTGCCCACGGGGCCGAGTTCCAAGCGCTCAGCGTGCGTATGGCCCTGTTTCACAGCGAATTCAGCCGGGCGGTTCTGGCTGGTGCAGATTCTTATGCGGCGGCGGAAGCCGGCAGCGTCTCGTCGCTGCAAAGCTTTGGCCGGAACGTGGAGCTCCTGGCGACGTTCTCTCCTGTGAAAGCCCTCACCGGCCGACCACTGATCGGCAACGGCGCAGACGGGACACCTGGCACCGGGCAAGCCGGCGGGGACGGCGGTTGGCTGATTGGCAACGGCGGTAACGGCGGTTCCGGAGCACCTGGACAGGCCGGCGGCGCCGGCGGCGCGGCAGGACTATGGGGTGCCGGCGGTGCCGGCGGCGCGGGCGGCGCCGCTGCGGTCGCGGGAGCGACGGGCGGGG
>JALHRH010000139.1 GCA_022841565.1 Mycobacterium sp. | reverse complement strand
CGACGTTATCGGCGGTCCGGAACTGGCCATCTACGAAAAACTGCGCAGGCGAAGATGTCACGGGCATGCCTCCTGTGGCTCCGGTGCCTCCGAAGCGAACAGTACGCCGTCATCGATCAGTTGCTCGACGTCGTCAGGATTCATACCGAGCAGTTGTTCGCAGATTGTCCGAGTGTCCTGGCCCGGCTGCGGTGCTGGTCGTCGCGGGGCCGGCGGGATATGTCGGAACGACGCCGGACCGGTTTCGGCCGGCAGCGCACGCGCGATCAGCGGATGTGTCATGTCACTGAACACATTTCGCTCGACCAGCTGCGGATCCTCGAGGATGTCGGGCGGCCGGTTCATCGGACCAGCCGTTACACCGGCGGCCTGCAACGTCTGGGCGGCTTGCAGCGGCGTGCGGTCGCTGGTCCACCGCTTCAGCGCTACCACGAGTTCGGCGGGGTCGGTCGCCGGATTTCCTAAAAGCGATGCCACACAACGCCATTCATCAGTGGAGCCGATCGAGACCACGCACCATTCGTCGTCCCCGGCACACGGGCATACGGCGTGCACGCTGGAGTCGCTGCGGACTTCCGCCACGTTCGCGGCCAGCGTGGCCTCGGTGACGAACAACGTGTCGAGTTGGTTGACCACGACCTCCGCCTGTGAAACATGCACGTGGGCGCCCGCACCGTCGCGGTCGCGGCGAATCAGCGCGGCCAGCGCCAGGATGGCCGCGATGCGCCCCACGACGTGGTCGGGGAAGATCGTTGTCGCGTCGTAGAAAGCGTGCCGGGCGCCTATGGCGGGGGGGTCATCGGACGTCCACGCCCGGGTGGCCCCGGTCGTCGCGCGCACCAGTGGCCCGTAACCCAGGCGGGTGCTCCACGGGCCCGTCGTGCCGAATGCGCTGCTGCCCGCGAGCACGATACGCGGGTTGAGCGCGCGCAGTGTGTCGTAGTCAAACCCAAGTGAGGCAAGGGTTCCGGGTTTAAAGTTGGCGAAGACCGCGTCGGCTTCGGCGACCAGCCGGCCAAGGATTTTCTTGCCCCTTGAGCTGCGCAGGTCGATGCCGAGGGCGCGGTGATTGCGGTGGGTCCAGGCGAACGATTCGCTCATCGCGTCGCCGGCCCTGGCCTGGCGCAGACCGTCCGGGTAGGCGGCACTTTCGATCTTGATGACGTCGGCGCCCAGGTCGCCGAACAGTCGGCTCAGTTCACCGCCGGCGACGATGATACCGAGGTCCAGGATCCGCAGTTCTTGCAACGGATATCCACCGACGTCGCCCGCCGGTGCCGGTCTCGGCGCGGGATCGGCCAGCCAGTGCGGTTCGTCGTGCCCGACGGCGGGCGCTGGTGTCCGGAAGCCGCAGTGCCGGCCATCGACGACGAAATAGCCAGTGGGCACCTGGGTGTGCACGCCGGGCACCAGTTCCGCGGCGGTGATCGCCCCCACTTCCTCAAAATGCTCGGATGCCAGGATGCGCGCAGGGGTGAGCACCGCGGCGATGGGTACTCCGTGTGCCTGACCGGCGGCCACCAACTCCTTCATGGTCTTTCCGGCGAACAACGCCTCCACCAGCACGCTGATCTGCGGCCACGCGGCAAACCGCGCGCCGATCGCGTCGTACCTGGGGTGCTGGAAGTCTTCCGGCTCCCCCAGCCAGCGGCGCAGCCCGCGCCACTGGCGCGGCGCCATCACGCACAGCCGGACGTAGCCGTCCTGGCACGGATAGATCGGGTAGGCATCCTGGTTCCTGGGGCGACCCCGCCAGCGGCTGCCGGCGCGGACGCCGGCGGCGGCCTGGCCGTGCGCGCCGAACGCTGGGTCCAGTGCCATGACCACCGCGTCGAACCTGGAGAAATCGATGTAATCTCCTGTGCCGCAGCGTAATCGATTGTAGTATGCGGCCAGTGCCACCCAGGCGGCCTGCGCCGCCGCCGTTGCCGAGGCGATCCCGGGTGGCGGCAGCACGGGTGTGCCGACCGTGGGGCCGGTACGGGACAGTGACCCCGACATCGCATAGAGCACCGCGTCGGTGGCCCGCCAGGATGAGCGCGGGCCAGTGGCGCCGAAGTCGCTGATCGACAGCACCACCAGGTGGGGATAACGGTCAGCAAGTTCGACACCTGATGTGCCGTAGTAGGCCGCTTGGCCGGTGTCGACCAGGATGTCCGCCGACGCGGCCAGCTCCTGCAGTCGCCGGCGGTCGCTCTTGCTGCGCGGGTCCAGCACGGTGCTGCGTTTGTTGGCGTTGTGCACGGCGAAGGGGATGCTGGCGCCCGCCAGGGTCGGCGGGGTGGTGCGCGCCGGGCTGCCGCCGAGTGGCTCCACCTTTAGGACGTCTGCCCCCAGGTCGGCGAGCAAGCGGGTGACCGCGTCGGCGTCACCTACCGACAAGTCCACGACACGGACGGCGTCGAGGAGCTTTTGCGGCATGGCATCACCGTAGCCAACCCGCCCATTCAGAGCGTGCGGCGATACCGCACCTCGTCCACCGGCTGACCGCCGTAGCTTCTGGTGCGTCGCGCCCCGTCGGGACGCCAACCGTCGCGTTCGTAGAACCGTTGCGCCCGGTCGTTTTTCCGCAGCACCCACAGCGCGGCGCCGGCAAAGCCACGGGCACGCAGCCGCTCCCGGACGGCGCCAAGCAGCAAACGACCAACTCCGGTGCCCAGATAGGGAGGGTCAACATAGATCGCCATCAGCTCACCAAGATGCGCGAGGTCGTCGTCCCGGCACAGACCTGTACTGGCAAACCCGCAGATGGTGGCGTCAGCAACGGCGACCAGGGTGGACGGCACCCGCAGCCCTATCCGTCGGAAGTCGTATTTGTGTGCCCAGGCGGCGGGCGTGAGGTCGTCCAGGTAATCCTTGGCGATCAGCCCCCGGTATGCCCACTGCCAGGACCGCACGTGCACCCCCGCCACCTGGTGGGCGTCGGCCGGGACGGCGTCGCGGACCTCCGTCATCGTTGCAGTATCCGGCGGCCTAACGTGTCTGTCATGTCAGATTCGGGGTCGGCCGGGTTGAACGTGGCCGCAAAAATCCGCGGCAAGGTCATTGTGATCACCGGCGGCGCGCGGGGTATCGGGTTGGCGACGGCGACTGCGCTGCACAAGCTGGGCGCCCAGGTTGCGATCGGCGATATCGACGAGGCGACGGTCAAAGAGTCGGGCGCCGACCTCGGCCTCGAGGTGTACGGCAAACTCGACGTTACCGACCCGACCTCGTTCGCCGATTTCCTGGATCAAGTCGAACGTCAGCTCGGACCGATCGACGTGCTGGTCAACAACGCTGGCATCATGCCGGTAGGACGCATCGTCGACGAGCCCGACGCCGTCACCCGGCGCATCCTCGATATCAACGTCTACGGCGTGATCCTGGGCAGCAAACTGGCGGCTCAGCGCATGGTTCCCCGCCGACACGGCCATGTCATCAACATCGCCTCGCTGGCCGGGGAAATGCATATCGTCGGGCTGGCCACGTACGTCGCCAGCAAGCACGCGGTGCTCGGGTTCACCGACTCGGCCAGGTTGGAGTACCGCTCGGCGGGCGTGAATTTCTCGTCGGTGTTGCCGACGTTCGTCAATACCGAACTCGTTGCGGGTACCCCCGGGACGAAGGGATTCCGCAATGCCGAACCGACCGAGATCGCGGATGCGATCGTCGCGCTGGTGGCCCGGCCGAAGCCGCGGGTGCGAATCACCAAAGTTGCTGGTGCGATGGTTGTTTCGCAGAAATTCTGGCCGCGACGTGTCGCGGAGGGGCTGAATCGTCTGCTCGGCGGCGACCACGTTTTCACCGATGACGTCGACGTCGAAAAGCGGCGCGCCTACGAGGCCCGCGCGCGCGGCGAGGAGTGAGTTCGTAAGACGGAGTTCATTTGAGGTCTAGACAATCGGGTAAATGAGCCCCATGAGTCCAGAGACCGCAATCCAGAGTGCACCCGCGATCCTTTCCGATGACCAGCTAGCCCTGATCGACGCCTACTGGCGAGCCGCTAACTTCTTGTCGGTCGGACAGATCTACCTGCTCGACAATCCCCTGCTGTCTCAACCCCTGGCCGCTGAACACGTCAAACCTCGGCTCCTCGGCCACTGGGGCACCACGCCGGGGCTCAACCTCATCTATGCCCACCTGAACCGGATCATCTGCAACCGCGACGCCAACGTCATCTACATCACCGGGCCTGGCCATGGCGGGCCCGGTCTGGTGGCCAACGCCTACCTCGAAGGCACCTACAGCGAGGTGTACACCGACATCGAGGAGAACACCGAGGGACTGCGCAAGCTGTTTCGGCAGTTCTCTTTCCCCGGCGGCATCCCCAGCCACGTGGCTGCGCAGACCCCGGGGTCGATCCACGAGGGTGGCGAACTCGGATACGCGCTCGTGCACGCGTACGGCGCGGCATTCGACAACCCTGATCTGGTGGTGGCCTGCGTAGTGGGCGACGGAGAGGCGGAGACCGGGCCGCTGGCCGCCAGCTGGCATTCGAACAAGTTCCTCAACCCCGCCGTCGACGGCGCGGTGTTACCGATCCTGCACCTCAACGGGTACAAGATCGCCAACCCGACGGTATTGGCGCGCATCCCGGAGGCCGAGCTGGAATCGCTGATGCGCGGGTACGGCTATCGGCCGATCACGGTGGCCGGGGACGACCCCAAGAGCGTGCACCAGCAGCTGGCCGCCGCCCTAGACGACGCATTCGACGACATTGCGGCGATTCAGCACGCCGCGCGCTCCGGCGATCAGACCGAGCGGCCGGTGTGGCCGATGATCATGCTGCGCACCCCCAAGGGCTGGACCGGTCCCGCGGTGGTCGACGGCCGGCAGGTCGAGGGCACTTGGCGCTCGCACCAGGTGCCGCTGGCCGCCACGCATAAGAATCCCGAGCATCGCGCACAGCTCGAAGAGTGGCTGCGCAGTTACCGGCCGCAGGAGCTGTTCAACAGCAACGGTAGGTTACGCGCTGAACTGAAAGCTGTTGCACCGCAGGGCGATCGACGAATGAGCGCCAATCCGCACGCCAACGGCGGCGTGTTGCTGCACGATCTGGACTTGCCGGACTTCCGCGCCTACGCCGTCTCGGTGGAGCGACCAGCCACCACCACCCACGAGGCCACCCGGGTGCTGGGCACGTTCCTACGTGACGTCATCAAACGCAACCCCGATCGGTTCCGACTGATGGGGCCCGACGAGACCGCCTCCAACCGCCTGGATGCGGTGTTCGGCGCCACCGACCGGGTGTGGGTTTCAGCAACCGAGGCTGACGACGACCACCTGGCACCCGACGGCCGCGTGATGGAAGTGCTGTCCGAGCATCTGTGCCAAGGCTGGTTGGAGGGCTACTTGCTGACCGGCCGGCATGGCCTGTTCAACTGCTACGAGGCGTTCGTGCACATCGTCGACTCGATGTTCAACCAGCACGCCAAGTGGCTCTCCACCAGCCGCGAGCTGCCGTGGCGGCGGCCGATCGCGTCGTTCAACTACCTGCTGAGCTCCCACGTGTGGCGTCAAGACCACAACGGCGCATCGCACCAGGATCCCGGATTCATCGACCTGGTGGCCAACAAGCGCGCCGAGGTGGTGCGGGTCTATCTACCGCCGGACGGCAACACATTGCTCTCGGTGGCCGATCACTGCCTGCGCAGCCGCAACTACATCAACGTCATCGTCGCGGGCAAGCAGCCGGCCCTGTCGTACCTGTCGATGGACGAAGCGGTCCTGCACTGCACGCGGGGCCTGGGGATCTGGCCGTGGGCCAGCACCGCGGCGGGTGAGCCCGACGTGGTATTGGCGTGCGCCGGCGACATTCCGACGTTGGAGACGCTGGCGGCCGCGGACATCCTGCGGCGGGAGCTGCCGGACCTGGCCGTGCGGGTGGTCAACGTGGTTGACCTGATGCGTCTCCAGCCGGCTTCAGAACACCCGCATGGGTTGCCCGACAACGAATACGACGCGTTGTTCACCCCGGACCGGCCGGTCATCTTCGCGTATCACGGCTATCCCTGGCTGATCCACCGCCTGACTTACCGCCGCGCCGGTCACCATCACCTGCATGTGCGCGGTTTCAAGGAACGTGGCACCACCACAACACCATTCGACATGGTGATGCTCAATGACCTGGACCGCTTCCATCTGGTGATCGATGTGATCGACCGAGTGCACGGTTTGGCCAGCCGCGCCGCCGGGTTGCGCCAGCGGATGGTCGACGCGCGCCTGTCGGCCCGCATCTACACCCGCGAGCACGGCGAAGACGACCCGCGGATTTCGGGGTGGATCTGGCCCACTTAGAAGGGCGGGGCCTCGTCGTCGGGTGGGGCGGGGCCGTCGTGCCAGGTGTATTCGGGTTGGCGGGATTGGTGGTTGTGGCGGCGTTCGGCGGCCACGCGGTGGGCGCGGTCTTGGGCGCGGGTGCGGCGGCGTTTGGGCATCATCGCGCTGCGTTCGGCGCAGTAGTCCTGGGGTGGTTGGGCTTCGGGGGCGGGCATGCCGCCTACGGCCTGGCACAGGCTGGGGAATATCAACGCGCTGCCGGGGGCGGTGACATAGGTGTCCCCGGCCGCCGAGGTCAGGATCAGGGTGCCGTCGGGGAGTTGTTGTTCGGTCCAGCCCCAGAACGTTTTCAGGAGATGGTGGGTGCGGCAGTAGCACTTGAGGTTGCCCGCATGGGTGGGCCCACCCTCGGCGTACGGGATGGTGTGGTCCAAATCGCAGCGAGTCGCGGGCACATCGCAGCCGGGCCAGCGGCAGGTCAGGTCCCGGGCGCGGACGAAATCGGCGAGCGCCTTGGAGGGCGTGTGCTGGGGCTCGGGGGGACCGTAGCCAGGATGGGTCAAAGGTACGTGTGTGGCGGTCAGGGCCAGCTCGGCCAGCAGGTCGGGGGGGATGAGGTCTTCGGCGCCGATCAGGCAGGCCGGGCTGTCGCCGCGCCCGTTGAGGGTGGCTTGTTCGGCGATCACGTGGATCACCACCGGTGCCGACGGCTTCCCCGCGGCGGCAGTGCAGTCGCGGCGTCCACATTCACAGCCCAGGCGGGTGGCATCGGCGGCCAACGCCCCCAAAGCATCGGCGCGGCGCTGGTCGCGGGTGCGCGGATCATGTGGGCAGACGGTGGCCGCCAACGTCGAGAGCCGCTGATCCAGGGCCTGTGCGTCGGTCAGGCGCACCCGGGCCTCGATGGCACACAGCCCGTCCAGGGGCGGGTGGATCCACACCTCCCGGTCGGCCTGAACCTTGCGGCGCCGGCGCACCGCATCGGCGTCGGAGCGGGCCACGATCGTGTCCACTTTCTGCGATAGCCGCCACCGGCTCAGCGACGGCCAGCGGGTCACCCGGGTTGCCACCACCCGATCCACCGCCGCGAGCACCTGCGGATCCTCGATCAGATCGGTGCGGAACATGATCGTGGCAAACGCTTCCACATCGATATCCCCGGCACTAAACACCGCCGCCACGTGCGGCAGCCGCTCGCGCATCGCCCGGGCATATCGCAGCTTGGTCTCCGCGCGACCCTGACTGATCTTCAGTCCCGCCGCCACCTCTCCCGCTACCGCCTTCATCGTGTCGATCGCCCAGTCCTCGGTCTCCCCACCTTGAATTAAGCGGTGCGCGAACAGCTGCCCGATCGCCACCAACTCCGCAGCCGCACTCCGATTGACAGCCCGCGCGGCCTCGCAGATCCGCTGCATCCAGCCCACCGATTCCTCGGTAGCCACCGCCAACTCCGTACGGCGCGCCGCCGACTCCCGACGGCAGGCATCAAAGAGCGCGAACTCCTCAGCGGTCGGACGCCGACGGTTCGGCGTCTCCTCGGCGGCCGTATCGCCACCGAGTAAATCCTCGAACATACGTTCGATAGTACATCCTGGCGCAGGCCGACTCCAGCTTTTTGGCTGGGCCCCGGTGCGGCTACCCTGACCCGATGCCGAAAGTGCTATCGGTCAACGTGGCCCAGGCCCGAACGAACCCCGACCCGCGGGCGCGGTCGAAGGTGACCGGCATCTACAAGGTCCCCACCGGCGAGGTGGTCATGGTGCGGGCGCCAGGTACAACGGGCAGCGGCTTGGCCGGCGACACCATCGGAAACCCGAAGTTCCACGGGGGCGACGATCAGGCCGTCTACGTCTACGCGCGAGAAGACCTCGACGCCTGGGAAGCCCGACTTCAGCGCACCCTCACCGCCGGAATGTTCGGCGAAAACCTGACCACTGAGGGTATTGACGTCACCCAGGCGCGAATCGGGGAACGATGGCGCATCGGCACCAACGGCCTGGTCCTGGAGGTCTCGGCGCCGCGGACGCCGTGCCGCACTTTCTCGGCAAAACTTGACCTGCGACATTGGATCAAGACATTCACCCAGGCCGGCAACCCCGGCGCCTACCTGCGGGTGGTCTCCCCAGGCACAATCCGCGCCGGCGACGACATCACAGTCGAGTACCGCCCCGACCATGAGGTGACGATCGGGCTCGTCTTTCGGGCCCGTATGTCCGAACCCGAGCTGCTCCCCAGGCTCGCAGTGGCCGATGCGTTGTCAGCGGAGATCAAGGCCGAGGTTGAGCAACGGACCCGCAGGTAGACTCGCGCCAATGGCTGACCAAACCCCCGCCCTGCCCAGCTTGGACCGGTTTCGCCTACACGCTGACATCGCGGTGGTTGTCGCCGTCCTGGTGCTGACCAACTTGGTTGCGCACTTCACGACGGCGTGGGCGAGCATCGCGACGGTCCCGGTCGCTGCCGTCGGGCTGGTGGTCCTGGTTCGTTGGCGCGGTCTGGACTGGTCCGAACTCGGCCTGGGCCGCGAACACTGGAAGTCCGGGGTGGGCTACGCACTGGCGGCCGTGGCGTTGGTGGTGTCGGTGATCGGGGTCGGCGTGCTGCTGCCGGTCAGCCGTCCGATGTTCCTGAACAACCACTACGCCACCATTTCTGGCGCGCTGATCGCCTCTATGGTCATCATCCCGCTGCAGACCGTCATCCCCGAGGAACTCGTCTTCCGCGGTGTGCTGCACGGCGCGCTGCACCGGGCCTGGGGCTTCCGCGGGGTGGCCCTCGCCGGCTCGCTGCTGTTCGGTCTCTGGCATATCGCGACCTCACTGGGCCTCACAAGCAGCAACGTCGGCTTCACCCGAGTGTTCGGCGGCGGAGTCTTTGGCATGGTGGCCGGCGTGACCATGGCCGTGCTGGCCACCGGTGCCGCTGGGTTCGTGTTCAGTTGGTTGCGCCGACGCAGCGGCAGTCTGATTGCACCCATCGCGCTGCACTGGTCGCTGAACGGCGTCGGCGCCCTGGCCGCTGCGCTGGTCTGGCACCTGTCGACCTAGACCAGACGCACTAGACCAGAAGCACGGCGGCGCCTGCGATTTCGCCTGAGCTCAGGTCGGTCAACGCGCGATCAGCGTCAGCCAGCGGGTACTCCGGCGTGGTGACCTCGATGCGATGGTGGCCGGCGAAGTCCAGGAACGCGCGGGCATCGGCCCTGGTGTTGGACGTCACCGACCGGATCTGACGCTCCTGAAAAAGATGCCGCTGGTAGTTGAGCGACGGAATGTCACTCAGGTGAATCCCGGCCACCGCCAATGTGCCGCCCCGGTCGAGTGCAGCCAATGCTGGCAGCACCAGTTCGCCGACAGGAGCGAACAGAATCGCCGCGTCCAGCGGAACCGGCGGCGGATCGGCGGCGCCCTGTGCGGAAGACGCCCCCAACTCCAGCGCCAGCGCACGCGCCCGGGCGCCACGCGTCATCACGTGCACCTCCGCGCCCTGGGCCAGGGCGACCTGCGCGGTGATGTGGGCGCTGCCGCCGAAACCGTACAGGCCCAACCGGCCGCCCGCTGGCAGCTCGGCCCGCAACAGGGATCGGTAACCGATGATCCCGGCACACAACAACGGCGCAAGCTCGCTGTCGCTATAGCCTGCTGGCAGTGGGTGCGCGAAAGCCGCAGGGACCGTTGTGAATTCGGCGTATCCACCGTCGGCGTCCCAGCCGGTGTAGCGGGAGTGTGGGCAAAGGTTCTCGTCGCCGCGACGGCAGTACTTGCAGACCCCGCAGGTGTGGCGCAGCCAGGCGATGCCAACCCGGTCCCCAACGCCGAACTCGTCGCCCGCGTCAGCGCCCACCTCGACGACCTCCCCGACCACCTCATGGCCGGGAGTGACCCGGTCACGGCGAACGGGAAGGTCGCCTTCGGTGACGTGTAGGTCCGTTCGGCACACCCCGCAGGCCGACACGGCAACCAGCAGCTCGGACGGGCCGGGGCGTGGGACCTCGGTGGTGACGCGTTCCAGCGGCCGACTCTGGATCGGGCCCGGCTGACGGACCTGCCAGGCCGTCATGGTCGTGCTGGGCGTTCGGGCGGCCATCGCTCCATCATGCCGCTCCGGGCCCGGTCTCCTACAGAGTTCGGGTGCGCGACTTCACTAACTTGTAGATCAGCAGCAGGAGCACCGCACCGACCAACGCCCCGAGGAACGAGTGGTTGATGGGCGGAGTGATCGTGAATCTGTGCGGCGGAAAGATGACGCTGCCCAGGGTGCCGCCGACGTAGGCGCCGACGATGCCGAGCAACGCGGTGGCAATCCAGCCCATCGGTTGCCTGCCCGGCACGATGAGCCGCGCAATCAGCCCGACAATCAATCCGAGAACGATCATTCCGATGATGTGCAGGATCATGCCCAGCTCCTTCTGCTATCGACTCGTCCGAGGGGGCTTCGAGAACATACCCCGTGCGGGTGCCGTCAACCGCGCAGAATCCGTTGCAAATCGGTTAACGGCGCCGTACCAATCCAACGACCCAGAGCAGGATCACTGCCCCAAACAGGGAGACGAAGAACGTAAACCATTTACGCCCGTGCTCGACGTCGACGTGTAACCAGGTGAGGAGCATCCCGCCGATGAATCCGCCGACGACGCCGATCACGATATTCAGCAGGATGCCGGCGCCGCCACCTTTGACGATCTTGCCCGCGATCCAGCCGGCGAAGCCGCCGATGATGATGTAAGCAAGCCAACTCACCGCGGTGGGCGGAGCGAAGGCCAGGTATTGGCTAGCTGCCGGGACATCCATCGGGGCCTCCTTAGCGCGGGCAAAGCCCAGTTCGTTCACTGGACCGTTCTTTCGGTATACGCTATCCAGCCCGCAAGGGTGGTGATGGATTCAGCGTCACCGAAATAGCTGGCGCTGAGAGGACCGTTAAGCCTGTTGGCTGCTGCGCGGCTGCGTGACGGGAGTGCCCGCAGCCGGCGCCTGCGCGGGTGCCGGCGCCACGGGTTCGGAGGGAGCAGCCGGGGCGGGTGCCGGGGCGCCCGGAACCGGTTCCTGAGCCGGAGCTGCCGGAGCAGTCCAGGGGCGGATCGACTCGGCCAGCGCCTTGGCCGCGTTCTTGTCCACCGGGTTGTTCGACGTGCCCAACCACACCACAAACCAGCGCTGCGGCGGCCCGGCAGTGGGTGTCGCACCCGCGGGAGTGCCGACCACACCCGTCCAAATCTGGCCGTTGGGCTTGCTGGTGTCGCTGAACTTCACCTCGTAGTAGGACGCGCTTCCCGAAACACCGTTGGCGTTGAGCGGGACGGTCTCCTGATTGACTCGCGTGCCGGGATAGGGCATGAAGAACTCGCCCATGTCCGATCCCAGCCGGACCGCGGCCTTCGGATTGGTGGCCTCGGCGCTGGCGTAGAGCTTCTGGTCGAGCCGGCCCAGCACGATGCGCGTGTCGTTGGCCACCGGCTGCGCCTGTCCGGGCATCGGAGCCTCGCCGGCCGCCTTGCTCAGCAGCGCCGAGCCGTAATCGAGGCGAGACGCGTCGGACTCCACCCAGCCTGGCGGGACGACGAAGCTGAAGCCGCCGACGGCGTTGGTCACCCGCCCGAGTTCGGGATCCGGCGGGGGCGGTGCGTTCGGGTCGGCCGGCGGCGGTACCACGTTGGGGTTACCCGGCTGGGCAGTCGGACTGGGGCTGGCCCCGGGCGCTGGGGTGGCCGACGTGCTCGGGGTGGCCCCCGCGGCCGGGGCCGGTGACGCCGGAGTGGGTGACGCGGGCGGCGCGACGGTTGGGGTCGGTGAGGGCGTCGGCTCGGGCTCGGCGCTGGAAGTCGCCGGCAACGCGATGGTGACGACGGTCGCCGCGGCAATGGCTAGCGACGCCAGCAATCCCTTGTGACGTGACGAGTTCGGGTCCAACTGGTGCATGGCGACGAACCTACCGTGTTACCGCTCCGAAGCAAGGAAGGCCAGGCTTTTCGGAAGGGTATGTCTGGTGAATCGGGTGGCAGTTCATCGGTGCTGGGTCGGGCGTGCCGGCGCGGGATGCAGCGAAACTTCGGCAGCTTTGACGCTGAACCATACCGGCTCGCCCGGTGTGAGCTTCAGCTCTGCGGCGGCCGCCAGGGTGATGCTGGCGGCCAGCCCGGGTGTTCCGTCGGCTTGGTCCGCACCGCGCACCAGGACCACCGGGCCGCGGGTGACGAGCTCCGCCACTGTTACCTCAACGATGTTGCGTGGACTGCCACGCGGCGCGACGGAGTAGACAGCCACACTCGCCGGCGCGAAGACGGCAACCGCCTCCTGGCCCGCTGCGAGCTCGACTTCCGCGGTTCCGTACCAGCGCTGGGCCGACCGGCTGTGCAGGGCGCCCTCGACTCCGATGCTTCCGCTGACCAGGTTGACGCCCGCGATCCGGGCTCCGAAGTGACTCCTCGGTGCGGCCAGTATCTCGCCGACCTGTCCGCTTTCGGCAATCTTGCCGGATTCGAGCACCAGCACCCGGTCGGCTAGAGCCAACACATCCAGTAGGTCATGAGTGACCAGGATGACTGCGCAGCCGCTGCGGCTGACGGCGCCGCGCAGCACCGCGCGGATCGCCGCCGCCGCTGCGACATCGAGCCCGGCCAGCGGTTCATCAAGCAGCAACAGCTCCGGGGCAGCGGCTAGCGCACGCGCTATGGCGACGCGCTGGGCCTGGCCGCCGGAAAGCTGCCGCGGTCTGCGGTCGGCCAACTCCTGCGCGTCGACTGCCTGGAGCCAGCGCAGCGCTGTGTCCCGGCCCTGGCCGGACCGGAACACGCCGCGTCTGCTGCGCGGGCCGAAAGCCACATTGGCAGCCACGCTCAGGTGCGGAAACAGCGATGGGTCTTGCAGCAGCAGCCCGACCCGCCGGTCGTGGATGGCAACCTGGACCCCTGCCGCGGTATCGGTCAACACGCGGGTTCCCAGCCGCACCGCACCCGAGTCCGGCCGAACCAGCCCAGCAATGACATGTAGAAC
>JALHRH010000138.1 GCA_022841565.1 Mycobacterium sp. | reverse complement strand
CGGTGTTGTTCCCGCCGGCCCCGCCGGCGCCGGCGTTGCCGTACAGCCAGCCACCGTTACCGCCGGCCCCGCCGGCGCCGCCGCCGCCTGTCGCAGAGTTGCCACCGACGCCACCAGCGCCGCCATTGCCGATCAGTCCGGCCGATCCGCCGGCCCCTCCGGCCGAGCCGGCCGCACCCGATCCGCCGTTACCGCCGTTGCCGTACAGGTAGCCCCCGGGTTCACCGGCGGCCCCGGTCCCGTCGATTCCGTCGGCACCGTCGCCGATGAGCGGGCGCCCGAACAGTGTCTCGGTGGGCCAGTTGATCAGATCGATCAGCGGCTGCAGCGGGGACGCGGCGGCGGCCTCGGCAGCCGTGTAGGCGCTGGCGCCCGACGACAGGGCCTGGATGAACCGTGCGTGAAACGCCACCGCTTCAGCGCTGATGGTCTGGTACGCCTGGCCATGGGTGCCGAACAGTGCGGCGATGGCGGTCGACACCTCGTCTTGCGCCGCGGTCAGCAGCTCGGTGGTCGAGGCCGCGGCGGACGCGTTGGCCCGCTCCAGCGCGGCCCCGAGATCCGCCAGATGGGACGCCGCGCCCGACAGCACGTCCGGCGAGGCAACTACGTACGACAAGGGAACCGCCCACTAGCTAGGTCACGACCACAGAGGTCGTGACATGTCCCCCGGTCATGCTGATCGGCTAAGCCGATACGAACCATAGCGGGAATCCGCTCCAAACAAACTACATTTAACTGAAATGATCCCAAACCCATCCGGATAGTTTCCGATCAAGGGCAGTCACTGCACCTCGGCACCTGCTCGGGTGCTACGGCCTCGCAATCCACCGGACCGGGGAATCGTCGTATGAACGCCCGTACCGTGTGCCGCTTCGCTTCCTGGAGGAACGCCCGCAGAGTGGATGGCCCAGAGCCCCCGGGTGACGGGTCAGTGCCTGCGAGCACGATGGTGGGATGAGCTCGGTTCCGGCCCGGCGTGACAGCGGCTGCGCTGGCGCGTGGGGACGCAGCGGGCTGGCCCACCTGACCGGTCCGCCCGGCGGGCCCCCCGACTTCTCCCGCGCCCACGTGCTCGAACACGCTCGCCGGCTCGCTGCGGACGCTGCGACCTTGCTGACCGGGCGGGCCGCGCTGCTCGGGCTGACCCGGGCTGGGCGGGTGTCGGCCGGCGGCGCCACCCATCTGTTGGCGGCACGCGACGGCTGGTGCGCGATCACGCTGTCCCGACCTGACGACGTCGCCGCCGTTCCCGCCCTGCTGTCGGTCGACGCGGTCGCCGAGGACCCATGGCCCGCGCTGTACCGCTGGGCAGCGACCCGGCCGGCAGCGCAGATCATCGAGCGCGCGACGCTGCTCGACATTCCTGCCGCCATCCTCGGGGAGGCCGCCGCAGCGCCGCCGCGCATACGCCGGACGGCGCCGCGGGCCCCGGTCAACGGCCGCGCCGGCCTGCTGGTGGCCGACCTGTCTTCGATGTGGGCGGGCCCGTTGTGCGGGCAGCTGCTGGCCCGGGCGGGCGCCACCGTCGTCAAGGTGGAAAGCCCCACCCGGCCGGACGGCACCCGGGCCGGCAACCAACCCTTCTTCCACTGGGTGAACCGCGGAAAGCTGTCTTACTGCCTGGATTTCAACCGGCACGCCGACGAACTGCGTGACTTGCTGGCATGCGCCGACATCGTGATCGAAGGGTCGCGCCCCGATGCGCTGGCACGCCGACGCCTGGGGCCGGACGACATCCCGCCACGGGCGGGTCGAATCTGGGTGCGGATCACGGGTTATCACCATTCCCGCCGGCCGGCGTTCGGTGACGACGCGGCGGTGGCAGGTGGCCTGGTCGGTGCGGGGCCGGTGTTCTGCGGGGACGCCATCGCGGACCCGCTCGCCGGGCTGGAGGCCACCCGGGCGGTGCTGGACTCGCTGAGCCGCGGCGGGGGCGAACTCATCGAGGTCGCCTTGTCCGCGGTCGCCGCGACCTATGCGGCGCTGCCGACCTGCCCGGCGCGTTCCGACCAGCCGGTGCTCCCTCCAGTGGCGCCCGAGGTGGCCGGCGTGGCCGCCGCCCTAGGGGCCGACAACGACGCCGTACGCCGCCTGGTGGCCGAAAGGCGTTGCCCGTCATGCTGATCAAGCGCGGCACCTTGTTGGATGGGACCACTACCGACATCCGGGTGGGTGCGCGCATCGAAGAAGTGTGCGACGGCCTAAGCCCGCGGCACGGGGAGGGTGTGCTTGACGCCGGCGGCGGCACGGTGCTGCCCGGCCTGCACGACCATCACGTGCATTTGCTGTCGGCGGCATCGGCACTGGACTCGCTGTCGGTCGGGCCGCCCACGGTGCGGACCAAAGACCAACTGACGCAAGCCCTCTCGAACGCCGTTCCGGGCCCCGACGGGTGGATCCGCGCGGTCGGCTATCACGAATCGGTCGCCGGCGAGCTGGATCGAACAGCGCTGGACGCACTGCTGGCACACGTTCCGGTGCGCGTCCAGCACCGCAGCGGGGTGTTGTGGATGCTCAACTCCGCCGCGTTGGGCCGCGTCGGGCTGACCGGTCATCCGGACGGCCGGCTGCGCAGCGCCGACCCTTGGTCGCAGGCATTGCAACGACGTGACACCGATCTGGCCGAACTGAGCCGGCGGATCACCGCGACCGGTGTCACCGGAGTTACCGACGCCACCCCCGACCTTGGCGTCGAAGGCCTGGTGTCGCTGATGACGGCGCACCGCAGCGGCGAATTCCGGCCCGGCGTGCGGGTGCTGGTGCCGGGCAAGCAGATCCTGCACGACGACCGGCTCGACCTGGACGGCCTGACGCAGTGGATCGGTGATCGGCACCGCCTCGGCCAGCCGGTCGCCGTGCACTGCGTTACGGCAGCCCAATTGGTAGTCACGATCGCTGCCTTGCGCGCCGCCGGCAGCCATCCGTTGGACCGTATCGAACACGCCGCGGTGGTGCCACAGGACAACCTGGTCGACCTGGCCGAGCTGGGCGTCACCGTGGTGACGCAACCCAATTTCGTTGCCGAGCGCGGAAACCAGTACCTGGCCGAGGTTCCCGCCCACGAACAGGACCAGCTCTGGCGGGTCGCATCGTTATTGCAGGCGAACATCCCGGTTGCACTGTCCACCGACATGCCGTTCGGTAACGGCGATCCGTGGGCGGCGATGCGGGCCGCGGTAAGGCGCGCCACGCCCAGCGGCGCCGTTCTCAACGCGGACGAATGTGTCTCGGCGCGAACGGCTTTGACAATGTTTCTAGGCTGGTCGGATCGGCCGGACCGGCCGCGCACCGTCGAGATCGGCGAACCGGGGGACCTCTGTGTGCTGTCCGAGCCGCCGGCCGCGGCGCTGGCCGAGCTGGATGCCGGGCTGGTGGCGGCGACGCTGATCCGAGGTGAACTGGTCTACTTCGCGATGTGACCGGTCAGGGCCGGCCGCAACGCATCGCACTGCATCCTGAAAAACTGTTGCGACACCGGCAATCTCGACGCCACGAGGTCGAATCCGTGAAACGCACCGGGAACCAGCTCCACTTGGCACGGCACACCGGCCTCGACCAGCCGACGCGCGTACTCGATGTCCTCGTCCCGAAAAAGGTCGTGCGTGCCGACTCCGATCCAGGCCGGCGGCAGGCCGTTCAGGTCGGTGCGCCGGGCCGGCACCGCGACGCCCGGGTCAGCGCCACCGAGATAAGACGTCCAGCCGAACCGGTTCGCACGCGGATCCCACAGCCGGTACTTGGGGTCGGCCGGCGCCGAGGAACTGCGGTCGTCGAGCATCGGATAAACCAACAACTGAAACACCGGCGCGACTCGGCCTTTTTCGGAGCCCGGCTCGGAGCCGCGGTCCCGCGCCAGCAGCGCCAGCGCGGCAGCAAGCCCGCCGCCGGCGCTGGCCCCGCCGATCGCCACCCGGCCCGGATCCACCGCAGGCAGGGTGGCCAGCCAGGTCAGCGCCGCATAGCAGTCCTGCAACGCGGCGGGGTACGGATGCTCGGGCGCCAGCCGGTAGTCCACCGAGGCGACCGTGATCCCCAGCGTTTTGCTGAACCGCAGGCACAGGGCGTCGTCCTGCTTGGCCGAGCCGAAGACATATCCGCCGCCGTGGATCCATAGCAACGCAGGAGTCGGCGCGGTGCGGCCCGTGGGTCGGTAGAGCCGCACACGGGCGCCGGTCCCTAGGGTAAGCGCCTCGACTCCAGCGGGCGTCCGCCTCGGGCCCATCAGCTTGGTCGCACGCCGCGTCAACGGCAATAGTCGCGGACCCACTACTCGTCGCGGCGCAAACCGCGCGATGCGACGCAGATCGGGGTGGACAACGTCGTTCGAAGCGGCCGGCACCGAACCAGTATCCAACCCGAGCGATCTCGCGGTACCTCGGCACCGAATCTCTACGGTGAACCTTTCGCGTGTGCGGGGCGTGACTTTTGACGGCTGCGGGTGTAGCCGACCCGGGAACGGGGTATCGAGGGCTCGTCGTGGACGTTGGAATGGACGCGGTACTGCCAGTGGCCGCTGCGCATTCGCGCAACGTGGTCGAGCACGATGCGAGGAGCGTGAAAATGCTGGGCCATCTGTATGAGCGGGCGCTCGTTGGTGAGCGCTGCTGGATCCGCCACGACGACGGTGAGGTGCGTCCGCTTCCTGCCCACCGCTGGTTGAGGGCCGCGGACCGCGCTACCGACGCGGCCGACAGGGACGCCGACGGGGAAATCGCATCCGACGAGGCGTTCGACGAAGCCGTCGCGCAGATGTGCAGCGGTCCGACCATCGAGTTGGGATGCGGACCGGGGCGACTGGTGGCGCGCCTGGTGCAGCGAGGCATACCTGCGCTAGGCATCGACCGGTCCGCCACCGCGATCCGGTTGGCAAGCCGTGGCGGCGCTCCGGCCCTGCTGGGCGATGTCTTCGAACCGCTGCCCGGCACCGGTCGGTGGCAGACGGTGCTGTTGGTCGACGGAAACGTCGGCCTCGGCGGCGACCCGCGGCGGATCCTGGTTAGGGCCGCCGAGCTACTGGATCGCGGCGGGTGCTGCGTCGCCGAGTTCGACAACCGCGCCATCGGCATCCAGGGCCGTTGGGTCCGGCTGGAGTCCGGACGCGAGGTCGGGCCCTGGTTCCGCTGGGCATCGGTCGGCGTGGACAGCGCCGACTCGCTTGCTGCGCAGGTTGGCCTTACGCTTACCGGCGTGCAGATGATCGCCGGGAGGGTGATCGCAACGTTGGCAGCGTTGTAAATGGCAGCGCTGTGAAATCCCCGGCAACTCGGTTCACCAGCCCGCTCCGCGGTCCCTGGCTGACGTCGGTCTTCGGTTTGGCGCTGCTGGTGGCCCTGCCCATCGTCACCCTCACCGGCCTGCTGTCCTATATCGCCTACGCGCCGCAGTTGGGCCAGGCCATTCCGGCCGACGTCGGCTGGCTGCGACTGCCGCTGTTCCCCTGGCCCACCCGCCCGCCCTGGCTGTACCGACTGACCCAGGGACTGCACGTCGGGTTGGGGCTGGTGATCATCCCGGTGGTGTTGGCCAAGCTGTGGTCGGTGATTCCGAAGCTGTTCGTCTGGCCGCCGGCACGTTCGGTCGCCCAGCTGGCCGAACGGCTGTCGTTGCTGATGCTGGTCGGTGGCCTGCTGTTCGAGATCGTCACCGGCGTGCTCAACATCCAATACGACTACATCTTCGGGTTCAGCTTCTACGACGCGCACTACTTCGGAGCCTGGATCTTCATCACCGGTTTCCTCATGCACATCGCGCTCAAGATTCCGCACATGATTGCCGGGTTGCGGTCGTTGTCGCTACGAGAAGTGTTGCGCACCAACGTGACCGACACCCGAGCGCAGCCCCCCGATGCCGCCGGGCTGGTGGCCGCGGAACCGGCCGCACCGACAATGAGCCGGCGCGGTGCGCTGGCCCTCGTCGGTTCCGGCGTGCTGCTGCTCGCGGTGTTGACCGTCGGCCAGACGCTCGGCGGGCCCGCGCGCAGCGTCGCTTTGCTGATGCCGCGCGGCCGCGGCCGGGACTTCCCGGTCAACAAGACCGCTTCCGCTGCAGGTATCACGCCCGATGCCGTGGGTGCCAACTGGCGACTGACGTTGCGCGGCGGGCCATCTGAGGTGGTGCTCGACCGCGCCGCGCTGGCCCGGCTGCCGCAACGCACCGCACGGCTGCCGATCGCGTGCGTCGAAGGGTGGTCGACGGTGCAGACGTGGAGTGGGGTGCGGTTGGCAGAGTTGGCGCGGTTGGCCGGGGTGCCGGCACCGGGCTCGGCGCACGTGCGGTCGCTGCAGCTTGGCGGCGGATTCGGTGCGGCGACCCTGCAGGCCAACCAGGTCAGTGATCCGGACGCGCTGCTGGCGCTGCGGGTCAACGGCGAAGACCTGTCGTTGGATCACGGCTTTCCGGCGCGGATCATCGTGCCCGCCCTGCCCGGTGTGCACAATACCAAGTGGGTTACCGCCATCGACTTCAAGCCGCAATGAAATGACCTCGCGACCAACGCTTTTCACCAGATACTACGGTGCGCACCCGCTGCATCTGCTGACCATGCTGGCCGGGTTCGCGCTACTGGGCTATGTGCTGATCGCCGTGCGGCCCGCCGCGCTGTGGAATCCGGGCACCTGGTGGCAGTCGGTCGCCGTCTGGTTCGCCGCCGCTGTCATCGGCCACGATCTGGTGCTTTTCCCGATGTACGCGTTGGCCGATGCGGTGATGGCCCGACTGTCGGGGCGCCAATCCGCGCCTGTCCCGCCACGAGTTCCGGTTCGCAACTATATTCGCGTCCCGGCCCTCGGTACCGGGCTCACCCTGCTGGTCTTCCTGCCCGGCATCATCGAGCAGGGCTCCGACACCTACCAGGCTGCCACCGGTCAAACCCAGCAGCCGTTTCTGGGTCGGTGGCTGTTGGTGGTGGCCTTATTGTTTGCCGGCAGTGCTATCAGCTATGCCGCACGCCTGTTCCGCACACACCGGCGGACCCCACACCCAGAGAATGCAACCGGGTGACGCTGGGTTACCACCGGCCGGTAGGGGTACGCTCCCCAGCATGACGGCGACCGGACGATCCAAATCCTTCGTCAAGAGAATGCTGCGGGCCGGCCCCGCAGACTACCTGCTGGCCATGAGTAGGGTCGGGGCGTCGTTGCCGCTGGTGGGTAAGCGCCTGGAGCCGTTGGGAACGGTGGCTGCGATGAGCGTCTGGGGCATGCGGTTGGCCCCCGAACTGGTGTCCGCGTCGGCCAAGGAGCGGTTCACACCGGGCAGCGGGGATCTGCGCCGGCGCGAGCGGGACAGCACCCACGAGGTGTCCATCGCCGCCCTGCGCGGGACGGTGTCGCCAGAGGAACTGGAGGCCGAGTGGCCCGCCGCGAACCCCACCCCGCCAGTCTTGGAGGCGCTGCGCCGCAATAAGTACGTGCACCGGCGCGCCGTCCACTACGGGGACCAACCCGCTCAGACGCTCGATGTCTGGCGGCGCAAGGACCTGCCCGCCGAACCAGCGCCGGTACTGATCTTCGTGCCCGGCGGCGCCTGGGTGCACGGCAGCAGCCAGATGCAGGGAACCGCGCTGATGTCGCGCCTAGCCGAGCAGGGCTGGGTGTGCCTGGCGATCAACTATCGGGTCTCGCCGCATCACCGCTGGCCACGCCACATTACCGACGTGAAGACCGCCATCGCGTGGGCGCGGGCCAACGTCGACAGATTCGGCGGCGACCGCAACTTCGTCGCGGTGGCCGGGTGTTCGGCCGGGGGTCACCTGGCTGCGCTGGCCGGGCTCGCCGACGACGACCCGAAGTACCACGCGCAGCTGCCCGACGGCGCCGACAGCTCGGTGGATGCCGTGGTCGGCATCTACGGCCGGTACTGCTGGGAGGACCGGTCCACGCCCGAGCGGGAACGCTTCGTGCAATTCCTCGAGCGCGTGGTGGTCCAGCGTTCGATCGCTCGCCACCCCGAGGTCTTCCGTGACGCCTCGCCGATCGCCCGGGTGCACCGAAACGCGCCGCCGTTCCTGGTGATTCACGGCACCAGGGACAGCGTGATCCCGGTGGCGCAGGCCCGCAGCTTCGTTGAACGGCTGCGTTCGGTGTCGGGTTCATTGGTCAGTTATGTCGAGTTGCCCGGAGCGGGCCATGGTTTCGACATGCTCGATGGGCCGCGCGCGGGTGCGATGGCCCACGCCACGGCGCTGTTCCTCAACCAGGTGCACCGAACCCGGACACAGTTCGCCAAAGAGGTCATCTGAGCGCGAGCCGCTTGTAAGGTCGCGCTATGGCTAGGGAACTGCGGTGAAGCGGCTCAGCGGTTGGGACGCGGTGCTGCTGTACAGCGAAACGCCGAACGTGCACATGCACACCATCAAAGTGGCAGTCATTGAATTGGATCGGGAGCGCGAGAGTTTGACCCTCGACGCCTTCCGTGAGGCCATCGCCGGCCGGATGGACAAGCTTGTCCCGCTGGGCTACCAGCTCGTCGACGTCCCCTATAAGTTCCACCACCCGATGTGGCGGGAAAACTGTGAGGTCGACTTCGAATACCACATCCGGCCGTGGCAGCTGCCCGCCCCGGGCGGCCGGCGCGAGCTCGACGAGGCGATCGGGCAGATCGCCAGCACACCGCTGGACCGCGCGCACCCGTTGTGGGAGATGTACTTCGTCGAGGGCTTGGCCAACGACCGAATCGCGGTGGTGCTCAAGATCCACCACGCGTTGGCCGACGGTGTCGCCTCGGCGAACCTGATGGCCCACGGGATGGATCTCATGCCGACACCGCAGGTCGGCAACTACACTCCCGATCGGGCGCCCACCAAACGCGAGCTGATGAGCACCGCCGTCGTCGACCACATACGTCACATCAAGCGCATCCCCGCAACGATTGCCTATACCGCGCAGGGCATCCGGCGGGTGCGGCGCAGTTCGCGCAAACTCTCACCGGAACTGACGATGCCATTCACTCCGCCGCCCACGTTCATGAACCACATGCTCACTCCGGAGCGCCGGTTCGCCACCGCCACGCTGGCGTTAGCCGACGTGAAGGAGACGGGCAAGAAGCTCGGCGCCACGATCAACGACATGGTGCTGGCCCTGTCCAGCGGCGCCCTGCACAACCTGCTGTTGCGCTATGACGGCAAAGCCGAGCCGCTGTTGGCGTCGGTTCCGGTCAGTTATGACTTCTCTCCGGAACGGATCTCCGGCAATCACTTCAGCGGGATGATGGTCGCGCTGCCGACCGACCTGGCCGACCCTCTGGACCGGGTGCGGGCCGCGCACGACAACGCAGTTTCCGCCAAGGAGAGCCACCAACTGCTAGGGCCGGAATTGATCAGCCGCTGGGCCGCTTATTGGCCGCCGTCGGGTACCGAGGCCATGTTCCGTTGGTTGTCCAGCCGCGACGGGCAGAACAAGGTCCTCAACCTCAATATCTCGAACGTCCCCGGTCCCCGCGAACGCGGCCGGGTGGGCGGCGCGCTGGTCACCGAGATCTATTCGGTGGGGCCGCTGACGGCGGGCAGTGGCCTGAACATCACCGTGTGGAGCTACGTCGATCAACTCAACATCTCGGTGCTCACGGATGGTGCCACCCTGAACGACCCGCACGAAGTGACCGCGGCGATGATCGCCGAATTCATCGAAATACGCAGAGCGGCAGGGCTTTCCGAAGAGCTGACCGTCATCGAAGAAGCCATGGCTCAGGCCTGACGCAAGGCCGGAAAGCAGGGCCGTACGATCGGCTCTGTGAGCGACGAAGCTACCGAGCCCGAAGTCCTGGTCGAAAAGCGGGACCGGATCCTGATCATCACCATCAACCGCCCCAAGGCCAAGAACGCGATCAACGCGGCGGCCAGTAAGGGCCTGGCCGACGCCATGGATCGACTCGACGACGACGCCGAACTCTCGGTGGCGATCCTGACCGGCGCCGGCGGCTCCTTCTGCGCGGGCATGGACCTCAAGGCGTTCGCGCGCGGCGAGAACGTTGCCATCGCGGGCCGCGGCCTGGGCTTCACCGAACGCCCGCCTGCCAAGCCGTTGATCGCGGCGGTCGAGGGCTACGCGCTGGCCGGTGGCACCGAACTTGCGCTAGCCACGGATTTGATTGTGGCGGCGAAGAATTCGGCATTCGGCATCCCGGAGGTGAAGCGCGGCCTGGTGGCCGGCGGCGGTGGGTTGCTGCGGCTGCCCGAGCGCATCCCGTACGCGATCGCCATGGAGCTGGCGCTGACCGGTGACCAACTATCCGCCGAACGCGCGCACGAACTCGGCCTGGTCAACGTGCTGGCCGAACCCGGCGGGGCACTGGACGCCGCGATCGCGCTGGCCGAGAAGATCACCGCCAACGGTCCGCTCGCGGTGGCCGCCACCAAACGCATCATCACCGAATCCCGCGGCTGGACACCGGAAACCCGGTTCGCCAAGCAGATCGAGATCCTGGCGCCGATCTTCATGTCCAACGACGCGAAGGAAGGCGCGATCGCCTTCGCCGAGAAGCGTCCGCCGCGCTGGACGGGCACCTGAGCGGTCAGGCAAACCCGGACTAACCAAGAGGGTTACACTCAGGCCAAGACTTGTAAGGGCGGGGATCCTAGAGGGATCGAGGATGAGCGTTTCGCTGCTGCTGGAGATGGCTGCGTCGAGCAATCCTGAACGCACCGCCGTTGTTTCGGGTGACCTGCGGTTGACGACGCAGCAGCTCAGCGATTTCGCCGACGGCGGCGCGGGCGTCCTGGCGACCTCGGGTGCCCGGCATGTCGTGTACGTCGGCACCGGCGGCGTGCTGCTGCCGCTGCTTATCTTCGCCTCGGCGCGCGCCGGGCTGCCGTTCACACCGATCAACTACCGGCTGTCCGCCGACGGGATTCAGGCGCTGATCCGGCGGTTGGCCGACCCGTTGGTGATCGTCGACGACCGGTACCGGGGCATGATCGGCGACGTGCGCGCCTTGAGCTCCACGGAGTTCCTCGCGCTGGCCCGCGGCGCCGAGGCCGCCACGGAGTTCGCCGATCCCGAGTCGGTGGCCGTGGTGCTGTTCACCTCCGGCACCACGTCGGCGCCTAAGGCGGTCGAACTCACCCACCACAACCTGACCAGCTACATCACCGAAACCGTCGTATTCGACTCCGCCGCACCGGATGACGCCGCGCTGATCTGTGTGCCGCCCTATCACATCGCCGGGGTGGGTGCCGCGCTGTCCAACCTGTATGCCGGTCGAAAAATGGTGTATTTGCCTAACTTTGACCCCCAGGAATGGGTGCGGCTGGCCAATGACGAGCGGGTGACCACCGCGACCGTGGTGCCGACCATGCTGGACCGCCTCGTCAGTGTGCTGGAGACCGGCGAGCACACGCTGACCGCGCTGCGCAACCTCGCCTATGGCGGCTCAAAAGTGGGCTTACCGCTGATTCGTCGGGCGCTGGAGCTGTTGCCGGAGGTTGGCTTCGTCAACGCCTACGGCCTTACCGAAACCAGCTCGACCATCGCCGTGCTGACACCCGATGACCACCGGGCCGCGCACTCGGCCCCCGACGCCGCGGTTGCCAGACGACTGGGCTCCGTCGGCCGGCCGGTTCCCGGCATCGAGGTGGAGATCCGCGGGGAGGACGGTACCGTGCTGGGTCCGGGGGAGCCGGGTGAACTGTTCGTGCGCGGCGAGCAGGTGTCCGGCCGCTACGCCGGGATCGGCTCGGTTCTCGACGAAAACGGTTGGTTCCCCACCAAAGACATCGCCATGATCGACGAGGACGGCTACCTGTTCATCGGCGGCCGCAGCGACGACACCATCATCCGCGGCGGTGAGAACATCGCGCCCGCCGAGCTGGAGGACGTGCTCATCGAGCACCCCCACGTGCGGGACGTCGTCGTGGTCGGTATCGAAGATTCGCAGTGGGGCCAGGCGATCGTCGCCGTGGTGGTACCCAAACACGGCGTCGAGCCCGACCCCGACGAACTGCGAGAGTATGTCCGGCGGAGTTTGCGAGGGTCACGCACGCCCGACCGCGTAGTGTTTCGCGACGAGCTGCCGACCACCGCCACCGGCAAGGTACTTCGCCGGCAGATCATCGAGAACCTAGCAGGGGCGCAATCATGATCAAGAACGGAACTCGCCTGGCCAGTCAGGTGTGCGACACCCAAGTCATCGTCGTCCGCAGCGCCGACAGCCTCGACGACCTGCGCTGCGGCGGCGCACCAATGGTGGAGATCGGCGCGCAGCGCTCCGGCGAGCTGGACCCGGCGTTCGCCGATGGCAGCGTGATGGGTAAGCGCTACGTCGACGAGTCCGGCGCCGAGGTCCTGGTGACCAAGCCGGGTTCGGGCAGCCTCAGCGTCGGCGAGACGAAGTTGTCGCTCAAGGAGGTCAAGCCGCTGCCGGCCAGCGATTGACCGCTACCCCAGCCCGTGCGGGCAGCTGCGGTCCGGAAGTCGCCATTGTGGGTTTCCGAACGATCCTTCACCGCTTAGGATTCGTTTGGGCCCTGGAGGTGCGTCCGTGTCGTATGTGCTTGCAGGACCGTCGTCTGTGCGTGTAGCCCCGCAAATGCTCTCCGCGGCTGCGTCGGATCTGGCCAGTCTCAGCGCAACGATCGAGGCGGCCAACGCCGCGGTCACGGGGGCGACGACGAGGGTGGCCTCGGCCGCCGCGGATGAGGTGTCGGGGTCCATCGCCGCGCTATTCGCTCAGCATGGCGAGGCGTATCGGGTGATGAGCGCGCAGGCGGGGGCCTTCCATGACAGGTTCGTGCGCGCGTTGGGTGCGGCCGCAGGGGTGTATACGGGCGCGGAGGCCTTCAACGTAGAGCAGTTGTTGTTGGGTGTGGTCAATGCGCCCACCCAGGCGTTGTTTGGGCGGTCGTTGATCGGGGATGGGGCCAATGGTGGGCCGGGTCAGCCCGGTGGGGCGGGGGGATTGTTGTTGGGTAATGGCGGCCGCGGTGGGGACGGCACCGCCGCAGGGGTGGCGGGGGGAGCGGGTGGTGCCGCCGGGTTGGTCGGCCACGGTGGGCCCGGCGGTGCCGGCGGGCCAGGCGCGGCCGGTGGGGCCGGCGGGTCCGGCGGTTGGTTGTACGGCAATGGCGGGGTCGGTGGCGCAGGTGGGATCGGGGCGGCGGGCGGGTTCGCTGGTGCAACGGGTGGCGTCGGGGGAAGCAATGGTTGGTTGGGCGGTGCGGGTGGGGCCGGTGGGGTCGGCGGGGTCGGCGGGGTTGCTAGTCCGGGCGGTGTGGGCGGTGTGGGCGGGGTCGGTGGCGTGGGTGGGGCCGGTGGGGTGAATCGGGCGCTACTGGGGAGGGCCGGTGGACTCGGAGGGGCTGGTGGGCAGGCTGGGGCTGGATATGTCGGCGCCGCCGGGAACGACGGC
>JALHRH010000137.1 GCA_022841565.1 Mycobacterium sp. | reverse complement strand
ACCGCGTCGTCCAACGACCAACTGGGCCGCGACAGGTTGTGCCCGTCGGCAGACTGCACCGCCTCGCCGCCCAGGTCCCCGATCCACAGGGACGCCGCCATGTCCGGGGCGCCGCGGCGCAGCGTCACCACCGACGCCACCTGTCGCCCGCTGCGCGACAGTGCGGCGCCGGTCTGGTCGCCCATGTGGCCGAACGCTCCCGGCACGGTGGCGATGCGTTGTCCGTCCAGTGCCACTAGCGACCCGCCCACCAGCGCGTGCAATCCGGCTCCGGCGCCGTCGGCCACACCAGGGTCGGTGGCAGCGACGTCGGAGGTGTTCCAGCCCTGCGCGAACCGGTCGTCCAGGGGGGCGCCGTCGGCGTTGATCACGTAGGGACCCCGGATGTCGGCTCGCGCGAGCGTCCAGATGATCTGCGCGGCACACAGTGCCCTGCTGTGTGGATCCGTGGTGGACAGCTTCTCCAGCTCGATGCGGGCGCCACCGTAGCCCTTCCCTACCCCACTCTTGCCTCCGTCGGCGCGAGTGACCGGCCCGCGCAGCCGCAGCGGCGGAGCCAGCAGGTTGCGCACCGTGTGCGCCATCTCCGGACGGGGCCCGGCAAGCAGCTTGGAGACCAGCTCGGTGGCCAGCTGGTCTTGGTCGGACACCGCGACGTAGCGCGGGTCGGGCACCACGGTCTTACCGGTGGGGTCGGCGAAGTACAAGGTGTTGCGCTTATAGGTCGCCTGGAATTGCTGCCAGTCCAGGAAGACTCCGTTGGGCAGGCGGTCGATGCGCCATCCGCCGGACGTCTTGACCAACTCGATCGGGCCCGGGTCAGGCAGCTGGCCCTCGGCGGTCTCGAAGACCCCGATATCGGACAGCGAGCCCAGGATGTCGGCCCGCATGGTCGCCGAAACCTTCTCGGCGCCACGGGTTTCGACGAACACCACATGGTCGATCAGCAGCGCGCTGCCGGCATCGTCCCAGGAGTTCGAGGCCGACTGGGTGAGGAACTGCCGGGCCGCCAGGTGCCGGTTGGCCGGATCGGCGGTGGCCTTGAGGAATTCGCGCAGCAACACATCGGGATCCATGCCCGGGGTGGGCTTGGGCAGGTTCGACGGTGCCGGGCGCTCGACGGTGCCGATGGCCTGCGGCGCCGACGAACTCGGCACGCTCGCGCAGCCGGCCAGCACGGTGACGGCCGCCAGTAGGGCACATACCGCGCGCCTCATCCCGCGTGCTCGCGGGTGCGCTGATCGACAAGGGGCTGGGAAGCAGGCTGCGCGACGGGTTGGGCGGGAGGCTGCGGAATCGGCTTCATCGGCAACGGGCTGGTGGTGACCTTATGCCCGCGCACCAGCGGCAGCGTCAGCCGGAAGCATGCCCCCTGACCCGGCTCGCCCCACGCTTCCAGGCGGCCCTGGTGTAACCGCGCATCTTCGATGCTGATCGCCAGACCCAACCCGGTGCCACCCGAACGCCGCACCCGGGACGGGTCCGAGCGCCAGAACCGGCTGAACACCAATTTCTCCTCGCCGGGTCGCAGGCCGACGCCGTAGTCGCGGACAGTGACGGCAACGGTGTCCTCGTCGGCGGCCATCCGGATCCGCACCGGCTTGTGCTCGGCATGGTCGATGGCGTTGGCGATCAGGTTGCGCAGAATACGTTCCACCCGGCGGGCGTCGACCTCGGCGATCACTTCCTCGGTCGGCAAATCCACGAGTAACTCGATGCCGGCCTCCTCGGCCAGGTGGCCGACGTTGACCAGCGCGTTGTTTACGGTGCTGCGCAAGTCAACGGCCTCCACGGACAGCTCGGCCACACCGGCGTCGTGCCGGGAGATCTCCAGCAGATCGCTGAGCAGCGTCTCGAAGCGGTCCAACTCGTTGACCATCAATTCGGTGGAGCGGCGCAGCGCCGGATCCAGATCGGAGCTGTGGTCGTAGATCAGGTCGGCAGCCATCCGCACGGTGGTCAGCGGGGTGCGCAGTTCGTGGCTGACGTCGGAGGTGAAGCGGCGTTGCAGGTTGCCGAATTCTTCGAGCTGGGTGATCTGGCGGGACAGGCTTTCGGCCATGTCGTTAAACGACACCGCCAGCCGGGCCATGTCGTCTTCGCCGCGGACCGGCATGCGCTCGGACAGGTGCCCCTCGGCGAAGCGCTCGGCGATCCGCGACGCCGATCGCACCGGGACCACCACCTGACGCGAGACCAGCAACGCGATGCCCGCCAGCAACAGCAGCAGCACCAGGCCGCCGGTGGCCATCGTGCTGCGCACCAGGGTGATGGTGGCCTGCTCATTGGCCAGCGGGAAGATCAGGTACAGCTCCAGGTTGGCCACCCGCGACGACGTCGGGGTCCCGACGATCAGAGCCGGCCCGGAGAATCCGTCGGTGTGCACCGTTGCGTACTGGTAGGCGGCCTGCCCAGCCTTGACGAAGCCGCGCAGCGCGTTGGGCACCTGATCGACGGGGCCGGCGGTCGAGGCGGCCCGCGGCCCGTCCCCCGGCACCATGAGCACCGCATCGAAGGCACCGGCTAGCCCGGCACCGGAAGCGGGATCGGTCTTCGAGGTCAGCGTGTTGCGCGCCAACTGCAGGCTGCTGTCCAGTGAGCGGGTTTCCTCGCCATTGACGATACCGCTGACGGTGTTGCGCGCCCGCTCGATCTGATCGGTCGCCGCCCTGACCTTCACGTCGAGCACGCGGTTGGTGACCTGGCTGGTCAGCACGAATCCCAAGGCCAGAATCACCGCCAGCGACAACCCCAGGGTCAGCGCTACCACACGCAATTGCAGCGATCGACGCCAGACAACAGCGACGGCTCGGCTCAACGCGCTCAAGCCGCGCGGCAGGGGGCCCGAACGCCCCCAGCGACCTCGACTACGTCGTGGCGAGCGCCAGATCACCTAGGCCGCCTCGCTCACGGCGCGGATCACGGAGGGCCGGCCTTGTATCCCACTCCTCGAACGGTCAGAACCACGGTCGGGTTCTCAGGGTCTTTCTCGACCTTCGCACGCAGGCGCTGGACGTGCACGTTCACCAGGCGGGTGTCCGCCGGGTGCCGGTAGCCCCAGACTTGTTCGAGCAGCACATCACGAGTAAACACCTGACGGGGTTTACGCGCCAACGCGACCAACAGGTCGAACTCCAGCGGCGTCAGCGAGATCTGCTCGCCGTTGCGCGTCACCTTATGTGCCGGCACGTCGATGTCGACGTCGGCGATGGACAGCATCTCGGCCGGCTCGTCGTCGTTGCGACGCAGCCGCGCCCGCACCCGCGCGACCAACTCCTTGGGCTTGAACGGCTTCATGATGTAGTCGTCGGCGCCGGACTCCAGGCCGAGCACCACGTCCACGGTGTCGGTTTTGGCGGTAAGCATGACGATCGGCACACCGGAGTCGGCACGCAGCACCCGGCACACGTCGATGCCGTTCATGCCGGGCAGCATCAAATCCAACAGCACCAGATCTGGGCGTAATTCGCGCACCGCGGTCAGGGCCTGTGTGCCATCGCCGATGACCGCGGTGTCGAAACCCTCCCCACGCAACACGATGGTGAGCATCTCGGCGAGCGAAGCGTCGTCATCGACGACCAAAATCCTTTGCCTCATGTTGTCCATGGTGTCACCAGATCAGGACAAAACTCGGCTACCACACGGGTGTTTCTTGATGGAGAAGCGCAATTAGTGCCGAATTTGTGCTATTTGGCCGTCAAATCGGCCGCCAGAGCGCCCGGATCGACGTCGGCGTCCACCACCAGCCACCGCCCACACCACCCAGTGGTGGCCAGTTCGGCATACACCGCGCCGGTGCGACGCTGCAGTCCGTCGTCTCGTTCGTAGCTGTCGCGGGCTCGGCCCGGGTCGCTCTGCGCCCGGTTCCGGGCGCGTTGTCCGGCGAGTTCGGCCGGCACCGCGAGCAGGATCTGCCAGTCCGGCGCCGGCAGGGCGAGGCGCTGGTATTCCAGCGTGCGCACCCACGCGACCGCGGCGCCGGCCGCATCCTGATGCAGGCGCGCCGCGCTGTAGGCCGCATTGGAGGCGACGTAGCGATCCAGAATCACCACGTCGTGCTCGCGGCGCAGTCGCTCGATCTCGGCGATGGCCCCGGCCCGGTCGAGCGCGAACAGCGTCGCCATCGCGTACACCGAGTCGGCGAGGTCGCCGTGCTGACCGTGCAGCGCCTCGGCCGCGAGGTCAGCGGTGATCGACTGCCCGTAGCGCGGGAACGCCAGCGTCGCCACCGACTTGCCGGCGGCCTTTAGGGCGCGGCGCAGGCCGGCGGTCAGCGTTCGCTTGCCGGAGCCGTCAACGCCCTCGATCGCGATCAGCACGGCGCGAGCTTAGCCGGATCCGCCGACGCGTCACGCTAGCGTGACGCTCGGCGCCGAACATCACGCTAGCGTGACGCTCGACGACGAGCGTGCCGATCAGTAGCGGTAGTGGTCCGGCTTGTACGGGCCTTCGACGTCGACGCCGAGGTATTCGGCCTGGTCCTTGGTCAGCTTGGTGAGCTTGCCGCCGAGCGCCTCGACGTGGATGCGGGCCACCTTTTCGTCGAGGTGCTTGGGCAGGCGGTACACCTCGTTGTCGTACTCGTCGTTCTTGGTCCACAGCTCGATCTGGGCGATCGTCTGGTTGGCGAAGCTGTTGCTCATCACGAACGACGGGTGGCCGGTGGCGTTTCCGAGGTTCAGCAGCCGCCCCTCGGACAGCACGATGACCGAACGGCCGGTCTCGCCGAACGTCCACAGGTCGACCTGCGGCTTGATGTTGGTCCGCGTCGCGCCGGAGCGCTCCAGGCCGGCCATGTCGATCTCGTTGTCGAAGTGACCGATGTTGCCAAGAATCGAGTGGTCCTTCATCGCCTTGATGTGGTCGAGCATGATGATGTCTTTGTTGCCGGTCGAGGTGACGACGATGTCCGCGTCGGCGATGGCGTCCTCGACGGTGACGACGTCGAAGCCCTCCATCATTGCCTGCAGCGCGTTGATCGGGTCGATCTCGGTGACCTGGACCCGGGCGCCCTGGCCCTTCATGGCCTCCGCGCAGCCCTTGCCGACGTCGCCATAGCCACAGATCAGCACCTTCTTGCCGCCGATCAGCGCGTCGGTACCGCGGTTGATGCCGTCGATCAGGGAGTGCCGGGTGCCGTACTTGTTGTCGAACTTGGACTTGGTGACCGAGTCGTTGACGTTGATCGCTGGGAAGGCGAGGTCACCGGCTGCGGCGAACTGGTACAGGCGCAGCACACCGGTGGTGGTCTCCTCGGTGACGCCCTTGACCGACTCGGCGATCTTGGTCCACTTGCCCTTGTCGGTCTCGAAGCGATTCCGCAGCACGCTCAGGAAGATCTTCCATTCCGCCGAGTCGTCTTCCTCGGCGGGCGGCACGACGCCGGCCTTCTCATACTGCATGCCGCGCAGCACCATCATGGTGGCGTCGCCACCGTCGTCCAAAATCATGTTGGCCGGCTTGTCCTCGTCCGGCCAGGTGAGCATCTGCTCGGCGGCCCACCAGTACTCCTCGAGCGTCTCGCCCTTCCAGGCGAACACCGGGACCCCCTTGGGCTCTTCGGGTGTGCCATGCGGGCCGACAACGACGGCGGCCGCCGCATGGTCTTGGGTCGAGAAGATGTTGCACGACGCCCACCGAACTTCGGCGCCCAGCGAGGTGAGGGTTTCAATCAGCACCGCGGTCTGGACGGTCATGTGAAGCGAACCCGAGATGCGGGCTCCCTTCAGCGGCTGCACCTCGGCGTATTCGCGGCGCAGCGACATCAGGCCGGGCATTTCGTGCTCGGCGATCCGGAGTTCTTTGCGACCGAAATCCGCCAGCGACAAGTCGGCAACCTTGAAGTCGATACCGTTGCGAACGTCGGGGGAAAGCGAATTTTCGAGCGTCGTCATAGGGGGTTACATCCTTCTTTGGGGGCTCATCTGAATTCGAGCAGGCGCATCAGCCTCGATACTCTGAACGCTCAGCTTAGCCTCCGGTCATTTGCCGTCCTGGTCAGGGCACGTTGATGACGCCGTGCCGCTCGGCGAACGGGGTCATCATCCTGGCCAGATCCGCCGCGACGTCGTGGTCGGCCTCCGGTGGCATAGAGACGTAACTCAGGCACAGCCGGACGATCGCCCTCGACAGCACGTTGGCATCGTCGTCGCTGGTAGCCAGCCAGGTCTGGGTGAACGCCGTGGCCAGCCGCTCGGACGCCCGGGTGATGATGGGCGCGCTGTCCGTGGTGATGAGCTGCAGCAAGTCGGGCTTGGCAACACCGGTCAACAGAGAGATCACCAGCGGGTCGGCCGCCGTCTCGACGAAAAAGGCCCGGAAGCCCTGCAGGAACGACTCGTAGATGTTGCCGATGTTGGCGTCCAGGGCAGCCTTGACCGTGTCGACCAGCCGGTCGGACAGGCGCAGGGCGTAACCCTGCGCCAGGCCCTGCCGGGACCCGAACTCGTTGTAGATAGTCTGCCGGCTGATGCCGGCCGCCCGGGCCACGTCGGACAGTGTGATGGCGGACCAGTCGCGAGTCAGCAGCAGATCCCGCATCGCATCCAGCACCGAATCCCGCAACAGGGCGCGTGATGCTTCGGCGTAAGGAATCCGCTTCACAGGCGCGACGATATCCGTTTTCGCAGCCACGTTGGTGCCGATCATGACCGCGCCACCTCCACCATCACGAAGTCCGACTTCGCCGCGCCGCAGTCCGGGCAGCTCCAGTCCTCGGGAATGTCATCCCACCGGGTACCGGGCGCAATGCCGTCTTCCGGCCAGCCCAGCTCCTCGTCGTACTCGAAGCCGCACTGAACACACTGGTAGAGCTTGTAGTCGCTCACTTTTCTCCTCCAATCATTTCGAAGTCGGGTTTCTCGCGGACGGCGCAGTCCGGACAACTCCAGTCATCGGGGATCTGGTCCCAGCCGGTGCCGGCTGGAAAACCTTCTCGGGCATCTCCTTTGGCCTCGTCGTAGCGGTAGTCGCAGACGGGGCACTGGTAGGCCGCGCTCACGGCTGGGCCTCTTCGGCGGCTCCGTACTTCGCCAGGAGCTTCTCCCGCAATCGGGGCTGCAGGTTGACCTTCGTGATGTCGCCGTCGTAGTGCTCGAGCACCCGGTGGTCCATCACCCTGCGCCATAGCGGCGGGAGGTAGGTCAGCGAGATCATCGACGCGTAGCCGCTCGGCAAGTTGGGCGCCCCTTCCATGCTGCGCAGAATCTGGTAGCGCCGCGTGGGGTTGGCGTGGTGATCGCTGTGGCGCTGCAGGTGGTAGAGGAACAGGTTGGTGACGATGTGGTCGGAGTTCCAGCTGTGCACCGGAGCGCAGCGCTCGTAGCGGCCGTTCGCGTTTTTCTGCCGCAGCAGCCCGTAGTGCTCGAGGTAGTTGACGGCTTCGAGCAGGCTGAAGCCGAAGACCGCCTGGATGATCAGGAACGGGACCACGCTTACACCGAAGGCCGCGATCAACGCGCCGAACAGGACCACCGTCATCGCCCAGGCGTTCAGCACGTCGTTGCCCAGGTAGGTCCGCGGGTCCCACGGGCTCTTGCCGAGCCGGCGGATGCGTTGCGCCTCGAGATGAATCGACGAGCGGGCGCTGCCGATGACGCTGCGGGGCAGGAATTCCCAGAAGGTTTCGCCGAAGCGGGCCGACGCCGGGTCCTCGGGAGTGGAGACGCGAACGTGGTGGCCACGGTTGTGCTCGATGTAGAAGTGGCCGTAGGCGGTCTGCGCCAGGGTGATCTTGGACAGCCAGCGCTCCAGCGATTCCTTCTTGTGCCCCATCTCGTGCGCTGTGTTGATGCCGACGCCGCCGAGCACGCCGACCGTGAGCGCTACGCCGATCTTGCCCAACCAGCCCAGGCCACCCGGGTAGCCCAGCCAGGTCAGGTTGGACGCGGTGAACAGATAGGCGCCAAAGATCACGCTGGCGTACTGGAACGGAATGTAGATGTAGGTGCAGTAGCGGTAGTACTTGTCGTTTTCCAACCGCTCCATGACTTCGTCGGGCGGGTTCTGCCCGTCAGGACCGAACCGCAGGTCCAGCAGCGGCAACAGGATGTAGACCAGGATTGGCCCGATCCATAGCGGCAGCTCGGCCGCCGTGTGCCAGCCGAGCTGATTGATCCCCCACACGACGGGCAGCATCGCGAACAGCGCCGTCGGGGCGATCAAACCCATCAGCCATAGGTAGCGCTTCTTGTCGCGCCATTCGGTTACCGGCGCTTCCGGTGCGCCGCTTGTCTGTGTGGTCATACGCCAAACCTCCTTGTGTGAGTGTCACCACTTGAGATTGGACATTACAACCGTTTGCGTCTCGTGTCTAGACACCAGACGCTAATTTGTAAACTAACTATCCATACGATGCTTATTTGTCCACGTCGGCGCCGCCTCTCTCCCGGCGGCCCTGCACCGAGTGCCGGCGCCCGTAGCCGACGTAGATCGCGATCCCCACCAGCAACCAGACACCGAACCGCACCCAGGTCAGCGCGGTGAGGTTGAGCATCAGCCACAGGCAGGCGCACACCGAGGCGATCGGCAGTAGCGGCACCCAGGGCGCGCGGAAGCCCCGGGGCAGGTCGGGCCTGGTCCGGCGCAGCACGATGACGCCGGCGGACACCAAGATGAAGGCGAACAGCGTGCCGACGTTGACCATCTCTTCGAGCTTGTTGATCGGAAACACCGCCGCCGTCGCCGCGATCACCGCCGCGACCAGCATGGTGATCCGCACCGGGGTACCGCGCGAACTGGTCTTGGCCAACCCGCGGGGCAGCAGGCCGTCTCGCGCCATCGCGAACAGCACCCGACATTGACCGAGCATCAGGACCATCACCACCGTGGTGAGGCCGGCCAGCGCTCCGACCGAGATGATCCCGCTGGCCCAGTAGATGCCGTTGGCTTGGAACGCGGTGGCCAGGTTCGCGTGACCTTGCCCCGGGACGGTGCGCAGCTGGGTGTAGGACACCATTCCGGACAGCACGACCGCCACCGCCACGTAAAGCAGGGTCACCACCCCGAGCGAGGCCAAGATGCCGCGCGGCACGTCGCGCTGCGGGTTCTTGGTTTCCTCGGCCATGGTGGCCACGATGTCGAACCCGATAAACGCGAAGAACACGATCGAGGCGCCCGCCAAGACGCCGTACCAGCCGTAATGGCTGCCGCCGGCACCGGTCAGCAGCGACAGCACCGACTGGTCCACCCCGCGACCCTGGTGTTCGGCTTCGGGCTTTGGGATGAACGGGCTGTAGTTGGCGGCCTTGATATAGAAGGAGCCGACGATGACGACGAGGATGACGACCGCCACCTTGATGGCGGTGACCACGGCGGAAAACCGGGACGACAACTTGGTACCTAACACCAGCAGCACCGCCACCAGCGCGACGATCAGCAGCGCGCCCCAATCGAACTCGACCGGCCCGAGTGAGAGGGTGCCGCCGCCGAAACCGAATACCGTACCCAGGTAGCTGGACCAGCCCTTGGCGACCACCGCCGCGCCGATCGCCAACTCCAACACCAGGTTCCAGCCGATGATCCAGGCGAGGAACTCTCCGAAGGTGGCATAGGAGAAGGTATAGGCGCTGCCGGCCACCGGCAGGGTCGACGCGAACTCGGCGTAGCACAGCGCCGCCAGCGCGCAGGTGGCCGCCGCGATCAGAAACGAGATCCAGATGGCCGGGCCGGTGATGTCGCCGGTGGTGGTTGCGGTGACGGTGAAGATCCCGGCTCCGATCACCACCGAGACACCGAAAACCACCAGGTCGAGCCAGGTCAGGTCCTTGCGGAGCCGGGTACCCGGCTCGTCGGTGTCGGCGATCGATTGCTCGACCGATTTTGTGCGCCAGCGACCGGACATCAGCCCGCCCCTTTCGTCACCTCGTACTCCGCGGCAGTTGTGACCGCACAGTACTGGGTACGCTGCAGGAGTGGTGGGGAGCGTTGACAACAAGAATCACGCGGTAGTAATCGGCGCCAGCATCGCGGGCTTGTGCGCCGCCCGGGTGCTATCCGACTTCTACACACAGGTGACGGTCTTCGAGCGCGATGACCTGCCCAGCGAGCCGTTTAACCGCGCCACCGTCCCGCAAGACCGCCACCTGCACCTGCTGATGGCCCGCGGCGCCAACGAGTTCGAAAGCCTGTTCCCCGGCCTGTTGGACGACATGGTGGCGGCGGGCGTGCCGATGCTGGAAAACCGCCCGGACTGCATTCACCTGGGTGCCGCGGGCTACGTCCTCGGTACCGGACATACGCTGCGCGACGAGTTCACCGCCTATGTGCCCAGCCGGCCCCACCTGGAGTGGCAGATCCGACGCCGCGTCCGGGACATCGACAACGTGCACATCGTGCAGCGCCCGGTCGCCGAGCCGCGCTTCGACCCTGCGCTGCAGCGGGTAACCGGCGTGCTACTGGACCCGGCGGTACGCGGTGAGGAGCCGGAATTTGTCGCCGCGGACCTGGTTGTCGACGCCGCCGGCCGAGGCACCCGGCTGCCCGTGTGGCTGGAGCAGTGGGGATATCAGCGCGCGCCGGAGGCGACGGTCGACATCGGCATCAACTACGCCACCCACCAATTCCGCATGCCGGAGGGTCTGATCGCGGAGAAGGTGGTGGTGGCCGGTGCCTCGCACGACAAGTCGCTGGGATTGGGCATGCTGCATTACGAGGACCACATCTGGGTGCTGACCACCTTCGGAGTGGCGAATGCCAAGCCGCCGCGCACGTTTCCCGAAATGCTCGCGCTCGTCGATGACCTGCTCCCGCCGCACTTCAGCGCGGCGCTGGCGCAAGCCGAACCGGTCGGGGAACCCGCATATCATGCTTTTCCGGTAAGCAGGTGGCGCCGCTATCACAAACTGGACCGTTTTCCTGGCGGCATCGTCCCGTTCGGTGACGCGGTGGCCAGCTTCAATCCGACATTCGGGCAGGGCATGACCATGACGTCGCTGCAGGCCGGGCATCTGCGTCGGGCGCTGCACTCCCCCGACAACCTGGCCGCAGAACTCCATCGCCTGACGGCCAAAACCACCTTTCCGGTGTGGATGATGAACGCGATCGGTGACGTGACCTTTCATCACGCAACCGCTGACCCCCAGCCCCGCTGGTGGAAATCGGCCGGATCGCTCTTCGAACAGTTTCTCGGCGCCGCGGAAACCGATCCGATTCTCGCCGAATGGTTTCTGCGCCGGTTCTCCCTGCTCGACAGTCTGTACATGGTCCCTCCGGCGCGAATTTTCGGCCGTACCGTCGCTCACAACATGCGACTCTGGCTGGCCGAGCAGCGCGACCGGGTACAGCCGCGGCGCGCCGTCACAAGCCCACGGTAGCCCGGAAAAGCTTGACCGGTCGCCGCGCGGACAGCCGGATCGGGCCGTCGTCGGCGCTGACCCACGCGGCCGCGCCGCGATCGAGCATCAGCGACCCGGACTTGGCGTGCACGGTCAGCGACCCCTCGGCGCACAACAGGATCTGCGGCCCGTCATGGCTGCACGCCGCGTCGACTTCGTGACCGAGGTGGTCGCCGTCGAGCACCAGCAGCGCCAGCGCGAACTCGTCGGTCGGCGTCTCGTAGATCCGTTCCAGGCCGTCGCGGCGGACCGACGGGCGTAGCTGAGCTTCGGCGGTGGGCCTGAAGTCGAGCACCCGCAGCAGTTCGGGCACATCGACGTGCTTGGGCGTGAGGCCGCCCCGTAATACGTTGTCGGAGTTCGCCATCACCTCCACCGCAAAACCACGCAGGTAGGTGTGCAGATTGCCCGCCGGCAGGAAGATCGCCTCGCCGGGCGCCAGGGTGATGCGGTTGAGCAGCAACGCCGCCAACACACCGGCATCACCGGGATAGCGCTCCCCCAGTTCCAGCAGCGTCTTGACCTCGGCGGCGAATTCCGTTGCCCCAGAAGTGATATACGCAATCGCGCCGTCGAGTACGGCCGGCACCAGCACGTCAAGATCAGGCTGCGGTGCGGTGATCCAGGTGGTGAACAGGGCGCGCAGGCCATCGGCATCGGATTGGTCGTCGTCCCCCTCGCTCAGCAGGTCGATGAACGGGTCGAGGTCGGACACGTTCAGCACCCGCAGCAACTCGCTGGTCCGCGACGCCTGACGGAAACCGGCCAGCGCCTCGAACGGCTGCAGCGCCACCAACAGCTCCGGCTTGTGGCTGGTATCGCGGTAATTGCGGATCGGCGAATTCAATGGAATACCCAGGCGCTCTTCGCGCGCGAAGCCCTCCACCGCCTGCGCGGCACTCGGGTGGGCCTGCAGCGACAGCGGCTCGTCGGCGGCCAACACCTTGACCAGGAACGGCAGCACATCACCGAACCGAGCGCGCGAGCCGGGACCGAGCTGCCCCTCGGGATCGGCGGTAAGTGCCGTCAACAACGACGTGTGGCCGTTCGGCGTCTCCAACCAGGCCGGGTCACCGGGGTGGGCACCGAACCAGAGCTCGGCCTCGGGGTGGGCGGCCGGCACCGGCCGCCCAGTGAACTCGGCGATCGCGGTGCGTGATCCCCAGGCGTACGTGCGTAACGCCCCGCGCAGTAATTCCACCGTCTATCTATCCCTGTGCCAGTCGCAGGTAAACCGCGGCCATCTCCAGCCGAACGGCCAATACTGCCAGTTGCTGCTCGGCACGCCCCGCTCCGGTCGGCACCGAGGGCTGGTCCGGCACATCCTCCGCCCCGACCAGGTAGACGTCATCGAGCCCGGCGACCCGCGCGGCCACCACCGTCCGCTCCGAAGACAGCGTCAGCGCCAGCACGCGCATCCGAGGCGGCAGCGGCCCATCGATCTGCTCGTCGTGGAATAGTGCATCGGCGGGATCGGCGAACCCGCGCGGCCCGTTGCGCAACGCGGCCACCGCATCTCCCAGGCCGGCGGCCGCAGCGGCCTGCTGAGCGACCCGCAACAGCACCGAGCTGCCGTGCCGGGCCAGCGCCAGGGTCGCGGCGCTGTCGCCGGCCAGCGCGACCTGAGAGTCGGTCATCCGGGTGGCCAACGTCTTCGCCGGGTTGGTGAACAGTTCACGGCCTGCGCTGTTGCGCAGTGCCTCGGCGTCTAGTTCGTCGGCCAGCGCGGCGAGGTCGATGCTCAGCCGGGGGTCGACGGTGTGCAGCACAGCTAGGCCCGCAGCCAGATATCGGCACAACCCGAATGCCTCAGACGTCGGCAGACGCGGCGAGAGCACCGCGACCCGGCCCGCGGTGGAGTCACGCAACGGACCTTCGAACGGGGCCACCACCACCACCCGCGCGCCCCTGCGCACCCCGGTCGCGGCCGCGCCAACCAGCGTCGGGTCGCCGGGATCGTCACCGGCGACAATCAGCACGTCGAGCGGGCCAACCCACGGGGGGGCCTCGGTGACCAGTGCGATCGGCTCGGCGGCCGCGGTCGCCAACGTTGCCGCCAGCAGGGCGCCGGCGGTCTCGGCGGCACCGCGGCCGGCCACCCAGATCACGCTGCGCACCC
>JALHRH010000136.1 GCA_022841565.1 Mycobacterium sp. | reverse complement strand
GGCGCGGACGCCGCCCCCACCTTCAGGGGCGGCAGCGGCGGCATCGGCGGGGCTGCCCTGCTGATCGGCAACGGCGGCAACGGCGGCAACGGCGGCTACTCGCCTACCCTGGCACTACTGGGCGGGCCCGGCACCGTCGGCACCGGCGGCTGGCTGCTAGGCCACAACGGCATCCCCGGCCTACCAATGAGCCCCAACCTGCTGGTCAACCCCAACTTCGAAATCGCCACCCCATCCCCGACGGGCTACAGCTCGGTCACCATCCCAGGCTGGACAGTCACCGGCACCCCGACCATCATCCCCTACGGCGCCGCGCTCACTTATCCCTCGCCGACCTCGACTCCGTTCCCGACAGTGCCGAACTTCCTTGGGTTGGGCTTCCCCGGTACCCCGCCCCCCGGTGCCGGCAACAACTTCGCCGGCGGCGGGCCGGTGGCCACCTCCTCCATCAGCCAGATCGTCAACCTCACCGCCGCGGCCGCCAAGATCAACACCGGCACCACCCCCTACACGCTCAGCGGACTACTGGGCGGCTACCTTTTGAACCCGTCCTCGACCTCAGTGCAGGTCACCTTCCTCAACGCCGACGGGGTCGCGCTGGGCACCGGCTCGATCGCACCGGTCACCGCGCTGGATCGCCTGGGAATGACCGGGTTCCAGCCGCGCGATATCTCCGGGACCGTCCCGGTGGGCACCACTTCGGCGGTGGTGACCGCGACGTTCACCGACCTCAACCCGGTCCTGGGCAACTACAACAGCGCCTTCGCCGACAACCTGTCGTTCACCGTCGGCGACCCCACCCTCACCGGTGCACCGCTGACCGTCCCCACGTCCAACGTCGGCCAACTCGATCACGTGTTCCTGATCTATATGGAAAACAAGGGCGCCGCCGACATCCTCGGCAGCATCAACGCCCCCTACACCAACAGCCTGATCAACACCTACGGATACGCCAACAGCTACTACGCACTGGGCCACCCCAGCGACCCGAACTACTTCCGGATCATGGGCGGATCGGACTTCGGCCTTATCTACAACCCGGTCGGAAATGTGATCAACGCCCCCAGCCTGATGCAAGAAATGGATAACTTGGGCATCTCCTGGGCCGGCTACGCCCAAAGCATGCCCTTCCCCGGTGCGATCGTGTCGTCCGGCGACTATGCCGCCGACTCCCTACCCTTCATCCAATTCAGCTACGTCTACAACAACACCCCCACCTACCTGCAGACACACCTGCTCCCGCTGACGCAGCTGAGCACCGACCTCACATCCCCGGCCACCACCCCACGATTCTCGTGGATCGCCGCCAACGGGTCCTTCAACATGGAAGGGCCGACCGATTCCCCTGTTGGCGTGGCCAATTGGCTTGCCAGCCGGCTCACCAACCACCAGTACAACGTCGCAGCCGGTGACCAGTTCCTCCAACAAACGGTGTCCACCATTCAAAACTCCACAACGTGGAATACGCCCGGCCAGCGGGCCGCGATCTTCCTCACCTTCGACGAGGACTACGACAACCTGTCACTGGGCATCGGCAACCAAGGCAACCTCATCCCGATGATCGTCATCCCGAACGACGGCGCCGTGCTCAGCGGGATGCAAACCGGCCACTTCGTCACCAACTCCTACTACAACCACTACAGCCTGATGAGCACCCTGGAATACGCGTTGAGTCCCACGGCAGGAACACCTTTCGCCACGCTCACCAACAACGACCTGTACGCCACACCCATGAACGACTTCTGGACATAACAGCGACGGCCGGGCCGGTTGGTGCTTGTCGACCCGGGCCGGGTTTGCCCGACAGTTTCGTTGGTATCGTGCGCATAGACTCGGATGGACCGAACAGTCCGTATGTCGGGACCGTATCCGCCCGAGAAGACCCGCATATCGGAGTTCCGTGTTCGCTATTTTGCTTGCCCACGCGCTGGCCGCCGCGATAGCGCCGGGACTCGTGTCCCGATGGGGTCGTCGCGCGTTCTACCCGCTGGCATCCGTACCCCTGATCTGTCTGGTGTGGGTCGTCGTGAACTGGCCGGCCAGCCACGCCGACGACCACACGCGAGTCATCGATTGGGTGCCCGGCCTGTCGATGGACATCGCACTGCGATGGGATTCGCTGGCAGCGATCATGAGTGTGCTGGCGCTGGGGATCGGTGCGCTGGTGTTGTTCTACTGCGTCGAGTACTTCCGCCACCATGATGGCCATACCGAGAACCGGCTGCCCAGCTTCGCCGCCCAGTTGGTCGCGTTCTCCGGCGCCATGTTCGCTTTGGTGGTCGCCGACAACTTGCTGGTGCTCTACGTGTTTTGGGAACTGACCACCGTGCTGTCGTTCCTGCTGATCGGCCACTACGCGGAACGCTTCGCCAGCCGGCGCGCCGCCACCCAGGCGCTGCTGGTCACCACCGCGGGCGGGCTCGCAATGCTGGCCGGCATCGTCGGGCTGGGCCAGGCCGCCGGCAGCTATCTGCTGTCGGATGTGGTCGCGGCGCCGCCGACGGGGGTGGCGGTCACCGTCTGCGTGCTGCTCATCCTGGTCGGCGCGTTGAGTAAGTCGGCCATTGTGCCACTGCACTTCTGGCTGCCGGGCGCGATGGCCGCGCCCACACCGGTGAGCGCGTATCTGCATGCCGCGGCGATGGTCAAGGCCGGGGTGTATCTGATCGCGCGTCTGACTCCGGGTTTCGCCGATTCTCCGGGCTGGCGACCGACCGCGGTGATTCTCGGTCTCATCACGATGCTGCTGGCCGGTTGGCGCGCGCTGCGAGAATACGACCTGAAGCTGCTATTGGCCTACGGCACCGTGAGCTACCTGGGCCTGATCACCGTGCTGCTCGGCTCGGGCGGCCGGGATCTCGTGCTGGCCGGACTGAGCGTGTTGTGCGCGCACGCGATGTTCAAGGCCGCTTTGTTCATGGTGGTCGGGATCATCGACTATGCCGCCGGGACCCGGGATATCCGCAGGCTGGCCTGGCTTGGGCGGCGCTGCCCGGCGCTGTTGGTGATCGCCGTCGCCGCGACCGCCAGCATGGCGGCCCTGCCACCGTTTCTTGGTTTCGTTGCCAAGGAAGCCGCGTTTTCGACACTGGCCGACAGCGAATCGCTGGGCGCCACCGCGCCGTGGGTGCTGATTGGTGTGGTGGCCGGATCGATCTTCTCCGTGGCCTACAGCTTGCGGTTTCTGTGGGGCGCCTTCGCCCGGAAGGGCCAGCGCGCGCCCAGCATTCGAGTCGCCGCATTGAATCCGCCGACTGCGACGTTGCTGGCTGCTCCGGCGGTTCTTGCGGCGGCGGGCCTGGTCGTCGGACTGGCGCCCGCCTACCTTGGTCATCTGCTGGAGGGCTACGCCGACACGATCACCTCCGGCCATCGCGACTACCACCTGGCGCTCTGGCACCCGGGTCTGGTCCAGGTGCTCTCAGCGCTGGTCGTGATCGTCGGCGCCGCGGTGTTCGCTACCCGCGGCTGGTTGCGGCGGCTCTGGCTGCGCCGGCCTTCGGCGACCCCCGTCGGCTCGGCCGACCGCGCCTACGACGCCGCGATCCGCGGGCTGGACGTGGCCGCGGTGCGGGTGACCGCGCTTACCCAGCGCGGCTCCATCCCGGCGACCCAGGCGGTGATCCTGTCCACGCTGGTGCTGCTGCCGGCGGGTTCCCTGTGGCTGGGCGCCCACCGCCGACCCGAGTTGCGATTGTGGAATTCGCCCCTGCAGGGGGTTGTCGCCGGGGTCATCCTGGCCGGAGCGTTCGGTGCCACCGTGACTCGCAACCGGCTTGCCGCGGCGCTCATGGTGGGCGTCACCGGCTACGGCAGCGGCGTGCTGTTCGCCTTTCACGGCGCACCCGACCTGGCGCTGACGCAGTTCCTGGTGGAAACCGTGACGCTGGTGATATTCGTACTGGTGCTGCGGACGCTACCCGCCGAGGTGGATCCCGCGGACGTGAAGCGGTTGCGGCTACCGCGTGCGTTGCTCGCCGTGGCTGTCGGTGTCAGCGTGACCGTGCTGGCAGCGTTCGCGATGGCGGCGCGCACCGGCGCGTCCATTGCCGCCCTGCTGCCGGAGGCCGCCTACCTGCGCGGACACGGCGGCAATACCGTCAACGTGGTGTTGGTCGATATCAGGGCCTGGGACACCCTCGGCGAGGTCTCGGTGCTGCTGGTGGCGGCCACGGGGGTGGCCTCGCTGGTGTTTCGGCACCGTCGTTACGGCTCGGCTCCTCGGGTCCCTGCCCGGCAAGCCACCGTCATCGGCCACTCGCCCGCCCGTCGGAGTCCCGTCCCGCCGTATAGTCCGGCCGTCAGCGACACCATCTGGCTGCGCGGCAGCGAATTTCGCGATCCCAACTCGCGGTCGCTGGTGCTGGAAGTGACCACCCGCATCATCTTCCCGCTGATCATGCTGGTCTCGGTGTTCTTCTTCTTCACCGGCCACAACGCACCCGGCGGTGGTTTCGCCGGCGGACTGACCGGGGGCTTGGCTCTGACGATGAGATACCTGGCCGGTGGCCGTTACGAACTTGGGGAAACGCTGCCACTGGATGCCGGCAAGATCCTCGGGGCGGGGCTCGGGCTGTCGGCGGGAACCGCGGCGGCCTCGCTGGCACTGGGGGCACCGGCGCTGTCGTCGGCTCTGGTGCAGTTCGATCTCCCCGTGGTGGGCCAGGTCAAGTTGGTGACGGCGTTGTTCTTCGACCTGGGCGTGTATTGCATCGTGATGGGTTTGGTGCTTGACGTGCTTCGGAGCCTGGGCGCACAGGTGGACGAGGAGCTCGCCGAGCCGGCGCCGAAAGCGCGGGTGCGTACCTCGTGACCACCTACCTAATCCCCCTGATCGTGGTGGGCGGCCTCTTCAGCGCCGGCGTGTACCTACTGCTGGAGCGGAGCCTGACGCGGATGTTGCTGGGGCTGCTGCTGATCAGCAACGCAGTGAACCTGCTGATCATCAACGTCGGCGGGCCACCCGGCAATCCGCCGGTGCGTAACCACGGGGGCGTCACCATGCCGACGACCGCCGACCCGCTGGCGCAGGCCATGGTGTTGACCGCGATCGTCATCACCATGGGCGGCGCGGCCTTCGTGCTGGCCTTGGCCTACCGCTCGTACCGGCTGACCACCGCCGAACGGGTGAGTGACGACCCCGAGGACATCCGCATCTCGCGACTGTCCGGCCCAGAGGCCGGCAGCGTGGACGCGGACGCGCCCGAACCGGTACCTGCCACCGGTGCCGACGAGCCCTACCAGCTCGATGCGATACCCCGGGGGACGCAATGAGCGCTGGCTCCATGCTGACCCCGCTGCCCGTCCTGCTGCCGACCCTCGGCGCGGCGGGCACACTGATCGCGGGCCGCCGGCCACGAACGCAGCGGGCAATCACCTTAGCCGCGCTGTCCGCGGTGGTCGCAAGCTGCGCGGCGCTGCTCTACCTCGTCGACCGGCAGGGCACCTCGGCCCTCGCCGTCGGGGGCTGGGGACCGACCAGCGCCGGGTTGGGGCCCCTGGGCATCGTGCTGGTGGTCGATCGGCTGTCGGCGCTGATGCTGGTGGTGTCCTCGATCGTGTTGCTCAGCGTTGCCGTCTACGCGATCGGTCAAGGCATCCGGGACGGCGACGAGCACCGCCCGGTGTCGATCTTTCAACCCACGTACCTGGCGCTGGCCGCGGGTGTCTGCATGGCGTTTCTGGCCGGCGATCTGTTCAACCTCTTCGTCGGGTTCGAGGTGCTGTTGAATGCCAGTTTCGTGCTGTTGACTATCGGGGCCAGCGCTGATCGGGTGCGAGCCGGAATCGGCTACGTCATGGTGTCGATGCTGTCATCGCTGATCTTCTTGTCGGGAATCGCGTTGGTGTATGCGGCCACCGGAACACTCAACATGGCCGAGCTGGCCGTGCGGTTCGACCGGATCAGCACCGGCACCCGCAGCGCGGTGTTCGCGGTGCTGCTAGTGGCGTTCGGTATTAAAGCCGCCGTCTTCCCGCTGTCGGCCTGGTTGCCAGACTCCTACCCCACCGCGCCCGCACCGGTTACCGCGGTTTTTGCCGGGATTTTGACCAAGATCGGCATCTACTCCATCATCCGGGCGCACGCTCTGCTGCTTCCCGGCTCTGGATTGGACCATGTGCTGCTGGTGGCGGCCCTGCTGACCATGCTCGTCGGCATCCTCGGCGCCATCGCGCAAAGCGACATCAAACGCCTCTTGTCGTTCACACTGGTCAGTCACATCGGTTTCATGATGTTCGGGGTCGCGCTGTCCAGTCAGCCCGGCATGTCCGGTGCCATCTATTACGTAGCGCACCACATCATCGTGCAGACCACGCTGTTCTTGGTGTTGGGGCTGATCGAACGTCAGGCCGGCACGTCTACTCTGGGACGCCTCGGCGGGCTGGCCGGCACTCCGCTGCTGGCGTTCGTGTTCCTGGTGCCCGCATTGAATCTCGGCGGCATTCCGCCATTCTCGGGTTTCATCGGAAAAGTGGCGCTGTTGCAGGCCGGCGCCATAAACGGTTCGGTGTTGGCCTGGACCCTGGTAGGCGGTGGTGTGCTCACCAGTTTGCTGACCCTGCTGGTGGTGGCTCGGGTCTGGACCAAAGCGTTTTGGCGGCCGCACACCGAAGTAGCGCCGGACGATGATCCGGCAGCCGACCGACCGTCGGAACTGCTCGACGACGTTTCCGACAGCAGTCCCGATGACGTCGGCAAGATGCCGATCGGGATGGTGGGCCCGACGGTAGCGCTGATTGGGGTCGGGTTGACACTGACGGTCCTGGCGGGGCCGATTGTCGACTACAGCCACCGGGCAGCTGCTGAGGTGCTTGACCGCAGCCGTTACATCACCGCGGTACTCCCGATCAACCCGGGCGATGCCACATGAGGGCGGTGATACGACGGGTCGCGGTGCTGGTGGCGCTCGCGGCGGTCTGGACGTTGCTATGGGGCGACTATTCGCCGGGCGCCGCCGTCATCGGGTTGTTGGTCGCCACGGCGATCATCACCGCGCTGCCCTTGCCGACGGTTCCGGTCCAGGGCCGGGTGCACCTGGCGTCACTACTGCGGCTCGTCACACAGGTCGCATGGATGCTGCTGATATCCAGCATCGAGGTCTCGTGGCTGGCTATCCGACCGGCTCCTCCGCCGCGTTCGGCGGTGCTTCGCGTTCAGCTGTCGATCAAGTCCGACCTGGTGCTCGTATTCGCCGCCAACATCATGTCGATGATTCCGGGTTCGATCGTCTTAGAGATCGATCAGGCGCGCCGGGTGATCTTCTGCCACGTGATCGATGCCGAGTCGGCTCGTGCGCTCGAGGCGTTCCATCGGCAGGTCGCCCAGGTGGAAGGGCTGCTGGTGGCCGCCTTCGAACGGGACACCGAGTGGCGACCGGCGACTACCAGGGAGATTTCATGACCGTCGTCTCAGCGGCCTCGTTCATAGCCGCAGCGATGCTGGGTATAGCGGCGACGCTGACCACCGCCCGCCTGCTGGTGGGCCCCAGCACACTGGACCGGTTGGTCGCCCTGGACACCCTGATCGCCGTCACGATGTGCGGCATCGCAATCTGGGCGGCCACCAAGCTGGACATCAGCGTGGCCTTCGGCCTGGCCGTCCTTGCCCTGATCGGTTTCATCGGGTCAGTGAGCGTGGCTCGGTTCCGGGTGCCCGACGCCGACGTTCGCCGAGGTCGGCGGGGGCACCAATGAACGTGCTCGACGCGATATCGGCCGCATTGCTGCTGGCCGGCTCGGCCCTGGCACTGACCGCGGCAATCGGGGTGATCCGGTTCAACGACACGCTGTCGCGGATGCACGCTGCGACCAAACCCCAGGTGATCGGGTTGATATTGGTGTTGGCGGGTGCGACCCTCCGGCTGCGCGAGGACTCCGACGTCGGGGTGCTCGTTCTGACCGGGCTGTTTACCCTCATCACGGCGCCCGTGATCGCCCATCGGGCTGGACGGTTGGCATACCAAGAGCAGGACCTGCGGGGCTTTCTCACAACCGACGAGCTGGCCTCGGATACCCCCTCCGAGCGCAATAACGGCTGACGCCTCGACTCCCAGCGGCGCCGACCGACGATCACTGCGACAACTGAAACTCCACCACCGCGGCAACCGATTCGACGGCGTCGAGCAGCGCGGTCAACCGGTCGGCAGCAGAGGCCGCCGACAGCACGGCATACCGGTCGGCCGGCCCCATCGGCACGCGAGATGCCAACGCGTACAGTAAGTTTGACCTCTCCACGTCGTCGCGCGGGTAGTCGAACAACAGGTCGCGATCCGGCAGCTCGACGCCACGCACATCGGCGATCCGCTCGAACAACGCCCATACCCGGTCCTCGACGTCACCGAACTGGGCGGCCGTCACCGGCGGCCCCGGCTCGTCGGGCCACACCCGTACCCGGGCCCGCGGATACGGGTCGTCCGGCAGCCACTGCAGCACCTGAATGCGATCGCCCATCCGGCAGCGCAGCACGTACCGGCCCGCGCCGGCGTCCGCATAATCACTGATCTCGGCCAGGGTTCCCACGTCACAGCGCCCATCGCCACCGCCGACCTCGCGGCCCCGCGAGATCAGCACCACCCCGAAGCGGGGCTCAGGCCTGTCCAGACAGTCCCTCACCAGCGCGCAATAGCGCGGCTCGAAGATGCGCAGCGGCAGATCCTCATCCGGCAGCAGCGCCGCTTCGAGCGGAAACATCGGCAGTTCAGTCGATTCCATAAGGCGGCCTTATCCCCTCTCACCATAACTATGCAGCACCGCCCGGGCCGCCGCCGCGACATCGGTCTCCAGCCACTCGGGCAACGGATCGTCGTGGGCATGGCGCCGCACGACGGCGTAGGGCAGATCGGAGACGGCACGATATACCGCATCGAGCGCCCGCGGATCGTCACTGCCGTAGAGTTGCCGCGCCAACTCGCGCACCCGCTCATTCAGCGGCGCGTTCATCGCGGCCAGCGTCTCCCGCAACGCCGAGTCGGATTGGCCGTCCACTAGATCGCCGGGCCGGATGGTCAGCAGCAGCCGCGCGTCGTCGGGAAGGTCGCGGGCGAATTCGATCGCCGCGACGGCCATGGCCGTCGCGCGTCCCATTGCGGTGTCTGCGGTGGCGGCAAGCGCTCGCTGCTGGAATCGGTCGAGGGCACGCAGCCAAGCAGCCATCACCACGCCGTCGCGGTTGCCGAAGCGGTGATACAGCGTGCCCGCCGGGGCGCCACTGGCCTTCGCGATAGCGGCGACGCTGGCCGCTCGCGGACCGGCCGAAAGCACCAGGGCCCGCGTCGCGTCCAGGATCACATCGGTCTCATGCTTCCGCGGGGGTGCCATGATCTAGTACGATCCTTCCATATGGAACGATTACCCTACATCGACGAACATGTTATCCCGATCGCCGCCTCGGCGGCGGAGGTCTGGTCGGCCCTGCTGCACGTGATGTGCCGTGTACCGGAGGATCCATCGACCGTGCCAGTCGGCTTCGTCCTCGACGAGGCGACCCCGCCGCGCCGGCTGGCATTGAAGGGCCGGCACCCCTTCGCCGCATACCGGCTCGTCTTCGAAATTGACCCCACTCGCAACGGCGTCCTACTGCGTGCGCTCACCTTCGCCGCCTTCCCGGGTCTGCAGGGCAAGATCTACCGAGCACTGGTCATCGGCACCGGCGGACATCGGCTGGTTGTGCGCCGGATGCTGAGACGTATTGCGGCACGGACGCATTCACAAGAACCTGCCGTGCCGTGATGCCCGGTTTGAGCTGGGGAGCGACGGCGTCGGAACGAACCGCCACGCTGCCCTGCGACGCACTGATTCCCCGGCCCGGCGTGACCGCGGATCGCGCCGTCAGCATCGGCGCTCCCCCACCAATCGTTTTCGCCTGGCTATGTCAGCTGCGGGCGGCTCCGTACAGCTACGACCTCATCGACAATTTTGGTCGACGCAGCCCCCGCGACCGTGACCCTGACCTGACTCACCTCGAGGTCGGACAACGGTTCATGACGTTGTTCACGCTGCAGTCGTTTGTCGCCGACGAGCACATCACGCTGCGGTCCAAAGGCGTGGCCGTGACGTACTTGGTCCGGCCAGCGGGCGCCGGCGCTCGGCTGCATGCGCGCGTGCGGTTCGCCGGGCCGCGGCTGCTCGGCCGGGCGTTGGCACTGGCCGACCTGGTGATGATGCGAAAACAGTTGCTGACGCTCAAATTTCGGGCCGAGCGGGAGGCCGTAGACCACTAGATGTCCAGCTCGGCGACCAACGCGTCGACCACCGAGCGCAGGTCACCGTCGTGCTCCTCGGCTACCCGGCGCTGCCGTTGGTATGACCCGCCGCGGCGCGGGATGTCGGCGACCGCGGCCAGTTCGTCGGCGCACTTGAGCGACTTGGCGATCGGCTCCAACCGGTTGAGCACGTCGTCGAGGTCCTCGGTGACCAACCGCTCGTTGCTGTCGGCGTCCAGGATGATCACCGCGTCCAGCCCGTAACGCGCCGCCCGCCATTTGTTCTCCTGTACATGCCAGGGCGGCATGGTCGGCAGCGGCTGGTCGGCCTCCAGACGACGGTCCAGGTCGACGATGAGGCAGTGCGTCAACGCGACCAGGGCACCCAGCTCCCGCAAATTGGACACGCCGTCGCAGATGCGCACCTCGAGCGTGCCGAGGTGCGGGGAAGGCCTGATGTCCCAACGGACTTCGTCGACGTGATCGATGATGCCGGTCTTCTTCTGGTCGTAGACGAAACCCTCGAACTCCGACCAGGTCTGAAATTGGAACGGCAGCCCGGCGGTGGGCAACTGCTGAAACATCATCGACCGATTGCTCGCGTACCCGGTGTCCTCGCCGCCCCACCACGGCGACGACGCCGACAACGCCAACAGGTGCGGGTAGTGGTTGAGCAGCGACGACATGATCGGCATGACCTTGTTAGCCGACGAGATCCCGACGTGCACGTGCACTCCCCAGATCAGCATCTGACGGCCCCACCACTGGGTGCGCTTGATCAGCTCGGCGTAACGCGGTGCGTCGGTCAGCTTCTGGTTGGACCACTGCGCGAACGGGTGGGTGCCGGCGCAGAACAGCTCCATGCCCCGGTCGCGCACGATTCGACGGGCGGGCCCCAGGGTGTCGCGCAGGTCCTGCATCGCCTCGGCGGAGTTTTCGCAGATGCCGCTGACGATTTCGACCGTGTTGCGAAGCAATTCCTGGTGCACACGCGGGTTTTCGCCGATTTCGGCGATGACGGCGGTGGCCTCGTTGCTCAGGTCCCGGGTCTGGGCGTCGACCAGGGCGAACTCCCACTCCACGCCGACGGTGGGGCGTGGCGAACGGGCGAAGTCGATGTGGCTACGCGCCCTGCTGGACGGCAGGCTAACCGGACCCTTACCCGGACCCAATGACACCGCACGCCACCCGCTTGCCGGCGTCACCGGTTGTCATCGTCGTCTCGTCGGGACCCGGCGTCCCGTCGTTCTGCTTGTAGCGATCGGCGGGAATGTTGGCGAAGTTGTCCGCGCCCGCGTGGATGATGATGGCGGTCTTGCTGCCAGACGTCAGGTCGTCCATCGTGAAGGCGTCCGTGGTGGTCACCAGCATCCCGGACCCGTCCTTGCGCACCTGCAACGGCGGCAGATCACCGCTGGAGGGGCTGGTGGATCCGGGCAGCTGCAAATGTCCACCGGCCGAAAGGAAGTTGCCGGGCGGGCCGCCGGTCGGGGCGACCGAGTTGGGCTCACACTTGCCCACCTTGTGCACGTGCATGCCGTGGAAGCCGGGCGAGAGCACGCCGGTGCCGGTCGTCGCGATCGTCACCGTGGCATAGCCGTTGGCGAACTCGAACTTCGCCGTGGCGACCTGCGCGCCGTCGGGGCCTTGGAGGACAGTCGTCAACGTCTGCGCCGCCGCGCCCGCTTGCGGACTTGGCGTCCCCTCCTGATGCCCGGAGGTCGACGGCGCCGAGGATCCCGTCCAGACCGACGGGGTGGTACCCGGCGTCGTAGCGGGTTGCTGGGGCGACGAGCACGCGCTCACCAGCGCGGCGCACGTGATGGCTGCGACTTTCAGACCGGCAGGCTTAGACATAGCGCAGAGCCTAATGGGAGTCGATCAACGTGTCCGTAACGGGGATCTTGTTCTTCAGCGCGAGTGTGCGCTGGCTGCGCCGAGTGTGCGTTGGCTGCGCCGACACGCCGCGCGGGGCCGCAGTGGTTGCACACTCGACGTGTCGGCTCCGTGACGACAGAGCCCGGCCCACCGACACCGCCACGGAGCCTGGCGACAGCGACAACTCAGCGTCAACCCATCACCAAGACGATGACCCCGGGCGGCTGGTCAGATAGTGCCGAGATCCGCCTTTCCACAGGCGCTCCCAGCTTCTTGCCCACCGCGTCCGCGGTGGCTTTCTCACCCTCGTCGCCGTAGTAGACAGTGGTTGCCGTGACCTCGGAAACGGCCAGGTTGGTGACCTCGGTCACCTTGAAACCGGCCGCCTTGAGTTCGTCGGCGGTGGTCTTGGCGATGCCTTCCTTCGACGAGACGTTGTATACCCGCACCTCAGCCTCGGTTGCCGCGGCCGGCTTGGCGCTGGTCGACGATGCCGGCGCGGTGCGGCTGGACACCGTGGTGACCGGCGATGCGTCATCGTCGGACTTCCCGGCAGAGTCCAGGGCCTGCCAGCCGAGCAGCAGGAAAATTACGCCGAGGAACAACAGCACCATGACCATGGCCCGCAGGGGAAGCCCGGTTGAGTCGGGTACGCGCTCGTTCATCGAGCCCACTGTAGCCGCGAGGCCGTCAGGTCACCTCAAAGCCGAGCCGGCGTGCGGCCCGCGCCTTCTGCCGGCTGGCACGCAGCCGCCTCAGCCGCTTCACCAGCATCGGGTCGGCCGCCAACGCTTCCGGCCGGTCGACGAGCGCGTTGAGCACCTGGTAGTAGCGCGTTGCCGACATCGAGAACAGTTCTTTGATGGCGTCTTCCTTCACGCCGGCGAACTTCCACCACTGTCGTTCGAAGGCCAAGATGTCGTGTTCGCGACGGGTCAGCCCATCGGCGACCTCGGACTCGTCCCCCGATCGATGTGCCCGCGCCATGGCGCCGTCCATATTGCTTCCCTTGGACCCTTCCGGCGAAAACTTGATTGACTCGAATACCTGACCTATATCGGGGGCATTCTCCGGCGATTATTGAACCACGCCGGCATCCGCTGGGCCCGAAACCAGACCCGCGAGTCGGCCGAGTTGCTGGGGAATGCGAAGGCCGGGTAACAGGAGTCACACTTGCGCGCGGCCGCCCGAGAACTCATCGGCCGCCGGGCTCTAAGCTAGCCGACCATGGCCGTCGTACCCATCCGCATCGTGGGCGATCCCGTCTTACACACTCCGACGACGCCGATCCAGGTCGGCGCCGACGGATCGCTTCCGGCCGATCTGCCGGAGTTGATCAAGACCATGTACGACACCATGGATGCCGCCCACGGCGTGGGGCTG
>JALHRH010000135.1 GCA_022841565.1 Mycobacterium sp. | reverse complement strand
CCGACTGGACGCGCGTCCCCTATGAGGTGCTCGAGCGCATCTCGACCCGCATCACCAACGAGGTCCGCGAGGTGAATCGGATGGTGCTGGACATCACCAGCAAACCGCCCGGCACCATCGAGTGGGAATAGTCTTTCCCTGATCTGATCGGCCCCCGCCGCGTCGGCGCTGGGATACGATGTCGCGATGATCGGTAGCCTTTCCGCTGCTCACGCAGAGCGTCGCGAATTTTGGGGGGAGCTGTGCCCGGGGATGTCGATCGAAGCCGGGGGCTACGCGAGACCGGCGACGGTGGGGGAAATCGACCCGTTGCTGGCCAATCTGAAGCGCGAGGGCTACGTCCAGGTGCCCGATGCCCTGTCGGAAGCGACCATCGCGCCGATCCGCCGCGCCGTGTCGACGCTGTTCGAACGCGGCATCCCACTGGCGTTCGCGTTCGTCTACGACGAGTTGTGGCTTGCCTTCCAAGGCCTTTCGCGATTCCTGACGTCGGTGCTGGGCGAGGGTTATCGGGCGCTACCCGACTTCTGGGTCTGGCACGTCAATCCCAACGAGAATTCCGTGGGCTGGGGCCCCCACCGCGATCGGGTGATTCCGACACTGGATGCCGACAACTCGCCCCACACTCTGACAGTCTGGCTGCCGTTCACCGATGCAACCCCGCTCAACGGGTGCATGTACGTGCTGCCCGCGCACCTCGACGACCGGTTCCGGCAACGCCGGTGGGACGGGGAGGGCAATACCGTCGTCTACAACCCGCAGGACATCCGGGCGCTGCCGGCGACGGCGGGCTCGGTGCTGGCCTGGAATCAGGCGGTACTGCACTGGGGCGGGCGTGGTAGTCGGCTGGGATCGGCGGCGCGGATTAGCGCTGCCTTCGAGTTTCAGCGTGCCGACCGCTCGCCATTCAACAATCCGCTACTGGATCCCGCTCGGGTGCCTACTTTCCAGGAGCGGCTCGGGTTGATCGGTAAGCAGGTGCTGCAGTACCGCCACATGTACCCGCTCAGCGATGAGGTCGCAGCCATCGCCGCCTCGCTGTTCCAGCGGTTCATGCCGGGAGTCCCGACGGTTGTCGCCGCCTATTAGCCCGAAAACGTTGGCCGAGGGTGAATTTCGCGACGCGACACGCCGTGCGTGGCGTCGCGAAATTCACGTTCGCGGCGCCTGTTCTGTCGAGGTTGAATAGACGAATTCGCGGGTACCGTGAGCGATGGTGGCTGCGCTCCAGCTCCCGCCTGCCGCGCTGACGAGTCGGCGGGCGATGTCGAGATCCTTGTTGCCGGCGACCATGATCAAGGTTTGGTCGGTGGTAGTGACAGATCCCCCCAGCAACGCCTGGTGTGCAGTCGAGTCAGCCACGAAGGCGTCGCGAAAGCGCGCGATGTCGATGTCGGGCACGGCGATGATGACCGCGTTGGCTTCCTCGCGCGGCAGGTAGTCGAAGGTCAGCACCGCTTGTTGGTCGAACTGACGGCGCAGCGCCTCGGCGGCAGCGTGCAGCGTGGGTTCGTCGACTACGCACAGATGAAACTGGCGCGCGCGTTCGGAAGTGACCTGTTGCAGTTCGTTCGACCAGAAGACCCCGTCGAGCAGAGTGGATGCGGTGACCGCCACGCCGCTGAGCGCGATCGTCGCCCTGGCCTGTAGCTCGAACAGCCGTAGCTCATCGAGGCCGTGCGGGTCGGCGTTGTCCGTGGCGAACAGTTCTGCCGGATGACAGGAATTTGCATCACCGTTTGCTGGAACGGCTGTCACAGTGGTGGCGCTGCATACCAGCAGCCACACCAGCACCAGGGCGGTCCCAGGTAGGCGTCTTGACGCTGTCGGAGGGTAGGTGTTTACTCGAATCGTATCGAACATACTTTCGAAAAACCTGGTTGGGAGGCTGGTCATGACTGCGGCTGTTGCCTCCGATCAGCGCCATGCAAACCGTGTTGAGCAGCTAAAACAGCTGCGTCAGAAGATTGCCGCGATGTCCGGAAAGGATACCGCCTCCGCCGAAGATCTGATTCCGACGGGTCCGACGCTGTTGCCGCGTGGGACAGTGGCGGTGCTGTCGGGAGCGCGGTCGCTGGTGCTGCGCATGGTGGCCGCGGTGACGGCCGATGGGGGCAACGCGGTGATCGTCGGCCAGCCGGATATCGGGTTGCTGGCGGCGGTGGAAATGGGGGCGGACCTGAGCCGGATCGCGGTGGTTCCGGATCCCGGAACCGATCCGGTGGAGGTGGCCGCGGTGCTCATCGACGGCATGGATCTGGTGGTCCTCGGCCTGGGTGGGCGTCGGGTGACGCGGGCCCGGGCGCGGGCAGTGGTGGCCCGCGCCCGTCAGAAAGGGTGCACGGTGCTGGTCACCGACGGCGACTGGGAAGGAGCCTCGACGCGGCTGGACGCCCGGGTGTGTGGCTATGAACTGACTCCGTCTTTCGGGGGCGACCCGCCCCCGGGGGTCGGACGCATCGGTGAAGTGCGGCTGCAGATCAGCCGGTGCGGGCGGTCGATCGGTCGAGCGCGAACCGGCTGACTCTGATGGCTTCATCGCGAGTACTGGCGATCTGGTGCATGGACTGGCCCGCAGTTGCGGCGGCAGCGGCCGCGGGCCAGTCCGCGACGGATCCGGTCGCGATCACCGTAGCGAATCGGGTGATCGCCTGTTCGGCGACGGCCCGGGCGGCCGGAGTGCGGCGCGGGCTGCGGCGACGGGAGGCGGCGGCGCGGTGTCCGCAACTGCACATCGTGGCCGCCGACGTGGACCGCGACGCCCGCTATTTCGAAGGGGTGATCGCCGCGGTCGAGGATCTGGTGCCTCACCCCGAGGTGCTGCGGCCTGGCCTACTGGTGTTGCCGGTGCGCGGCGCGGCCCGGTTTTTCGGATCCGAGCAACAGGCGGCTGAGCGACTGATCGACGCGGTGGCCGCGGCGGGCGCCGAGTGTCAGGTCGGCATCGCCGATGGCTTGTCCACCGCAGTCTTCGCCGCGCGTGCCGGCCGCGTGGTGGAGCCGGGAGGGGATGCGCGATTCTTGTCGGCGCTGTCGATTCGTCAGCTCGCCACCGAGCCGAGCCTGTCTGGTCCGGGTCGGGACGAGCTGACGGATCTGTTGTGGCGGATGGGAATTCGCACCATCGGGCAGTTCGCCGCGCTATCCCGCATCGACGTCGCTTCCCGGTTCGGAGCCGACGCCGTGACGGCGCACCGGTTCGCTCGCGGTGAATCGGAACGAGGTCCCTCCGGGCGTGAACCACCACCGGAACTCGGCGCCGTGCTGGACTGTGATCCGCCGATCGACCGGGTCGATGCTGCGGCATTCGCCGGACGCTCACTGGCCGCCACGCTGCACCAGGCGCTGCTGGCCGCCGGAGTGGGGTGCACCCGACTGGCCATTCACGCGGTCACCGCCAACGGTGACGAGCTGAGCCGGGTGTGGCGGTGCGCCGAACCGTTGACTGAGGACGCCACCGCAGATCGGGTGCGCTGGCAACTCGACGGGTGGCTGAGTCATCGGATCGCGCACGGTCGCCCCCTGGACGCGCCGGTGACGCGGTTACGGTTGCAGGCCGTCGAGTCGGTCTCGGCCGGGGCGCTGCAGCTGCCGCTCTGGGGTGGTCTCGGTGCGGAGGACAGGCTCCGGGCCCGACGTGCGCTGGTGCGGGTACAGGGCTTGCTCGGCCCGGAGGCTGTGCAGGTGCCGGTGCTGTCCGGCGGTCGGGGGCCGGCCGAGCGCATCACGTTGACCCCGCTGGGTGACGAGCCGGTGCCGCGGGCCGATCCTGCTCAGCCGTGGCCCGGCCAGCTACCCGACCCGGCGCCGGCGGTTCTGCTCGACGATCCGGTGGAGTTGCTTGATGTCCAAGGGAATCCGATTCGGGTGACCAGTCGGGGGGTGTTCTCCGCCGATCCTGCGCGGCTGATCGTTCGGGGTCGGGATGACCAGCTGCGCTGGTGGGCCGGGCCGTGGCCCGTCGACGAGCGGTGGTGGGATCCCCAGGCGGCTGGTGGTCGTGTTGCTCGTGCCCAGGTGCTGTTGGAGGACGAACGCGCGCTCTTGCTGTGCTACCGGCAGAAGAGGTGGTTCATGGAGGGAATCTACGAGTGATTCTGATCGGCGGAAGTCCCGCGAATTTACCGCAGCGGCGAGAATCGGCCATCCGGCGTCTCTGGCGAATTCACCATATCCGTTACGAGCGCACCCGATCGGCGATCCCGAGGCGGAATTGCGCGGGCCGTCGTAACACGAAGCACTGCTTGCGGAGCCCCGAGACCTACCCGGCGGTGCGGGACCTGCGCTTGTTCAAGAAAGTCGACCACGACACCACATCGGGGTGTTCCTTAAGCAGGGCCCTGCGCTGTCGTTCGGTCATGCCACCCCACACGCCGAATTCGACCCTGTTGTCGAGCGCGTCCGCGCCGCACTCCCGCAACACCGGGCAGTGCCGGCAGATGGCCGTGGCTTGTCGTTGAGCCGCACCGGTCACGAAGAGTTCGTCCGGATCTTTGGTCCTGCACAAGCCTTTCGATACCCAGGCTCGTTCCCCGGCATCTTCAGGATGCTGGGCATCGCTGACGGCGACAAGGTTCAGCCGCCGCGCGGCCGGGCGTGTCCCTGACATGAAGTGGTCCCCTTACTGTCCGGCCGCGATGTGCGACCGCCTCCCCCCGCTGCAGATGGTTGTGACCAATGCTTCATTGCTTCGCCCACGTGATCTGAACTGACGTGCCTACAAGTTATGGGGTCAAGCACCAATCGCGCAACATTTCAACGGTAGTTTTTTGGGACGCATGTGCCATACGGCAGGTATGGACTTCGTGAACGATTCGTGACTTCCGGTCTTGCGTTTACCTCGACTGCGACGCCATGGCGCCAAGGCATCAGGCCGCATATATCCAGTCCACCGCCCACTGGGGCGATGGTGGTGGACCCTTGCCGTCCCGGATCCTTAGCGACACCCGTCGCGTGCCGCTCAGCTCACTAGGCCGGCGAAGCGATTCACCCGTTGGATGAAACGGTCGAAAAACGCTGCGGATTGGACGTCAATACCTATCTGTGCGTTGGGCTTTCGCATCCCGGACCAATCGGCGGTGGTCATCCCGCGGTTGCCCGAAACCTCGATGTCCACCGTGGCGGTCCGGGTCGCCACCAGCTGCGGGTCCAGCGCTACGGCTGCCGCCACCGGGTCGTGCAGAGGGGCCAGGTATCCCAGGCCGCGATCGCGGTAAACCTCGAAGTAGAACCGCATCGCGTCCTGAATGAAGCGGATCACCGGTGACGGTCCCGACAGCTTGTCCAGGATCGCAGGGGTCATCGTGGCCTTGCGTGTCACGTCCAGGCCGCACACGATGGGCAGTCGTGGTCGGCCCGCCCAGGCCGCGAACACCTCGGCGGTCGCGTCGGCGTCTACTCTGGCATTCCATTCCGGGGGCCCTTGTCCGTCGAACACGCCACCCATGATCACCAGTCGCTGTACGAGGCGCGGTAGCGCCGGTTCGATGCGCAGCGCCAGCGCCAGGTTGGTCAACGGGGCGGTCGCCAATCCGACCAGCTGCCCGGGATGGGCACGTGCCGCACGTACCCAGGCAGTCGCGGCGTCGTATTCGGTGAGTTGCCGGTCACTGTGTGGCAGCTCGGCATACCCTAAACCATTGGGGCCGTGAGCATCCCCGCGCCGGGGACGCTGCCCGTTCAGTGGCCGCTCGGCTCCCCGGGAGACGGGGATCGGGGCCGCCCGGCACAATTCGAGCAGGCCGAGGTTGTTCGTGCATACCTGGTCCACCGCGATGTTGCCGCCCGTCGAGGCGATGCCTACCAGCTGTGCGTCGCTGGCCAGCAAATAGATCAGGGCGAGCGCGTCGTCGATGCCGGTGTCGACATCTGCGAACACGGCAATCACCGCGGTCACGATACGCTGTGCCGATGTCCGATGATCTGACGCCGCACTTCACGCCTCGTTTCGATGACGTGCAGGCGCACTACGACCTGTCCGACGACTTCTTCCGGCTGTTCCTGGATCCCACCCAGACCTACAGTTGCGCGTATTTCGAGCGCGATGACATGACGCTGGAAGAGGCGCAGATCGCCAAAATCGATCTCGCGCTAGGCAAACTCGGGCTGCAGCCGGGCATGACTCTGCTCGACGTCGGCTGCGGCTGGGGCGCCACCATGTTGCGCGCGGTGGAACGCTACGACGTCAACGTCGTCGGACTCACCCTGAGTAGGAATCAGGCCGATCACGTCGAGCGCCTGTTCGCGAAATCCGACAGCCCCCGCTCCAAACGCGTTCTGCTGCAAGGCTGGGAGCAGTTTAATGAGCCGATAGACCGGATTGTCAGCATCGGCGCGTTCGAGCATTTCGGGCATGAGCGCTACGACGCGTTCTTCACGCTCGCACACCGCTTGCTGCCGGCCGACGGGATCATGCTGTTGCACACCATCACCGGCCTGCACCCACTGGAGATGAAGGACCGCGGTCTTCCTCTGACCTTCGAGTTCGCCAGATTCGTCAAGTTCATTGTCACCGAGATCTTTCCGGGCGGACGGTTGCCGTCTATACCGATGGTGCAAGAGCGGGCTACCGCAAACGGATTCACCATCACCCGCGTGCAGTCGCTGCAGCCGCACTACGCCAAGACTCTCGACATCTGGTCGGCCGCGCTCGAAGCGCACAAAGACCAGGCGATCGCTCTGCAATCCGAGGAAGTCTACGAACGCTACATCAAGTACCTCACCGGTTGCGCCGAGATGTTCCGCGTGGGCTACATCGACGTCAACCAGTTCACCTGCGCGAAGTGAATTCAGCAGGGCGCGAAGGTAATCACTAACGCATCGCATTGCGCCGGGCCCACCCGTCGATCGGCCGAATCGGTGACACCGCGTGCAATGTGCCCGGGTCGTCGCCCAGCGGCACCTTGTCGGGCTCGGCCAGCGTCGTCACCAGCAACTGCCGGCCACTCGAGTCGCACACCGTGCTTCGTCCGCCCAAGGCATTGCGTCGCGCGATGGGCCGAACTGAATAGCGTCACGCCGTTGCGGTGCATGCCCTCGGGTGTCGGCTGGCGGTCACCGCCGCCGGTCGCTGGAAATCGCTCACGGCGCGGGAATTCCGCTGTGGCCCGTGGCTAAACGTGTTGCGGGGTGGCCGATTACCAGTGCACACCGGGCACCAGCCGGGCCAGCTGCTTGACGGGCTTGGGTACCCCCACCCGCGGGACGGCACGAACGGGCAGCCTGGGCCGACGGTGTGGTGAGTCAACAGGTTCGGCTACCCCGCGCGCGGCAGGTGAATCGGGATAGCCGAGGTAGAGCTGGTGCAGGATTCGGCGAGACAGCCTGGGCGCGAACTGGTGACCGGCCTGGGCCAGGGTGCCCATCGGGGTATCGATGCGCACCGGCTTTTCCACCAGGGCACGTACCACCATCGCTGCCGCGCGTTCGGCGCTGATGGGCGGCACCGGGTTGAGGCGCTTCGACGGTGCGATCATCGGGGTCGCTACCAATGGCATGTGGATGTTGGTGAACGTGATGTGGTCGGACAGCGTTTCGGTGGAGACCACGTCAGCGAAGGTGTCCAGCGCCGCTTTGGTGGGAAGATACGAGCTGTACTTCGGGTTGCGAGCGTGCACACCGGCGCTGGACACGTTGACGACGTGACCGAACCGGCGCTCACGCCAGTGCGGCAGCAGCGCCAACACCATCCGCACCGCGCCGAAGTAATTGACCGCCATCACGCGTTCGTAGTCGTGCATGCGGTCGCACGCGTTGACCACCGAGCGGCGGATCGACCGGCCGGCGTTGTTCACCAGATAGTCGACGTGGTCGAAGCTGCCCAGGATGTCTTTGACGGTGTGCTCCACGGATGCCGAATCGGTGACGTCGCAGGTAAACGCGTGGGCTTGACCGCCGCTGCCGCGTATCTCGGCGACCAGTTCATCGAGGGCCTCGCCGCTGCGGGCCAGCGCGAAGACGGTGGCACCGCGTTGCGCCACGGCTAATGCCGAAGCGCGCCCGATGCCGCTGGATGCGCCGGTGATGATGACGTGCCGGCCTACCAGCGGTCCGCTCGGATCGTCGCGTCGGGCCCGGTCGGGATCCAGGTGCTCGGCCCAGTAACTCCATAACTTGGCGGCGTAGGTCGCGAACCCCGGGACGTCAATACCGCTGCCGCGCAACGCCTGCCGCGTCTTGTCGCTGACGAAGGTGGGCGCCAGCTCGATGACGTCGAGAATTTCGGCGGGCACGCCCAGCTGGGTGGCCGCCATATTGCGCAGCACCTTGGCGCGCCCGCCCACCTGCAGCACCGACGTTGCCATCGAGCGGGGCAGCGTCCCGCGCAGCGGGGGGAGCCCGGCGGCCCGCGCGATTCCGCGGTAGATGCCGCGCAGTCCGACGGTGGTGGGTGCCGTCAGGTGGAATGTCTGCCCGCCCGAAGAAGCCGAGCCGTCGGCGTGCATGAGCGCCACGAGCGCGTCGACGACATAGTCGACCGGGACGATGTTGGTGCGTCCGGTGTCGGGCAACATCATCGGGGTGAAGGACGGCAGCACGGCGAGCTTGGTCAGCACGCCGAAGAAGTAGTAGGGCCCGTCGATCTTGTCCATCTCGCCGGTGCGCGAATCACCGACCACCACGGCCGGGCGGTAGATGCGGTAGCGCAGTCCGGGTGTGTCGCGCACCAGCGCCTCGGCCTCGAACTTCGTTCGGTGATACGGCGTCGGCAGCCCCTGGCCGACGTCGAAGTCGTCCTCGGTGTATTCACCGCGGAAGTCGCCGGCGACGGCTATCGACGAGACGTGGTGGAAGGTGGCGTCGAGCCGCTGCGCCAGTGTGATGGCGGTGCGGGTTCCCTCGACGTTGGCCTCGCGCTGTTCTGCCTCGCCGGCGGTGATGTCGTAGATCGCCGCGCAGTGCACCAGGTGATCGACCTGCCCGAGCTCGGTGATCACCTGATCGGCCAGATCCAGCCCGGGCAACTCCCCGACCATTGGTTTTACCCGGTCACCCCAGCCCAGAGCGAGGCGCTCGAAGCGGCCGAGCGACGGACGCCGGACCAAGACCCACACCTGCGCATCGGATTGGTCGAGCAGACGGGAAACGATTCGGCGGCCAATAAACCCGGTACCGCCGGTAACGACATACCGCATGCAGCCCATCGTGGCGGCATGCGGCCGCTCGCGTCAAACCATGCCGCGCGACGGGATCAGGTGAAGTTGCGCACGCCGTCCCAGTCCGTCAGCGTCCAGCCGGTGACCGGGTTGCCGGTGATCACCACGCGCCCGAGGTTGGGTAGCGGGTGGCTGTTGAGCAGGCTGAGCTTCGGGTTCTTGACGTTCATCAGGGTCCACACCATGATCGCCGTGCCCTGGGCGAATACCGCGGGCTTGTTGTGGCCGCTGTCGTAGATCTTGCGGATCGCACCGGTGAACTGGGAATTGAAATTGCTGCCGCTGACCGAGCCCGGGATGCTGGTGTCGACATCGCCATCCAACCAGCGAACCGGCGCCAGCATGTAAGTCCTGCTGGCCATCGACTCGGGCTCGCCGTTGTACCAGCCGGCGTTGAGGGACTGCAAGCCCGCAATGATCTCGACCTGCCGGCCGACCTCGGTGGCCAGCGGCGCGGCGGTTTGCTGGTCTGCGGCCATGGGTGAGGAGTACAGGGCGTCGAAGTCATTGTGTCCGACCTGATGGGCGAGCTGCTGGGCCTGGCCCTTGCCGTCGACAGTAAGGCTGGGACCGGGCACCGCGGTGTCGATGATCCCGTCGGCGTTGGCTTGGGATTGTGCGTTGCGGATGAAGGTCAAGGTGATGCTGCGCGCTTGCGGGCTACTGCTGCCGCAGGCGCTGACAATCACCGCTACGGCGGCCACTGCTGCGAATTGGGAGGCCCTCCGGATCAATGTGCGCTTCGCCATGGCGATAGCCTGCCCTGCCGACACCGTCGGTGGGAAGGGTTTGCGATGGTTAGGTCGAAGAAAATGCTCGATTGAAATCCGGAGGAGACTGGCATGGCGATTGACCCGAGTGCCGTCGGCGCGGTGAGCAAGGCGCAGCTGTTCGAGTGGACCGACCGGGACACGCTGCTGTACGCACTCGGTGTCGGGGCCGGTCTAGAGGATCTGTCTTTCACCACCGAGAACAGCCATGACATCCCACAGCAGGTGCTGCCGACCTACGCGGTGATCTGCTGCCCGGCTTTCGGGGCGGCCGGCAAAGTCGGAACGTTCAACTGGGCGATGCTCCTGCACGGATCGCAGACCGTGCGGTTGCACGCGCCGCTGCCGCCGGCCGGCAAGCTGTCCGTCGTCTCGGAGGTGGCCGACATCCAGGACAAAGGGGAGGGCAAGAACGCGATCCTGATGCTGCGTGGCAAAGGCACCGATCCCGACACCGGGACGCTGATCGCCGAAACGCTCACCACGCTCGTCATCCGCGGTGAAGGCGGCTTCGGTGGAGCGAAGGGGGAGCGGCCGGTGGCGCCGCAGTTCCCCGACCGCGAGCCCGACGTCCGCATCGAGTTGCCCACCCGCGAGGATCAGGCGCTGATCTACCGGCTGTCCGGCGACCGCAACCCGCTGCACAGCGACCCGTGGTTCGCCACCAACCTGGCCGGATTCCCCAGGCCAATCCTGCACGGGCTGTGCACCTATGGGGTGACGGGCCGAGCCTTAGTGGCCGAGTTGGGCCGGGGCGTCGCCGCCAACATCACCTCGATCGCCGCGCGATTCACCAAGCCGGTGTTTCCGGGCGAAACGTTGACGACGCTGATCTGGAAGACCGAAGCGGGCAAGGCGCTGTTTCGCACCGAGGCGTCCGGGGCAGAAGGTCTCGGGCCGCGGCTGGTGCTCGATGACGGTGCGGTGGAGTACCTCAGCGACTGACTGTCCGGTAGTAGTAGTAGTAGTAGTAGTAGTGAACGTACGCGGCCGCCGGCACCACGACGAACATCATCACTATCAACACGATCGAAAAATAGTTGGCGCCGCCCTGTGGCGTCAGCAGGATGGTTCGGTAGTCGAAGGACACCGCCAACGCCACCGAGATTGCTACGGCAATGATCGGTAATACCTTGTCGGTCAGTCGATTTCGCCTTATCTCAGCGTGTTCGGCAGACACGCCGCGGGCCAGTTCCATCAGGGCGATCGGCACGATGATGAACTGAATGAACCGGGCGATCACCGCCAGCCCGGTCAGGTTGTCGTTGTCGAAGCGCAACGCCAGTGGAAAAGCCAGCGCCAGTGACGCGGTAACACCGAAAGCCACCATCGGAACCCCGAATTGGTTCTTCTTCGACAGAGCCGACGGCAACGTTCGAGTGTCCGCCAGCGCGGTCCACAGCCGAGGTGCACCGAACGACGCGGCCACATTAATGCCGAACATCGACACCAGGGCACCGAGGACGACGATCGTGCGGAAGGCGTCGTTGCCGATGGCCGCCGCCAGCTTCACCGTCTCGGTGGACTGGACGATCTTGTTCGACCCCAACAGCATTGCTACGGTCACCGCCAGTGCGTAGACGATGCCGACCGCCAAGATCGCCAGTGGGATCGCCCGCGGCAGGTTGCGCTCCGGTTGGTCCATCTCCTCGGCGGCATTGGCGATCGATTCGAAGCCGGTGAATGCGTAGAGCGCGGCCATGGTGGCCAGGATCACGCCGGTGAGCGGCGTCTGTCCTAGCTGGATGAAACCGAATAACGCGTACGGGGCGGGTTGATAGACACCCTGGGCACTGGCCGTGGCGTAGTTGTTCACATGCTGGGTCGCGATGACCCACAGTCCGCCGGCGATGAAGACGGTCAGTGCGAAAACCTTTCCCGCGGTGGAGATTCCGTTCGCCCATTTGATCACCCGGTTGCCGAACAGGTTGATGGCCAGCAGCACCACGATGAAGAGCAGGAACGTCAGCGTCTTGACGCTGAACCAATCCTTATCCTGATCCCAATGTTGTTGGGGAAAGGCAACTCTCAGCAGCGTAGCGACGAACAGGGAGGCCAGCACGCCCCACGCGATGGACGCGATGACGGCGTGTGTCACGCCGACGTAGATGGCCAGTCGTTGGCCGAACGCCGCGTTCGTGTAGGCATAGGAGGCGCCGTTGGTCTTGACGTATCGGGCGGCGGTAGCGAAGACGATCGCCATGATGCCGGCAAACAGGCCGGCAAGAATGTAGGCGACCGGTGCCAGGGGACCGGCGAGCCTGATCACCGCACCGGGGGTCAGGAAGATCCCCGCTCCGATGATCGCGTTGATCCCGAGCATGACGACGCTGAAGAAGCCGAGCTTGCTGATCTGAGACACTCCTCGCCGCGGTCGCCCACGTTCTTAGCATCGGAGTGTCAAGCTTGTCATAGCTTCCCCGGCGGCCTCGCCAGCGGCTAGTTGGGGAACTGACCGTTACGGCGTCCCCGGTGTCCCTTGGGATCCGCTGGTACCGGATTGCGTCCCACCGTTGCCGGCCGCGCCGCCGGCAGCGCCGGACCCCGAGTTGGCACCGTTACCGCCTAGACCCCCGTCGCCGCCGTCGCCGCCATTGCCTCCGTTACCGACCAGGACGGCATCCCCGGCGTCGCCGCCGACGCCCCCGTCGGCGCCGTTGGTGCTGGTGCCGTTGCTGCCGTTAGCACCGCCGCTACCTCCTTCGCCGCGCTGCCCGCCGGTGCCGAAGGTGCCGCCGCCACCGCCGTGCCCGCCGTTGCCGCCGTTGCCGCCGTTGCCCGACTGCTCGCCGCCGTTGCCGCCGTGACCTCCCGAAGCGCCGCTGCCCGCGGTGCCACCGTTGCCGGCGTTACCGCCATTGCCGTTGGTGGCGCCGGTTCCGGCGTTGCCGCCGTTGCCGCCGGTGCCGCCGTTGCCGGCATTGCCGCCGTTGCCGCCGGTGCCGCCGGTTCCGCCGTCGCCGCCGAACTTGCCGCCGGTGCCCCCGGATCCGCCGGCGCCGCCGGCGCCGGCGATGCCGCCGGTGCCTCCGGTGCCGCCGTCGCCGCCGTTGGCGGTCCCGGTGGCGAAGAAGCCGGTGCCTCCGGTGCCGCCGTCACCGGCGTTGCCGCCGCTGCCGCCGGCGCCGCCGGCGCCGCCGTTGCCTTTGCCGATGGCACTGCCACCATCGCCGCCAATGCCGCCGGAACCGCCCAATCCACCGGCGCCCCCGGTACCGCCGGCGAAACTCTTGCCGCCGTTGCTGCCGGTGAGGCCCGTGCCACCGTTTCCGCCGAAACCGGCGGCGCCGCCGTTACCGCCATTGCCGAACTCGGACCCACCATTGCCGCCCTTGCCGCCATTGCCGCCGTTGCCGGCGTTGCCCCCGTGGGTGTTGCCGGTGCCGCCGACGCCGGTGGTTCCGTTCTGACCGACCCCGCCTTTGCCGCCGTCACCGCCGTTTCCGGATTTCCCCGCGTTGCCGCCGTCGCCGCCGTTGCCGCCGCTGCCCGCGGTGCCGTTGTTGCGTGCGAAGCCGCCGCCGTCGGTTTTGCCGCCGTTGCCGCCGCTGCCGCCGGCCCCGCCGTCGCTGTTGT
>JALHRH010000134.1 GCA_022841565.1 Mycobacterium sp. | reverse complement strand
CGGGCTGCCGGCCCCACCGGCCCCGCCGGCGCCGCCGGCCCCGAATTGGCCGGCGTTGCCGCCGGCGCCGCCGTTGCCGCCGGGGACCAGGGGATTCAGTGACGCCGCGCCTGCGGCGCCGGCGCCGCCGTTACCGAAGAGGATGCCGCCGTTGCCACCGGCACCACCGTTTCCGCCCAAACCGGGTAGGGCGGCTCCGCCCACCCCGCCCTGGCCGATCCAGCCGGCATCGCCGCCGCGACCGGCCACGGTGGTCGCGGTCTGCGGCGCCCCGGTCCCGCCGTTGCCGAACAACCAGCCACCGGCGCCGCCTTGACCGCCGTTGACACCGGCCACGCCGGCGGTTCCGTTGCCGATCACCCCGCGCCCGGTCAACGCGACGAACGGCGCGTTGATCACCGGATCCACCACGGCGCCCACCGGGCTGGTGATCCACGCCTGGCTCAACCCCTGCAGCGGGTTCCCGATCAACGCCTGCGGGGCACCAAGGATCGCCGCCCGCAGGATGTCCAACGGCGTGGTCGCGGCGGCAGCGGCCCACGCGGCGTTGGTGGCTTCGGCATTGGCGAACATCGCGCCGGCGGAGTTCAGGGTCGCCACGAACTGCTGGTGAAACGAAGTCATCTGGGCGCTCACCGCCCGGTACTGCTGACCGTAGGTGCCGAACAATGTCGCAAGCGCCTCCGACACCTCATCGGCGCCGGCGGCGGCCAACGTCGTCGTCGGCGCCAGCGCCGCCGCGTTCGCCTCGCCGATCGCAGAACCAATCCCCGCCAGGTTCGAGGCAGCAGACCTCAACAACTCCGGAGTAGCAATCACAAATGACATAACGCGCCCCTGTTCAACGTTGCAGCAGTGGTGCTGCCTGGCCGACCCGACTCGGACAGCTAACGGTAGCTCGGGGAGAGGTAATCAATCAGCTGTTTATAAAAATTGCTACGAAAATTTTTCGAATACCGATGGCGATGACGCGCGCGAAGCGGAAGAGCGCGTGGGGAATCGGCAGGCCGGCGATACGTCGTCGCACCCCTCAGTAACTGAGCCGCACCGACCATTCCGCGTGCGGCGCTTCGCGCAGCGCACCGTCGTCGACCACCAGGGTCAGCAGCTGCACCACCACCCCGGTCAGCCGGCCCCGCTGCGGATCGACGGTGGGGATGGTGACGGCCAGGCGGGTGTCGGGCCGAAAGAAGGTGGTCGCGGTGTTGGTCGGGTCCTCGTAGATTTGCAGCAGCCGCCACGGAGCCCGGCCAATGGCTTCGGGCACCGACAGTTGGACCGGATAGCGTTCGCTCACCTGCAATTCGCCCTGCGACTGCGGCGTCTGGCAGTCGTTGAGGTTGAGCACGTTGCAGTACAGGTAGGGACCTACCCGGACGGTATGGCCGCGTGAGTAGGCGCTGATCACCGGGAAGTGTGGACCCCGATCGCCGGACAGCAGCCATGCCCCGAGTCCGGCTCCGGCAGCCAGCGCCACCACGACAACCGCGACGAGCGCGGCCACTGTGCGTTTCACCGCGGCATCACCCCGGTTGCCCGGGCGCCGGGGCGCCGGCCCTCCTGCTCGACCATGACGGGCCGGTTACCACCGAGTCCGGGGATCAGCGAGTCCCCCCGGAAGCTGACGATCGTCTGGGCCAGGCCCAGGATCAGTAGGGCGCTGACCGCCGTGAATCCCACCCATAGCTCCGTGTACACCAACACGCCGAGGGCGCCGCCCAGCACCCAGGCCAATTGCAGAGTGGACTCCGAACGTCCAAACCCGGAGGCGCGTGACTCCTCGGGCAGATCATTCTGCAGCGAGGCGTCCAGCGAGGCCTTGGCGATGGCGCTGCATCCCGAGGTGATCAGCGTGGCAACCGCGGCGACAACCAGATTTCCGGCGACCGCGGCGGCAAACGCGCAGGCCGTCACGGCCACAGTGCAGCGCACCACCAGCACGGCCGGCCGTCCCAGTTCCAAGCGTGCGCTGGCGAAGTTGCCGGCGAAGTTGCCGATCGCGGCGGCACCCCCGATCATCCCCAGCATGGCCAGCTGTACCCACCCGTCGGCGTCATGCGCCTTGGCGACAAACGCCGGGTACAGGAACAGGAAGCCGACCATCACCTTGATCGTGCAATTACCCCACAACGACGTAATGATGTTGCGGCCCAACGGCTGCCGCAGTTTCCCGCCGACCTTCCTGCTTTCGTCCCGCCAGCTTTGGTGCAGGTGGTCGCTGTGGCGGTGATAGCTCAAGGTGGCCGGAACCTCGCCCGCGGTCACCTCGACCCAGCTCGGAATCCGCATCGACAGCAGGGCGCCGGCGATCGTGATGCCCACCACGACGAACAGGGCGCCGGGCAGCTTGAACATGTGGGTGCACGCGAACTCGACGCCCGCCGCGATGGCGCCGCCGGCAATCGTGCCGCCGAGCAACCCGAACACGGTCAGCCGGGAGTTGACCCGAACCAGATCGATGGTCGGCGGCATGACGCGGGGCGTCACTGCGCTGCGCAACACGCTGAACGATTTGGAGAACACCATCATGGCCAGCGCGCAGGGATACAGCACCCACGGCGGGAAGCTACCCGCGGCGCCGTCGTAGTTCATGATCAGCACCAGCGCGAGCACGGTGCGCAGCGCGAACGACAACGCCAGCGCGACGCGCCGGCCGTGCTGCAGTTTGTCCAGGGCCGGGCCGATCAGCGGCGCGATGACGGCGAACGGGGCGATAGTGATCAGGAGGTACAGCGCGACCTTGGATTTACTTTCGCCGCTGGCCGCCGCAAAGAACAGCGTGTTGGCCAGGGCAACCGCCATCGCGGAGTCGACGGCGAAGTTCGCCATCACCGGCCAGGTCAGCGCCGTGAGCCCCGACTTGTCGGCGCCGTCGGCGGTGGCGGCCCGCTGCACCATCCAATACATCCGGGAACCCATTTCGCGGCTGCGCATGGCCGCGGCACGGGTGACGGTGATGCGCTCGCCGTTGCCCGGCCCCGGCGGTGATTCGGACTCGCTACTGCCTCCCGGCGGCGGCTCGTGGTCCAGTGGCGGCAGGTAGCGGTTCGCACTGGGCATTGGTGGGGGACGGCGCGACCGACGATAGTCGGCTCCGTCGGCGGGATAGTCGGCAGGATAGTCGGCTCCGTCGGCAGGATAGTCGGCTGGGTAGTTGGCCATACCCGGGTGCTGATCCGCCGATCGGATCCGGCGGCCCGGAGGTGGGGCCATCCGGCCCGCATGATCGCCTCGCCGTCCGGACACCATCCAATTCTGTCCTATGCGCACTCGCTGCGCAGTCAACCCGGGTGTGGCTCGGTCGCCGTGTCTTCGGGCAATATGGGAACGCACGCATGAGCAGGTGACATTAAGGTGACACTGTGACCGGACCCTTTGAGGAGTCCTCCGTAGCGACGGTGGCTGAGTGGCCCGACGAGCTGGCGGGGGTGTTCACGGGTGCGGCTGAGCAGGCCAGGACCGCAGTCGCGGAGTTCAGCGGCGCAGACGCCGTCGGGGACTATCTAGGCGTCAGCTACGAAGACCCGAACGCCGCCACTCACCGGTTCCTGGCTCACGTGCCCGGCTACCAAGGCTGGCAGTGGGCCGTGGTCGTCGCCGGCTACCCCGGTGCTGACCACGCCACGATCAGCGAGGTGGTGCTGATCCCCGGCCCGACCGCCTTGCTGGCGCCGGACTGGGTCCCGTGGGACCAGCGGGTACGACCTGGCGACCTGAGCCCCGGGGACCTGTTGGCGCCGGCCAAGGACGACCCGCGGCTGGTGCCGGGATATAGCGCCAGCGGGGATCCATACGTGGACGAGGTCGCCGTCGAACTCGGCTTGGGCCGGCGCTGGGTGATGAGCGCTTGGGGCCGCGCCGACACGGCTGAGCGCTGGCGCGAAGGTGAGCACGGGCCCGATTCCGCGATGTCGCGGGCGACCAAGCGCGTCTGTCGCGATTGTGGTTTCTTCCTGCCGCTGGCCGGATCGCTCGGGGAGATGTTCGGGGTCTGCGGCAATGAATTGTCCGCCGACGGGCACGTTGTCGACAAGTTCTACGGCTGCGGCGCCCACTCGGACACCCCCGCACCGGCGGGTACCGGCTCACCGATGTACGAGCCGTATGACGACGGCGTGCTCGACGTGGTGGAGAAGCCGCCTGCGGCGGTTGCCGAGCCGGCGGAACCGGCCGATCCTTCGGAACCTACCGAACCGTAGATGTTTGAGACGGGCACGGCGATGTTCCGGTTCGGTTGCCGCTAGGTTGCTCAAGATCACCGGGCACGAGCAGCTATCGAAACGCCTTAGGTTTTCTCGGCGGCGGCCTTGATTCGCGCCAGTGAGGCGTTCATGCCCTCTACCAACTCCCGCTCGAAGTTGTCGGTTCCGCCCAGGAACGCGTTCACCGACAAGCTGGAGAAGGCGGTGACGCCGTTTTCGGCGTGACGGCTCTCGGTCACGCGGGTGCCCTCGCCGTGCGGCTCGAGTTCGTAGCTCCAGATGGTGTGGTTGGTATCTACCCTGAAGGCCAACTTCTGCTCGGGAATGACTTCGACGACCGTCGACGTCGTTGGCCAAAACAGTCGGTTGCGCCGGTTGACATTGAGCGTGCGGGTTCCGTTGCGCAGCGGGCCGAATTGCCGCATGTACCGACACTGCGGACTCCACTGCGGCATGCGCCGAAAGTCAGAGATCAGCTCCCAGACTTTCGAGGGCGGCGCATCGATATCGATTGAAGCCTGCAAGAGTGGGGCAGCCATGCATCCTCCTGGGTCAGTGGTGATTGGGCTAGGGTCATTGATGTTCGAGCAGCGTCTCGAGGCCGTCCTGGGCACCGCGCGCACCGCGGCGAGCGGCGGCGAGTTGCCAGCCGAAGATGCTGGTCCCCAGCACACCGACCCCGAGACCGGCGAGAGCCACCGGACGCCACGTCTCGAGACCGTGGACGAGGAATGCGCAGGCCGTCGCGACCAGCCAGCCCAGCGCGCCGATCACGATAATCGGCCATACCGCCAGCAGCGCCGGCGGCAGCGGCGGCGGTTCGGGGTCAGGCTGGTCAGTCATATCGAGTTTCAACATACGCCGACGAACCGGGGCGACCGGCCCGGTGAGCCGGCGTTCAGCATGGTTCGCGTTTCCCATACCCGTCTCTGGCGTTCCGTTGTAACCTCGCGCTGTGCCCGACAGCGATGCGCGGTTGGCCGCAGACTTGTCGCTGGCGGTCATGCGGCTGGCTCGGCAACTCCGGTTTCGCAACGCGTCGTCGCCGGTGTCGCTCACCCAGCTCTCGGCACTGACGACGCTGGCCAATGAGGGCGCGATGACGCCCGGCGCGTTGGCGATCCGGGAACGGGTCCGGCCGCCGTCGATGACGCGGGTAATCGCTTCCCTGGCCGATGAGGGCCTGGTCGACCGCACCCCGCACCCAGTCGACGGCCGGCAGGTGCTGGTTTCGGTCTCCGAATCCGGCGCCGAGTTGGTCCGAGCGGCCCGCCAGGCCCGCCAGGAATGGCTGGCCGGGCGGCTGGCGACCCTGGACGGCGCACAACGTGACATCCTGCGCAGCGCTTCCGATCTGATCTCGGCCCTGGTCGACGAAGGCCCGTGACCGCAGCAGACATCGATGTTCAGGACGTCACCGATCCCGATGACCCGCGGCTGGACGATTTCCGCGACCTGAACAGCGTTGACCGCCGGCCCGACCTGCCCACCGGCAAAGGCCTGGTGATCGCCGAGGGTGTGCTGGTGGTGCAACGCATGCTGGCTTCGAGGTTCAGCCCGCGCGCGCTGCTGGGTACCGACCGCCGACTGGCCGAGCTCAGAGCCGACCTGGCCGGTACCCGGGCGCCCTACTACCGAACGTCTGCCGAGGTGATGGCGCAGGTCTTGGGCTTCCATCTGAATCGCGGGGTGCTGGCCAGCGCGAGCCGGGTGGCCGAGCCCAGCGTCGCGCAGGTCGTCGATGACGCGCGCACCGTCGCGGTGCTCGAAGGCGTCAACGACCACGAGAATTTGGGCTCGATCTTTCGCAACGCGGCGGGTCTGGGTGTGGACGCGCTGATTTTCGGCAGTGGCTGCGCCGACCCGCTCTACCGTCGCGCGGTCCGGGTCTCGATGGGCCATGCGTTGCTGGTGCCCTATGCGCGAGCCGCCGACTGGCCTGCCGAGCTGGTGTGGCTCCGCGAGCGCGGCTTCCGGCTGTTGGCCATGACGCCGCACGCCGACGCACGCGCCCTGCGTGACGCGATGGCGGCGGTGCGCGACGAGCGGGTCGCGGTGCTGGTGGGCGCCGAGGGGCCGGGGTTGACGCCGTCGGTGCTGCGCATCAGCGACATGCGGGTGCGGATTCCGATGTCGCGGGGCACCGACTCGCTCAACGTGGCGACGGCTGCAGCGGTGGCGTTCTACGAGCGGGCTGGTTCCGGTTAGGCTCGCGACGTGGACCACGAGCCGGTGCCCTGGGCAACGGGTTTAGCGGTGGCCGGGTTTGTCGCCGCCGTCACCGGAGCTGCGATCGTGGTGCTCAGCCTTGGCCTGATCCGGGTGCATCCGCTGCTGGCGGCGGGCCTCAATGTGGTGGCGGTCGGGGGACTGGCACCCACGTTGTGGGGGTGGCGACGCACCCTGGTGCTGCGGTGGTTCGTGCTGGGGGCAGCGGTCGGCGTGGCCGGGGCGTGGCTGTCGCTACTCGCTGTAACGCTGCTGGGCGCCAGCCCGAGCTGACGTCAGCGACCCGCTGCCACGGCTTTGCCGCCCTGGCGATCGCCCTAGCGCTGGCCGCTCGAACGCACCCCGAGCAGGACGTCCTCCCAGGCCGGGATGGCCGGCCTGGCGCGCCGGCCGCCGGGCGGGCGCTCGGCAGCCGCGTTAGGCGGCGCCGGCGGTGCAGGTTGTGCAGCCTCAGCAGCGGCCGCTGTCTCGGCAGCCGCGGCGTCGAAGGCCAGGCGCGCCACCGGCGCAAGCTGGCGGGGCTTGAAGTCCGGGTCGATGAGCTCGCTGGCGGCGTCGTCGATCGCGGTGACGGTGCCACCGTGTGCGCCGGGCGTAAAGCGGAAATGCGCAACGTTGTCCGATCGGCCGGCCTGCCAACCCAGCTGCACCGTCCAGCGGTTGTCCTCGGTGCGCCAGGCATCCCAAGTGAGTTTCTCCGGGCTCAGACCGCGTGCCACCAACGCCCCCGCGACGGTTTCCAGCAGGGTCAGCACCGCGGGTCCGTCGGCCAGTACCGGATGCGCAGCGGTTGCCAGTTCCGCGGCTCGGTAGCGCTCCAGCAACACCGGGTTGGCGAACCGCTGAATCCGGGCAATATCGGATCCGGATGCCGCAGCGACCTGCTCGACGGACGCGCCGGCGCGGATCCGGGCCTGAATCTCCTTGGGGCTCAACATATTCGTGACGACGATGTCGAGCGCAGGCTGCTCGGGCGGTATCGGCTCACCGTCCAGCGCGGCACGCAGGCGCTCGTCGGCGGGCAGTCGGAACTTCTCGGCTGAGCTGGCACCCTCGCAGAGGACGAATTTGCCGTCGGGGTCAAGCCCAACCACTTTGAGTTCCCGCATGGCTTCTCCTCGCAGGCCCCGTGCAGGTCGGCGACGGAACCATTACGTGCGAACTCTAGTCCAGCGAACTACCCGCGACCGGGACTGACACGCTGGATGGCTGCGGGTCCGGCGCTACAGCCGCTCGACCACCCAGTCGATGCAATTGATCAGGGCGCTGATGTCATCGGGGTCCACCGCGGGGAACATCGCGATCCGCAGCTGGTTGCGGCCGAGTTTGCGGTACGGCTCGGTATCGACGATGCCGTTGGCCCGTAAGGTCTTGGCCACCGCCGCGGCATCCACACCGTCGACGAAGTCGATGGTGCCCACCACCTGCGAGCGCAGTGCCGGGTCGGCGACGAACGGGGTGGTGTAGGGGCGCTCTTCGGCCCACGTGTACAGCCGCTGCGACGAGTCCGCGGTGCGCTTGACGGCCCAGTCCAGGCCGCCGTTGCCCAGCAGCCAGTCGAGTTGCTCGGCCAGCAGCACGAGCGTGGCGATCGCCGGTGTGTTGTAGGTCTGGTTCTTGAGGCTGTTCTCGATCGCAATCGGCAGCGACAAGAAGTCGGGGACCCACCGACCCGAGCCGGCGATGGCCTCGACGCGGGCCAGCGCGGCCGGGCTCATGATGGCCAGCCACAGGCCGCCGTCACTGGCGAAATTCTTCTGTGGCGCGAAGTAGTAGGCGTCCACCTCGGTGATGTCGACGGGCAGACCACCAGCACCCGAGGTGGCGTCGATCAGGACCAGCGCGTTCTCCGCGTCTCGGGGGCGCCGTACCGGCACCGCCACGCCGGTCGAGGTCTCGTTGTGGGCCCAGCCGATCACGTCGACCGACGGGTCGGACTGCGGTTCGGGCGCAGAACCCGCGTCGGCCTTGATGATGATCGGATCGCCGACGAACGGGTTCTTGGCGACGCAGGAAGCGAACTTCGAGCTGAACTCGCCGTAGGTCAGGTGCAGGGAGCGCTTGTCGATCAAACCGAAGGCGGCGGCATCCCAGAATGCTGTCGTGCCGCCGTTGCCCAGGATGACCTCATACCCGTCGGGCAGCGAGAACAGCTCAGCCAGGCCCGAACGCACCCGTCCGACCAGACTCTTGACCGGCGCCTGCCGGTGTGAGGTGCCGAACAACGCGGCCGCGCTGGTGCTCAGCGCCTGTATCTGTTCGGGCCGCACCTTCGAAGGGCCACAGCCGAAGCGGCCGTCGCGCGGTTTGAGGTTGCCGGGAATCTCAAGGGAAGTCGTGAGCTGGTCAGCCATGGTGAACAGGGTAGTGAGGGGCCGCGGGCCGAAAACCAAGCGGTCTGAATAGCGCCTGTTTGCCCAGTTGATTGTGAGCCAGCACACACCCTGCCCACGATGCGGCTTGAGTCACGCGGGAGCGGGGGCCCTGGATAATTCCCAGTACCGTCGGTACCGTGTTCTTTATCCGTCCAATTCTCAACCTCAGTGGGGAGGCTTCTGATGGTTGGTACGACTGCCAGGACGCGCATGGTTCGACGTTGGCGCGACAACATGGAGGTGCGGGACGACGCGGAGTACGTGGAGATGCTCGCCACACTGTCCGAGGGGTCTGTGCGGCGGAACTTCAATCCGTACACCGACATCGAATGGGAATCACCGGAATTCGCTGTCACCGACAACGATTCCCGGTGGATCCTCCCGGCCACCGATCCGCTGGGCCGCCACCCGTGGTATCAAGCCCAGCCGGACGAGAAGAAAATCAAGATCGGGATGTGGCGGCAGGCGAACGTCGCCAAGGTGGGCCTGCACTTCGAGTCCATCCTGATCCGCGGGCTGATGAACTACACCTTCTGGGTGCCCAACGGGTCACCGGAATATCGGTATTGCCTGCACGAGTCGGTCGAAGAGTGCAACCACACCATGATGTTCCAGGAGATGGTGAACCGAGTGGGCGCCGACGTGCCGGGGATGCCGCGGCGGTTGCGCTGGATCTCGCCGTTGGTCCCGTTGGTGGCGGGCCCGTTGCCGGTGGCGTTTTTCATCGGCGTGCTGGCCGGTGAAGAGCCGATCGACCACACCCAGAAGCAGGTCCTACGAGAAGGCAAGTCGTTGCACCCGATCATGGAGCGGGTGATGGCCATTCACGTGGCCGAGGAAGCGCGTCACATCTCGTTCGCTCACGAGTTCCTGCGTCGGCGGTTGCCGAATTTGACTCGCCGGCAACGATTCTGGGTGTCATTGTTCTTTCCGCTCACCATGCGGACGTTGTGCAACGCGATTTTGATTCCGCCGAAGGCGTTCTGGCAGGAGTTCGACATTCCGCGTTCGGTGCGGAAGGAAATCTTCTTCCGGTCGCCGGAGTCGCGAAAGTGGTTGCGTGACATGTTCGCCGACGTACGGATGTTGGCCCACGACACCGGACTGATGGAAAACCGCTCCGCTCGACTCATGTGGCGGATCTGCGGAATCAACGGCGAGCCGTCGCGCTACCGCAGCGAGCCGCAACGCCAACACCTGGCCGCTGCGCCGGCTGGCTAACTGATCTGCGAGTTGCTTTATGCCGCACGTAATTACTCAGTCGTGCTGCAATGACGGGTCTTGCGTTTTCGCGTGTCCGGTCAATTGCATCCACCCGACTCCGGATGAGCCGGGCTACGCGACATCGGAGATGCTCTACATCGACCCGGTGGCCTGTGTGGACTGCGGAGCCTGCGTCGGGGCGTGCCCGGTCGGTGCGATCGCCCCGGACAGCAGACTGGACGCCAGACAGCTGCCATTTGTGCAGATCAACGCATCGTTTTATCCGGACCGGCCCGCTGATGTGAAGCTGCCCCCGACGTCGAAACTGGCGCCGGTAATCCCGGCCGCGCAGGTGCGCGCGCGGCGCCAGCCGCTCACCGTCGCCATCGTCGGGTCCGGACCGGCCGCGATGTACGCCGCCGACGAACTCCTGGTGCAACACGGCGTGCGGGTCAACGTTTTCGAGCAGCTGCCCACGCCCTACGGTCTGGTGCGCGCCGGCGTGGCGCCCGATCACCAGCACACGAAGAAAGTCACGGACTTGTTCGATCGGGTGGCCGGGCATCGTCGCTTCCGGTTCTACCTCAATGTCGAGGTCGGCCGGCACATCAGTCACGCCGAACTGCTGGACCACCACCACGCCGTGCTGTACGCGGTCGGTGCGCCCGACGATCGTCGGCTCGATGTCCAAGGGATGGATCTACCGGGCACCGGCACGGCCACCGAGTTGGTCGCATGGATCAATGGTCATCCCCAATATGCCGGCCTGCCAGTTGATCTGAGTCACGAGCGGGTGGTGATCATCGGCAATGGCAATGTCGCACTGGACGTGGCGCGAGTGCTGACCACCGACCCGGACGAGCTGGCCCGCACCGACATCGCCGACCACGCGCTGAAGGCCTTCCGTACGTCGGCCGTTCGCGAGGTGGTGATTGCGGCGCGTCGCGGCCCTGCCCACTCGGCGTTCACCCTGCCCGAGCTGGTCGGGCTCGCGGGTGCCTGCGACGTCGTGCTCGACGCCGAGGACCTGCGCTGGGTGGGTGCGGATTTAGCCACCGAATCGGATCCTCTCACCAGGCACAAGCTGCAGATCCTGAGTGCGCTGGGCGATGGCTCGGCGTCGCGACCGCGCATCCGGCTGGCCTACGGGCTGACGCCGCAACGCATCCTCGGTGAGCGGCGGGCCACCGGCGTCGAGTTCGTTCGCGCCGGCACCAGCGAACCTAGCCGAATCGACGCCGGTCTGGTGCTGACGTCGATTGGATACCGTGGCAAGGGAATTCGCGATCTACCGTTCGACGAGGCGGCGGCCATTGTCCCCAATAATGGCGGACGGGTCGTTGACCCCGGCACCGGCCAACCGGTTCCCGGCGCCTATGTCGCCGGCTGGATCAAGCGCGGGCCCACCGGCTTCATCGGCACCAACAAGTCCTGCTCGTTCCAGACCGTTCAGGCCCTGGTGGCCGACTTCAACGCGGGCACCCTGCCCGACCCGGTGGCCGGGCCGGCGGCGCTGGCCAGCTTGGTGGCCGCGCGTCAACCCGATGTCGTCGACTCGGCGGGATGGCGAGCGATCGACGCGGCCGAGGTGGCGCGCGGCAACGCCGATGACCGTCCGCGCATCAAGTTCACCGACGTCACCGACATGCTCGCGGTAGCGGCCACCGCGCCGCAGGAGCCGTCATGGCGACGACGCCTGGCGGCTCGGTTCCGCCGCTGAGAGCGGCAGTCAACTTTCCACTATTCGTTGGTGATGTGGAAGCGCTTGTGTGTGTTGAATTCTCAATTCTTAGAGAGCATTCGAGAGCAAAGATCGTTGACAGCAACCCAGAGGAGTTCGCTTTTACGGCTTCGGCGGGCTGGGAGTTGACCCAGGCGCCAGCCCAGGCACTCCTAGGCTGGTTAGCCATTGGGGCAGGGTCCGTTGCGGAAACCTGCACTGGATTGGTGACTTGGCGCGCAACGGCCTCAACCACTGAAGATGCCGACGCCAACCGGTGCCGCTCGTCGGGGTGTTTGTATGTCGTTGATGCTCCTATAGCGGGTTTGCGTAGCGGCGGGGTTCGATAGCCGGAGGGGGTTCCTGTCGTGTGTCCGCTTTGGGTAGGGGCGGCGGTGTGTAGCGGTACGCCTCGGGGATGTCCGAGGTTTGCTGCGGGAATCCTGAGCATGGATCGGTGTCATACGACTGATCGCCGTGCCACAGAATCGTATCGGGGCGTCCTGGGTGGCTGAAAGATGCGGACACTCGACCCTCGCAGAGGTCAAATAGGTAGTAGTACCGCACTGCTACCTCCAACGAGGGCCATGGCGCAGGCTCGATGTTCGACTCCCGGGTGTCGCGCACCAACCCCCACGTGATGTCCGAGGGTGGGGCTTTGTACACGAGATACATCACCGGTCCCTCAGTCCATCCGTGCGAAACCAGGAAGGGGTCATGCCCCTCGGCGTTCTCTTGGTTGATGTGAAGCAACAGGTTTCGCAGCACATCTGCGGCGAACTCGTCCTGCGGTGGCGGGGATTTAGTTGATGGGCACATTACTGCTCACCCATGGCGGGGCCATTGTCCAGTTTGGTTTCACTTCGACCACTCCGCTACCGCCTGGGAGGGGATACATGGTGATTACCCCTTTCTGCCCCCCGTCGGGTACGTCCCAACGGTTCTTGGTGGTATCGACCACGATCATCATCTCCAGGCTCTCGCCGGTGTCGTCGCAGACGTATAAAGCCCTCCAAGCTGCGATGTACACCGGGCTCGATTGATCGCGACCCTGTAGATAAGCTCGCCGTCCTTATTGCTTATCGGCCGACTGTGCGAGATCAAGTCTTTGAACACATCGGGGTTGGTCACACCATGTTTGTGAAATATCTTGTCCCACCCGAATCCCTTCTTCCCATCGTAGTAACCGCGTCGGAGAAGAACATGGTTGCCGTCGAGGTCGGTCGCTTCGGCAATCACCTCGTTGACAGGGTACGGGGGTGGGGGTGGATCTTGTTGCTCGAGCCGATCGATCTTGCCGCGCATCCGTCACCGGGCCAGCTGGGCAAGAACCTTCGGATCGCGTTCACCGGCCACCAGCGCGGCCAGCATCGCCCGCCAAAAGGGTGTAGGCGCCCGCGGATATCGCATTGGGACAACGAGTCTGATCCTCGTGCTCGAACTAACGGCAACAGTGAAGGGCCCAAACGCGGCATCCGACGCCCGGCTCGATACACGGCCTCCGGGACCACAGTGTTAGACGGCGTCGACGGGCGACCACCACACAATTTTCATCCCTACAGGTCGACCGCCAGGTCAGAATGACTCGTACGCTGCAACTCCGCTGGGCCACCCACATCTGTCGGCTCCACGACCAGGACCAATTCCTAACCGCGGCCGACGTTCACCTGTGTATGAGGCTCCAAACCCCCACGCCGCTAGCCCGACTGCGGCGCGGACATCGCCTGCTGGATCTCTTCCATGCTGACCTCGCGGACCGGTTGGCCCAGGGACCAGTTGTGCCCGAACGGATCGGCGACCATGCCGTAGCGGTCGCCCCAGAACTGGTCGTCCAGCGGCATGACCACCGTGGCGCCGGCATCGAGCGCCCGCTGAAACTTGGTGTCGACGTCGGTGACCGTGAGGTGGATGGTGACCGGAGTGCCG
>JALHRH010000133.1 GCA_022841565.1 Mycobacterium sp. | reverse complement strand
TGGGTAGTAAATCCTCGAGGCCGTCATCGCGGTGGCGGCAGGCCGGAAAGACCGGCCAGGAAGGAATGTTGCAATGAGCTTCTTGCTGTCGTCGCCGGAGGTCAATTCAGCCCTGATGTACGCCGGCGCGGGCCCCACACCAATGTTGGCCGCCGCGGCGGCTTGGGAAGGGTTGGCTGACGAGCTGGGTTCGGCAGCGCGCTCGTTTTCATCGCTGATCTCAGACCTTGTGGCCTCGTCCTGGCAGGGTCCGTCCGCTCGCGCGATGACTGCGGTAGCCATGCCGTACGCGGAATGGCTCGGCGGGGCAGCCACCCAGGCCGGCGGCACGGCCACGGGGGCCAGAGCGATGACGACCGTGTACGAGACCGCCCGGGCTGCCGTCGTACATCCGGTTGAGATCGCGATCAACCGGAATCGACTGGTATCGCTGGCACTCTCCAACATCTTTGGCCTGAACGCGCCAGCGATCGCGGCCGAGGAGTTCGAGTACGAAGAGATGTGGGCCAAGGACGTGGCCGCAATGGTGGACTATCACTGTGGCGCCAGTACGGTCGCGGAGCAGCTGGTGCCGTGGCAGAACGCACTGAAAGCCCTGCCAGGTCAGGTTGGCGCGGCGACCGGACTCGAAGCCGCCACGCTGCCGCCCGCACCCGCTGCCACAGCGATCGAGTACGCCCTGATCGCAAGCTTGATAGGCGTGAACGCCATCACCGCCTTACCGGTTGTGGCCGGGCTCCAGACGACTGTGTCCAACGTCGGTGCGGTTCTGGTGACGGCGAGCAGGGCGGCCACGACCGCCGCGACCTCGGCGGTAGCGACCGCGAATGTGGCTATTGCGCCTCTTGCCCAAAGCCCGGTGTTCGCCGCCGCGACCGCGGCCGTCGCTCCGGTGTTCAGCCAGGTTACGAGCACAGTCAACGGCCTGACCGCGGGCGTGACACAGGCCGCCACGGCGGTGCTCGACCAGGCAGGCAAAACGATCGGCGTTGTCCAGAACGCGGCCCTGGCGTCACAGCTCGGGCTGCTCGCCGGCGATCCGGCGCTATTGTCCCAGTTCGTTTCCGGAGCTATCGGTAATCCAGCGTTGTTGAACAGCTTGGTGCCGGTGTTGGCGAGCAATCCCGCCTTGGTGACCAACATATTCGGGCTTTTGGCCAGCAATCCGCAGTTGGTGACAAGCCTCGTTGCCCAGGTACAGGCCAACCCGGCGTTGGCCGCCCAGTTGTTCGGGGCGTTCGCGCAACTGCAGGCCAGCAACCCAGCGCTGGCGGCCCAGTTGGTGAGTTTGGCCACCCAACTGGCGAACCAGCTCGGGATCGGCCAGCCTGCATAAGTCGGGGCGACCTTTCCTCCCGCCGCAGGCGCCTTTCGCCGCAGGCGCCTTTCGCCGCAGGCGCGGCTGGTGTCGCGCAAACTCGCGAGTATGACGGGTTGCAATCACCGTGATATCTACGAATCGTGGGTAAAAACTTTGTGGGCTCCGTGTTACCGGAATATTACTCACAGTGGCCTTGGCGCCAATTACCGCTTGTTCACAGTACCGCCCTGAGCTGGTGTTTTACCCCTACGAGCCGACCCGGTTAGCATACCTAGCCGTCGCCAAAAGCGTCACAGATGAACGTGGAGTTAATTCCTCAACAACGGGCCCGTATTTTGACGCACCACGGGCCTATTGACTGGATTTCGATAGCCCACCTAGCGTCTACCGTGTTCGGTGTAGTCATCGGTGACGCCACTGCCATTCAGTTGCACACACCTCGTTCGCGAGCCTGCCCACTCAGGTGTGCCGTGCAGAGAGGGACTCAACAATGCCACAGCCGGAACAGCTACCTGGACCCAACGCCGACACCTGGAACTGGCAGTTGCAGGGGTTGTGCCGCGGCGTCGACTCCTCGATGTTCTTCCATCCCGACGGTGAGCGTGGCCGCGCCCGGATGCAGCGCGAACAGCGGGCCAAGGAGATGTGCCGGCGCTGCCCGGTGATCGATGAGTGCCGTACCCACGCGCTTGAGGTCGGCGAGCCCTACGGAGTGTGGGGCGGGCTATCGGAATCCGAACGAGAAATGCTGCTGAAGGGCCCCCTTGGGCGCAACCGCGGAATCCGGCGCTCGGCCTGATTGCTGGAAGACGACGCAGGCCCGGGTGGGGTACCCCGGGCCTGTCGTCGGATTGGCGGGGCGCGCAGCAGCACCGAGTTGCGGATGCGCGGCTAGACCACTCCTCACCATGCCGCGAGCGTGGCCATCCGGGGGGAAGAACGCGGAACGTCAGGCGGCCCAACACCGTTCGGGGCCGCCCACCAAGAAAAACTCAGTTTCGCTCAGTGTTTAGGAACGGTTCCGATAGATCGTGCGGCCCTCTTTGATCGTCTCCAGAACCTTGATGTCTTTGATCTTCATCGGGTCGACGGTCAGTGGATTGTCGTCCAGGATGACTAGGTCGGCGAGTTTTCCCACCGTGATGGAGCCCTTGAACCGCTCCTCGGAGTACTGGTAGGCGGCGTTGATCGTGATCGCCTTGAGCGCCTCCAGGGCGGTGATGCGCTGGTCGGCGCCAATCACCTCGCCGCTGCGCGAAACGCGATTGACCGCCGTCCACACCACGACCATTTGGTCCAGTGGCGAGACGTTGAAGTCGGTGTGATTGGTCGGACGCAAGCCGATGTCGATGGCGGTCCGCATCGGGCTGAGGAAATGGGCCTGCTCCTCGCCGCGCAGCCGGACATGCGTATCGCCGAAGTAGAACGCGTGCTCGGTGAACAGCGAGGGAATCAGGTTGTACTCGACGTACTTGTCGAGCTGATCGGGGCGCACGAACTGGGAGTGAATGACCGTCGTGTGGCGGTCTTTGGCGAGGTCCCCGGCAGCGGCGTATTCGTGCGCCGCCAGGAGGACGTCGATAGCAGCGTCGCCGTTGGCATGAATGTTCAGGGGCAGGCCGAGGTCGTAGACACGTTTGAACCACGCGTTGACGGTCTCTTGCGGGAAGCCGAGCTCGCCGGTCCAGTTCTTCTCTCCGCCGGGTCCGTCGACAAGATAAGGGGTGGTGAAGTACGCCGTTCGACCCTGCGGCGAACCGTCGAGGGTGATTTTCACGCCGCCGAGCTTGACGCCGTTGCGGTAGGTCCCGAACGTGTCGGGTGGGTTGTCGTGGAGAACCGCGTCGAGTTCCAGGATGAACGGGTACGCGACGACGTCGATGAGGGTGGCGCCCCCGGCCGCCGCCCGCTGCAGCACGGCGATGTCCGCCGCGTGGGTCAACCCTTCGTGGGCGGTGGTGATACCGGCCGCCGCGTACAGCTCTTGGCCGGCAATGCTCCACTCGACTTCCTGCTCCCGGGTGGGCTTGGGTAGCGAACCGAAGATCGGCAGGAACGCGGTTTCCATGACCAGCCCGTCGGGTTCCTGCGACCCTTCCTTGCGCACGATAATGCCGCCCGGCGGCGTCACTGTGCTCGCCGAGATGCCGAACTTGTTCAGCGCCGCCGAATTGAGCACCGCCCCGTGCAGCGAAACGTGCCCGACCAGCACCGGGTTGGTTGGGAAGTCCCGGTCGAGGTCTTCTCGATGCAGCGTGCGGCCATTGGGCATCACCGTCTCGTCATAGCCGTAGCCCATAATCAGCTCGCCCTCACCGATGTTGCGCGTGTCGCGGAAGTGGTTGAGCTCCGCGACGATGGCGTCGACATCTGCGCCGGGACCGGCCGGCGGCGCGAACACGTTGACCTGGTTGGCCACCGTGAGCGCATTGATGTAGTGGCTGTGCGGGTCGAGGAAGCCCGGCAGTAGTGTCTTGCCGTCGAGATCAACCCGGCGCGTTGCCGGCCCTTGCTGCTGCTTTACAACGTCGTCGCGAGTCCCGACGCCGACGATGCGGCCATCCTTGACGGCAACCGCTTCGGCCATTGGTTGCTCGTCGTCGATGGTGACGATGTCACCGTTGGTGTAGATGGCATCGGCGGCACCGGTCATGTTGATCTCCTTGTGGTCGGCAGTCATCTTATTGCGGTGTTCAAGGCCGCACCCAACATCGACTGGTCCCGCCGATTGCGCACTGTGTAGCGGGACATGTTGTGGCGCAGGGAATTACCTCATTCACGCCCGGTTGGGCGACTGCACATCAGCTTAGTCACCCACCCGGGTCGAAGTTGCGCACTTTTGCACCATATTCCGAGTGAATCGGGAGATTTTGACCCTTGGACAGCGCTGCCGTGGTCTCGATCATGAAGAGCACTTCGTCACGTCGGGACAGCCGAAAGGATTCTCAATGAACACCACAACAGCCCTCGGCACGCCGGGCCCACGAGTTCTGATTTCGCGCGGGCTGGTTTTCGACGGGAGCGGGTCAGCAGGCGCGGTCGGTGACGTCGCGATTGCCGACGGGGTGGTGACCGCGGTGTCCGCGCAGCCGCTGGATCCCGCGGGCTTCGATGAGGTGATCGACGCCGACGGAAAATGGGTCACGCCAGGTTTTTTGGAGATTCACTCCCACTACGACGCCGAAATCGTGACCTCCCCCGGGCTGCCGGAGTCGGTGCGGCATGGAGTGACCACGGTGGTCACCGGTAACTGTTCGCTGAGCATGGTGACTGTGGACGCCGACGATTCGGCGGACCTGTTTGCTCGGGTGGAGGCCATCCCGCATTCGGGCATCACGGCGATCCTGCGGCAGAGCAAGACCTGGAGCACGCCCGGCGAGTACCGGCAGTGGCTACAACAGCAGCCGTTGGGCCCCAACGTCGCGGCCATGTTGGGTCATAGCGATCTGCGGGTCGGCGTGCTGGGCTTGGCAGCCGCCACCGACAAGCACTTTCGTCCCAGCGACGCCGAGATGGCGGCAATGGAACGGATTCTCGAAGACGCGCTGGACCAGGGTTTCTTGGGGTTGTCGACAATGACCACCCGTCGCGACAAGCTGGCCGGCGACCGGGCCTGGGCAGAACCCTTGCCCTCGACGTTCGCCCGGTGGCGCGAGTACCGACGGCTGCACAAGCAATTGCGCCGGCGGGGCCGAATCCTGCAAAGCGCGCCCAACGCCGAGACCCAGGTCAACGTGCTGGCGTTCGCGCTTACGGCGGCCGGCATCGGCCGCCGTCCGCTGCGCACCAGCCTGCTCACCGCGATGGATTTCAAGTCCAACCCGATGCTGCATCGGGTGTCACGCCTGCTGGCCTATCTGACCAACCGAGTACTCAAGGGCGACTTGCGATTTCAGGCACTGCCCGGCCCGATGACGATCTACGTCGACGGGGTGGACTTCGCTGCGTTCGAGGAGTTCAGCACCGGCGTCACGCTGCGCAACCTGCGCACCGCCGACGACCAGTACGCGCTGGTGAGCGACCCGAAATTTCGGGCCCAGTTCATCAAGGACATGGGCGGATTCATGATGAACGGGCTGTGGAACCGGCGCTTCGACGACGCGGTGATCATCGATTGCCCCGATTCGTCGGTGGTGGGCCGCACCTTCGAAGAGCTGAGCCGCGAGCGCGGCCAGCACCCCGCCGAGGTATTCCTCGATCTGGCCGCTACCTGGCGCGAGAAGTTGCGCTGGTACACCGTGGTGGGCAATCATCGCCCCGACATCGTGCTTGACTTGTTGGCCAGCCCGGGCACCCACATCGGTTTTGCCGATTCCGGGGCACACCTGCGCAGCCTGGCGAACTACAACTTCGGGCTGCGCGCCCTCACGATGGCCAAACGAGCCGCGCAATCGCCGCGACCAAAGATCACCGTCGGCGAGACGGTGCGCAAGCTGACCTCGGATCTGGCCGATTGGTGGGGCGTCGACGCCGGCCGCCTCCGTGCCGGCGCCCGCGCCGACGTGGTCGTTATCAACCCCGAAGGGCTCACCGACGAGGTGTTCGAGATCACCGAGGCGCCGGCCCCCGACGCCTTCGGACTCGACCGCGTGGTCAACCGCAACGACGGCGCCGTGGACGCCGTGCTCATCAACGGCCGCGTCGCCTACACGGGACCGTCCGGCTACGCAACCGATCTCGGACAGTCCCACGCCTACGGAACATTCTTGCCCTCCACCCACACAGATTGACGCCGACCACAACACATAACGACAGCAAGATGCGACAGCAAGATGCTCCGGCGCCCGCTGCGCCCTACGGACCATTCGGGCCCTCAATTCGGAATGCCTGGGACCGCGGAATTCGTGGACCGGGCGGATCTGGTACTACAGCCGTCGATCGGGAAGCTTGATGTTGGCGTGTCTGCGCTGGTCAGGGCGGTGACCGCGGCGGTGCTCGGGTTGTATGAGTTATTGACGTTGGAGGATGATGACAAACCGAATCGCACTGATCGGATTGGGACCGCATGCCAGGACGGTGTACTACCCGTATCTGGCGGATTATTTTCACGGTGATCCGTCGGCCAACTTTGAACTCTTGGTTGAACTAAAGACGAAGCAAAAAACCGTTGAAGGATTCCTCGAAAAGCAAAAAGTCCAACCCGAACATGTCGTATGCTTGGAAGCAGACTCTCAGATCATGCCGGGAACAATTGATCCGCTGGCGGCTGACAATCTCAAAAAATACGAAATCAACAAGGCCCTTATCGCGACCGAACCCAAGGCCCATAAAGTATATATCGAGGAGTGCATCAAGCGCGGTATCCATGTAATGACGGACAAACCGGTTACAGCTCCGGTTGGCCTGGTGACGTCAATCAAGGCAGCAGGGAATATTTATGACGATGTTACTAGTTTGGCAGCGATGACAAGCCAGCATCCAAAGTCACGGGTATTGGTGCAAAGTCAGCGCCGGAACCACGAAGGTTACCGCAAGGTTTTTGAGGTACTGGAGTCACTAATTGAAGAGTACGACGCTCCACTTACGTATATTTCCATCCATCATTCCGATGGTATGTGGAATATGCCGGACGAATTTGTCTATCGCGAAAATTACCCCTATAAGTACGGCTATGGCAAACTGATGCATTCCGAATATCATTTCGTGGACCTACTAACGCGCCTGTTGAAATTAAGCAGCCAGGCGAAAGATAAAACCCCCGATACCATAACATTGTTTTCTCAGTACGTTCGTCCTGCGGATCAGCATGCAGCCATCACCCAAGATACGTACGAGCGCTTCTTTGGTAAAGCGACAGCCGCCGCATTCGGAACCTACATGCATGATGAGCAGCTGAACGATTTTGGCGAAGTTGACAGTTATTCGCAGCTGCAGGCGATGAAGGAACGGAAAAATACTGACGACTGCGCAATTATCGCTGATCCAGACAGGTTTTTCACAACGAGCTTGGGCAGCTCTGCCCACGGACACCTATAAATCAAACGGACGATTGCGGCATGAATATATCAATATTCATGTCGGCCCGTTGGCGTCGGTGCAGATTCACTCCTACCAATCGCAGCAATCGAAAGGGCAGAGTTTGTCTCGCTACGATACGGGTGGCGCAAACCATTTTGATATTTACATATTCAGAAATTCAAATCTCATCGGCGGAAAAGCATTCGAAGAGATCCGGTTCGGAGAAACAGACTTGGAAGGACATGAGGCCGAACTCTATATGGGTCAGAACGAATACGCCAGGAGACAGACCCTCGACGAGCTTTTGCATGATCGTCCCTCACAAAATGACCTGCGGAATCACTTGTCCGCCAACAAATTGCTGTCTGAAATCTACAAAAACCATGCCCGCCAGTCAAAGGGTGAGACATCGTTTGTTTCATTCGATGCGGCCGAAATTTTATAGACCCGTCGATGGGAGATGGGCCAGCTAGCGAAGAAAAAGAGGTCCGCAACGCGGAGCTACCTGGGCTGCCCCGGCGAACCTAGACATCAGCAGGTTTGCCGCGCCACTGCAGCGATTCGAGCGCGACGGCAACGTGCACACTGCTGTCCTCTAATGGTCGAGGCAGGAGTTGCTGAGCACGGTCAAGCCGGCGCAGCAGCGTGTTGCGGTGGGTATAGAGAAGTTTGGTGGTACGCCCGATGCTGCATTGCGCGTTGATGAACGTCAGCACCGTCTTGTGCAGTTCGGGGCTGGCGGACTCGAAATCACCTAGGGTGTTCTTGATGAAATCGTCTGCAGACTCCGGGTTTCCGGTGATCAGGGCGATCAACTGGACGTCAGCGAAAAGCGCGACCCGCTGCCGAGAATGCAGCCCCGCCACCATGCGCTGCGTGGTGAGCGCCTCGAGGTGGCTGCGCCGGAATCCTTCGATTCCTTTCGCTTTGGTGCCGATCGCGATTCGCACCCCCGGGGTGTCCTTGACCGCCTGATGCACCCGTTCGACGTCAAGGGTGGCGTCGGCCACCCACACCCAACGGGTGGCGGCGCTAGCGATCACCGCGAGCGGCCGCGCGAACCCAGCGGCGTGGCCGAAAGCGTCGGCGACTCGGTCGAGCTGGCTGAGGTCGCTGTCGGGATCGTCGCTCCAGATCACGGCGGCGGTGTGGGAACGGTTGAGGGCGTAGCCCAGACGCGCTTCGGCGCGCTGGCGGCTGATGGGGGCGCCATCGAGGATCAGCGCGGTTACTTCACGACGTTCGGCGTGGGTACCGCGGGTCAGTTCGTCGCGCTCCCGCTGCACTTGGGCGGCGATGCCGGCCGACGTGGCATCGATGAAATCGCTGATTGAGCGGAACGACACCTCGAAAAGCTCGCGCAGCTCCTCAGGATCGGCGGTGAGCTGAAACGCGATCTCCATCCAGAGCTGCCAGCCCACCCGCTGCGCCGGGCGGAAGGTGAACGGCTCTAGGCCGCGGCGTGCCATGTCGCGCGCGATGCTCAGCGGCTCGGGGCCCAGATTGGCCGGCACCGGAGCGCCCGGATTACTCACATTGGCCGCGGCCCAGTGCATCAGGCTGGATCGGATACTGCGGCGGGTGGCCTCCGCCAGCACCGGGTCCTCACCAACCGACGGGCTGGACTCCATGGATGCCCTATCGAATTTCTCAAGCCACTCCGCAGGAGCGTTAAGGACCATCCGCGCGCCCTGCCGGATCAGCTCAGACACCCGCGGCGACGGGCGTTGCAAAACCACCCCCTCACCCTAGACCGGCAGTGCACACTCTTGCACCATTCGTCGGCCGGATTGGGAGGTTTAGCCCCTGGACGGCAACGGCGCCGATCACGATCATGGACCACACATCGTCGACAGCCATAGCCGTCTGCGGCGGTAATGGGCAACGTGCCGGGCAGCGGTACGGCAACGAGCGGGTGGGAAAAGGTCTTGAACGATTCATCCTTAGCATTGACGCGTGCCCCGGATATTTCGCCCGCGGTCGTATCACATCGACCGTCCGTGGCAATCGTCATTCCGGCCTATAACGAGGAACGCTTGATTGGCAGATGTCTGGAATCATGCATCGCCCAGATGTCCCCGCCCGACGAGATAATCGTGGTGAACAACAAATCGACCGACGATACCCTGGCGGTGGTGCGCCGGTATCAACGATTCAACCCGCAGCTCAACATTCGCCTGCTCGAGCAGAATGAGCATCAAGGGCTCATCCCGACGCGTAACCATGGGTTCGATAATGCGCGCAGCGACGTCATCGGCCGCATCGACGCCGATACCGTCATCACCAATGACTGGGTAAAGACAATTCGGCGCCGATTTGTCGACCCCGCCGTTGACGCGGCGACCGGTCCGGTTCTTTACTACGACATGCCCCTGCGAATGCTGGGTTTCTGGGGTGACCACACGATACGTAGCTACCTGCAGCGCAATGCAACGGATCAACGGTTTCTCCTGGGGGCCAACATGGCGATCCGGAACTCAGCATGGAAGGCGGTCCGTCATCTGGCCCACCTGGATCCCGAAGACCAACTGCACGAAGATATCGATCTTGCCCTGACGCTGTTCAAGAACGATTTCGAGATAACCTACGAGCCGACAATGATCGCGGGCATATCCGGGCGTCGGCTGGAATCGTCAGCACGCGACTTTTTCCGGTACATCACGCGTTATACCAGGACGACAAACGCACACGGCGTCAAGAGCTGGACAGCGCGGCTGACGATGGTCATCCTATTGCTGGTGTATGCGACGTTCCGTCCCGTGCGGTTCTTTTATGACGTCGAGAACAATCGATTCACATCGTCGAAGCTGCGCACCAAGCTGCGTGGCACGACAGCGGTGGCGTTGACCGCAGGGCTTGCTCCGGTACCACGCGGGGCGGGCACTCGGGGAATCGGAAGGCGGGCCCGGCCGATAACCCGCAGCGCGCCAACGCCTTTGGGATCTATTCCATGAAACCTGACTATTAGCAAGCACTTCCGGCATAAACCGGAAATCACCGGAGCCTAAAATCCCCAGCACTCGACGCGACTGGGATGAGCTGCCATCGGGCGCGATAACGAGGCGCGCGGTTGCCGGAACCGCCCCCCGTACCGCAGGTCCGCATCGGCATCGGCATCGGCATGCGGCAGACGCACACATTTGCACCATGACTTGGGTTAGATTGGGCGATTTTCGCCCTTGGGGGACAGCGCTGTGGTCTCGATCATAGAAAGCACCTAGCAGCTCAGCAGGGAGCTCAGAGACCACCACACAGAGAGGTAGGCGCATGTCTTTCGTGACCACCCAGCCGCAAGCGCTGACCGCCGCGGCGGGCGACTTGCTCGGCATCGGCTCGGCGATGAACGCGCACAACGCGGCCGCGACAGCCACGATCGCCGCGGTCTTTCCACCCGCTGCCGACGAGGTGTCGGCGCTGATCGCGGCGCAGTTCGCCGCGCACGCCGCGCTGTACCAGGAGGTCAGCGCCCACGCTGCCGCCATTCACGACCAGTTGGTGACCACGTTGGGCACCAACGCCGCCTCGTATGGCGCCAGCGAAGCCGCCAACGCCGCTGCACTCGGCTGAGCAGGGACCACGGCTATGGACTACGGAGTATTGCCTCCGGAGATCAACTCCGCGCGGATGTATGCCGGGGTAGGTGCCGGGCCGCTGCTGGCTGCGGCGGCGACCTGGGACGGGCTATCCGCCGGCTTGTACGCCACGGCCGCCCAATGCTGGTCGGTGGTCTCGGCGCTGGCCGGCGGGCCGTGGCAAGGTGCGGCATCGGTGGCGATGGCGACCGCGGCCGCCCCCTACCTGGCGTGGCTGAGCGTCACGGCCGGGCAAGCCGAGGAGACCGCCGGTCAGGCGAGGGCGGCCGCGGCCGCTTACCAGGCGGCGTTCGCGATGACGGTGCCGCCGGCGGAGATCGCGGCCAACCGCGCGCTGTTGATGACGCTGGTAGCGACCAACATCCTGGGCCAGAACACTCCGGCGATTACGGCCACCGAGGCCCACTACGCCATGATGTGGGCGCAAGACGCCGCCGCGATGTACGGGTACGCCGGCACCGCGGCCGCCGCGACTCGATTGACGCCGTTCACCCTGGCACCGCAGGTCGCGCGCGCGGCCGGCCCCCCGGCGGCTGCCAGTACCGCGGTGAAACTGTCACAGCAGATCACCTCCGTGCCGACGTTGCTGAAGTGGTTCAGCACCCGTCCGTTAGTCGCGGGCGTGGTCACGGTGGAAGAAGGGCTGTTGACACCCATGGAGGTCGCCGCGGGGAGTACGTCGGCGACGATGTCCATCACGTCGGTCATGCGGTCATTCATGTCGGTGGGGCAGGCCGCCGCCGATGGTGTGGCGCCGTTGGCGTCGGCGGCCACCAACTTTGGACTCAAGATGCCGGGTCTGGGCAGAGTCGGGATGGTGTCGGCGGCCTCGGGTCACGCCGGTTCGATCGGGGCATTGTCGGTACCGCGTAGTTGGGGCGCCGCAGCCCCGAACATCGGCCACGCCGCCACGGGCTTGCCGAGCCCCGGGCTAGCGTCCACTTCTATAGTTGCTCCCAATGCGGCAGCCCCCATGCTAGGCGGTCTGCCGCCGTTGAGCACTGCCGCCGACAATAGCAGCGCCGGCGTACCCCGCAGCGGGCTCCGCCGGCCCCGCTTCGTGGTGGGCTCACCCGCAGCCGGATAACACCACCGAGACTTCGACTGACTCCCACGGACTTCGACGGACTTTGACGGAGGAACACCCCATGCTCACTGCAGGCACTCACACACGGCGCCGACAGGACAACCTGACGCCCGCTCAGCGGATGACCGTGCTGGCCATGGGACTGGGCTTTGCCATCACCGGCGCCGACCCGACCATCTTCTCCAGCAACCTGGTGCCGGTGCGTGAGGGCCTCCACATGTCCACCGCCGCCGCCGGATTCACCGCGAGCCTGGCCACTCTCACGCTGGCCGCAACCATTCTGGCCGCCGGCACCCTGGGCGATATCTACGGCAAGCGCCGGATGTATCTCTTCGGTTTAGTCGGCGTGATCGGCAGCGGTCTGCTCGCCGCGGTCTCGGTCAACGCGGTGATGCTGATGGTGACCCGGGCCCTGACCGGCGTCTGCTTCGCCTTCCTGCTGGGACTGTCGCTGGCGATCATCAACGCCGTCTTTCCGCCCGCTCAGCGGGCCAAGGCCATCAGCCTCTTCCTCGGAACCGCATTCTTGGTCGTCGCCCCGCTGCCGCTGGTCGGCAATGTCCTGGTCGAGTCGCTGGGGTGGCGTTGGGCGTTGCTGGTCGCCCCAGCGGCCGCGTTGATCACCATCCCCCTCACGCTGCGGTTCGTCCCCGAGACGTTCCGAATCGCGGACCGCAGAATCGACTACCCCGGTATCGCGGCGGCCGGCGTCATGCTGGTCGGCCTGGTCTACGGGCTTTCCCGCCTCGCCCACGGCCCGGCCGCCGCAGCGCTGCCGCTGTTGATCGGACTGTCCGCCGGGGCGTTCTTCATCTGGTGGGAGCAACGCACCGACCAGCCGGCTCTGGAGTTGCGGATCTTTCGGGCCGGACCGTTCAATGCGGCAATCATCGCCGGGGCGGCTTTCAACTTCCTGACCGCTGGGCTCGTCCTCGTCCTGAGCTACTACGCCACGGTGGTCCGCGGCTACTCCCCCGCCGTGTTGGGCCTGCTGTTGATGCTGGCCGCCGCAGCGCAGGCACCCGCGGCTGTCATGGCGGGTCGGCTGATGGTCGCGACCTCGGCGCGGGCCACCCTGCTATGGGGTCTCGGGCTGCTTACCCTGGCCGCCGCCTTCTTCGCCACCTTCGATGGGCACACATCGCTGATGGTGATCGGGTTGAGCGTCGTGATGCTCAGTGCCGGCACCGGCCTGATCGAACCGCCCCAGGCCAGCGTCATGATGAGTTACGCCGCCCCCGGATCGGAGGGCTCGGTGTCAGCGGTCAAACCCGGCGCCGGCCAGTCCTTCTACTCGCTGGGGCCCACCGTGGTCACCCTGCTGGCCACCACGTTCTTCACCGCACGCGCTCGGGCAGCGCTCGCCGGTACCGGTATCTCTCCTGCCCAAGCCGCCAACGCCGTGGAGGCGTTGCGCGCTCACGGCGGGCGCAATCTAGGCGGCGCAATCGATCCGGAGGTGGCGCACCGGATCATGGCGGAAACCCGGGAGATCATCATCTCCGCACTGCACACCACCAGCCTGCTCATGGCGCTGGTACCCGCGGCCGCCGCGGTCGCCGTCTGGCTGCTACTGCCGCGCGATCACGTGTGACGCGTCAGCGCTAGTGAGCGTGACCGTGATGGTCCTGCTCGCCTGCGTTGGCCGGCTTGTCAACGACCGCGGTCTCGGGTCGTCCGGCATGTCCGACATCCGCCCGGTCGCTGATGTCACCTCGTTCATCGTCGTCGATCACGGCGTTG
>JALHRH010000132.1 GCA_022841565.1 Mycobacterium sp. | reverse complement strand
CCAGAAAGGCGACGACGGATGCGCTCGTGCAGTGATCCACCTGCTGGCCCCGGGAGCTGACAGGTGGCCACCGTTTATCACGGGCGTCCGATCGAGCCATATCGACTCGGTGTGCTGATCGACCTCCCGGAACATCCTGGGCTCAGCGACTGCTGGCCGGATGCGGTCCGGTTGGCGAGCGAGGATGTCAAGGCGCGCGGTCTGCTCGAACGCGACGTTGAGGTGGTGGTCCGCGAGGTCTACGCACAGCCGTGGACGTCCGCTCACGGACTGATCAAGGCGTATCGCGAGCTTGTCGAGGACGCCGGGGTGCTCGGCGTGGTGGGTCCGTTCACCTCCGACAACTGCCTTGCCTTACTGCCCGAGATCGAGCGCCGGCAAGTACCCACCGCCACCATCTGTGGATCGGTCCGATTCGTCGGTGATTTCGCCTATGCGTTCGCCAACGGCGGGCTCGCCGACGAGCCAGCAGTGCTGGCGGCCTGGCTGCAGGCCAACGGCCACCGTCGGATCGCGGTGCTGCGGGAACGCACTCAAATCGGCGAGGAATATGCGGAATTCTTCCGCTACGAGCTGCAGCCGCACAGCCTGGTCATCACGGCCGAACCTCCGGTGTACCCGGCCACCAACGTCGAAGAACTGGTGGAAGCGCTCACTGTCTGCCGCGACTCGAAGCCGGACGCGCTGGTGTACCTGGGGATGGGTGGGGTGAATCAGTGGATTCGCCCGGCGCTGGAACAGATCGAGTGGGATCCGCCGCGCATCCAGACGACCGCTTTCGTCAGCGCCACCTACAGCGAAGAACGCGCTCGTCGGCTCGAGGGCTGGGTCGGCGTTGACCAGTACCACGAGGGCAACGAGGTGTTCGCGGCGGTGCGTGAGAGGTTCCGCAAGCGTTTCGGCTACGACTACGCGACCTCGGGGCTATCCACCGGATACGACATCGGCCATGCGTTTGCTCTCGCGCTCGGGAGAATGCGCTACGCCACCCCGACCGCGCTGCGGGACGCGATGGACACGCTGCGCCGCATCCCTGCGTGTACCGGTGGACCCGGCACGATCATCACGCTCGGCCCTCGCGACCACCGCGCCTACCAGGGAGCAGACTTTTTGGTGCTCCGGCGCGCTCACGGCGGAACCACATCGCTGGAAGGCCTCGCCTCCGTCGTTCCCTGGGAACAACCGTCATGAGGATCGCCGTCACCGGTGCAAGCGGAGTGTTCGGGCGCGGTATCGCCGCCCGGCTGCGTTCCGAAGGGCATGAGGTCGTCGGGTTGGCCCGACACCGGCCCCGGAACTGGTTCTCCGACAGCGATTTCGTCGAGGCCGACATCCGCGATGCGGCTAGCGTTGACCGGGCAGTCAACGGCGCCGACGTCGTCGCCCACTGCGCGTGGGTGGTCAATTCCAACCCCGATGCGAAACTCACCCGCGACATCAACATCGGCGGCACCCAGAACGTTCTCGATGCGATGGACCGATCAGGAACCCGCCGGATCGTCTTCGCGTCCTCTGTCCTGGCCTACGGCGCCCGACCATCGGGTGGGAACCGGCTCAAAGAACAAGATCCCCTCGCTCCTTCATCTGATCATTTCTACGCATTCCACAAGGCGCATGTCGAAGGGCTGCTCGCGGGTTGCGGCAAGGAGTGGGTTGCGATTCGTCCGGGCATCGTGGTCGGTCGTGACGTCGACAACACTGTCATGCGCTTGCTCGGTTCGCCCGCGTTTCCCAACGTCGGAGGTTCCGCCGACCGGCCACTGCAGATTGTGCACACCGATGACGTGCACCGGCTCTTCGTGCGCGCCGTGCTGGGACACGAGACCGGACCGGTGAATCTGGCGGCGCGGGGCGAGCCCACCGTCCGTGACATCACCGCAAGACTTGGCCGCCGGCTGTTCCCGGCACGCAAAGGGCTGATCGACGTCGGGCTGGGCGCGCTTTATCGTCGCGGACTCGTCGAGGCGTCACCCGCAGAATTCGAGCTGCTGTTGAACTTTCCCATCATGGACACCAGTCGGCTGGTGCACGAATGGGGTTACTCGCCTGCTTGGAATGCGCAGGAATGCCTGGACGACTTCGCACTCGCGGTTCGTGGTCGAGTCGTCTTCGGCAAGAAGGTCTTCATCCTGCCCTGGCGTATTGCGCTCGTACACGACGTCCCTGCGATCGACGAAGCACCGGCCGACGGTGCACCGCTGCACTATGCCGGGCCCGAGGGCCGCAACGGCGAATTCGACACACCGATCGACGCTCGGTTCCCGACTTTCGTCGCCACCAACCTGTCGGAGGCACTGCCCGGACCGTTCACACCGGCCGCGGCGTCGTCGACGGTGCGAGGTCTGCGGGCCGGCGGCGTATCGATCGCTAGTCGGCTGCGGCTGCGCGGCGTCATCGGCCGAGAGGTCGCCACGCGTGCGATTGGCACCTTCGCGCACCGCTTGTACGGCGGGGTGACGTCGGTGTACTACATGGCTGAGTCGATGCCGGGCACCAAGCCTGACAGCATGATCGAGCAATTCTTTGGACGCGAGCTCGGCGATACTCCGGTCTTCGGCCGTGAACGTCCTCCGCGCGAGCGATCGAGTATCGCCAGGCGCCTGACGGACGTGCTGCTGGTCGGGCTGACCGGCCTGGGACTGGTCGCCGGATCCCGGCGGGAATCTACGACGTTCGTCGGCGATGTCGACCGCCTCGAAGGCTTGGTGCCCGGCGAGTTGTCCGACCTCGACGACAGCCGCCTGGAGAGTCTCATCTTGTTGGCCCGTGATTTGGTGGTGCACGGTTGGGTGCTGTCGGCGTGGGCCGGAATGTTGTGTACGGCCTCGGCAACCGCCGCAGCACGCCTCGGCGGTGGCGGTCTGCCAGCCGCCGGTCGGGAGGTAGCCAGTGGCCGGGCACTCGAAAGTCTGGAGCGGCTCACGGATTTGGCGCGAGCCCATCCGGCGGCGGTCGATGCGCTTTCGGTCGAACACGACGTGCTTGGCGCAACGCGGGAGCGCGCACCCGAGCTGTATCGGGCGATCGTTGCCGATTTGTCGAAGGTCGGGCACCGCGGGCCGGCCGAATGTGAGTTGCGCTCGGTTAGCTATGGCGACGATCCCGAGCAATTCGCCCGCATGATCGCCAAGTCGCTTGCGCACCAACAGCAAAGGGTCGAAGCAAACCACCTTCCACCCATGGCCGCGGCACGCGGCCGGCTGGCTCAGCGGCTGGCGGGACGGCAGCTGTGCGATCGAGAAATCCGCCGGGACAAGGTCGTTCGGGCGACGTGGATTCTGCGTCAGCTGCTGCGCGACCACGCACGGCGGCTCGTCGAGCGCGACATCATCGATCAGATCGACGACATCTACCTCTTCCAGGTCGATGAGCTGGAGGCGTTGCCGCCCGACGCCCGCGGGCTGGTGGCGCGTCGGCGCGCCGAGATGGCTCGACTGGCGCAGGTGCGGCCGCCACCGGCGTTCAGCGAATCCTGGACCGCGGTGACGGACGTGTCGCGACTGGAGCCAGGCCAGTCGCTGCATGGTCTGGGCGTGAGTGGCGGACGGATCAAGGGACGCGTGCGCCTGGTCGACCAGCACACGATCGACGAACTGCTGCCCGGCGAGGTGCTGGTGGCCGACGTCACCGACGTCGGCTATACACCGGCATTCGCCTACGCCGGCGCCGTTGTCACCAATCTCGGCGGCCCACTGTCGCATGCGGCCATCGTCGCCCGAGAATTCGGCGTCACCTGCGTGGTCGATACCCGCAATGCCACCCAACGGCTGCCCGCCGGCGCGCTGGTAGAAGTCGACGGATCAACCGGGGAGATAATGCTGCTCGAGGCCGCGATCGATCAGACTCCGCCAGCACATCGTGAATGCTGACGGTCCACAACCTGCGCCCGGCCACACAGACCGGGCCACGTCGAGATGAGAAACCATGGTAGATAACCACATTCGCACCAGCGGACACTACGGGTTCCAACCGGTCGCGACGCTGATCGAGCCGACCGCAAACGCCCATTGGAATGACGTTGCCGGACTGAGAATGGACATGCAGTACTTCTATGGTTCGGTCCGGTCGGAAACAGGCGACTACTGGTGGCCCATCCGTGGCTTCTACAGCGAGCGGGCGCGGTTCCTGCACCTGTCGGAGTCGAAGATCGGCGGTGACTTCGTCTACGCCACCGACGAAACCAGCTCGTATGGGGGTCCTGTGGAGCACCGCCAGAGCGACGGCCGCTGGGAAGTGGTGACTCCCGAGGGCGCGGCGCTGATGGCCGTCGACGATCATCGGATGGAGTGGAACGACGGCACCGAACTGTCCATGACCGGTGAGCTGGTCGGGCCCGGACTGCAGTTCTTCACCCCCGATGCAGACGACCCGATGGCGTACACGTCGCGCCTTTTCAAGACCACAGGGAAGATCAAAGGCGTTCCCGTCACGGGGCTCGTTTTCCACGACAGCATGCATTCCAAACCCGGCAAACGATTCATGAGCGGACCGGTAATCACCAAACTCGAAGCCGCATGGGTCGCATTCGCGACGGAGTTCGAAGACGGCACGGTGCACTCCGGACACCTCATCCATGGCACCGAAGATTTCAACTTGATGATCGTGCACCGCAGCGATGGACCACCCCTGATAGCGCATGACATTGTCGTGGCAGCCGAGCTTGACGGGGAACCGGCGTCCGAGTCCGCCTATCCGGCCATGGTTTCCTACACCGGCGGCGGCGAGACCTGGCTGTGGGAGGCGGCCCCCGGCGGACGGTGCCCGGTGCGGAAAGACCTGCTGGCCGGCCACCGCTGGCGGCAGGGCTGGGTCCACCACGTGGATGAAAAGCGGCGGCCGAAGACTACCGAGGCACTCATGGAGACCTACAACGGCCGGCTGGTCGAGACCGGTGCCCTCCGGCAGAAGATTGCCCACTGAACATGGGTTCCCCACAAGGTTCTTGGCGGTGGCCGTCTCGGCGCAGGGGCAACTTCGACTTCCGAAGTCTGGTCAGCACCTGTGAGTTCGCGGCCCGGGATGCCTGGTGCGAACGCGAGTTCTTCGGGCTGCGGCCGATGGCCACCTACTGGTGGAGCTGCCTGACCGATGACGAGGGCAACTTCTTGGCCCCGATGCGCAAGGTCAACACCGAACTGTCCGGTGGCCTGCAGTTGTCGTCGAATGTCGGTGCCGATAACCTCGAAATCGCGGCGGAAACCTTCGAATCGTCTCACCGCGGGGCCGGGGTTCGCTGGACGCTGGACCAGGATGAGTCGTCGTTTAGAGTGGCCGCCGAACCCACGCCGTACAGCCAACCGTTCTCGTTCACGGTGTCCGACAACCAATTTCACTGGTCCGAAGGTGAGCTGCTCGACCTGCGGGGCGCTCCACTGGGGTTGGGATATCAGTGGTATACCCCCAACATTGACGAGCGCGGTGGGAATCTCTATGCGTCGCAACCTTTCCGGGTCGCCGGTCACGTTAGGGGACATGAAGTCCACGGCTTCGTTTCGATGGACAGCTTCTACGGGCCGACGGGCCAGATGTACAACAACGGTCCCCTCTTCAATGCCGTGGAGCTGGCCTGGGTAACCTTCGGCAACATCTACCACGACGGCTCACATGAGTTCGGCGCCCTGTGTCTCGGCAAGGAGCACTGGGGTTTCGCCGTGGTCGCAGATCAGGACGGTCCGATCGTCGAGTCCACCGAGCTCACCGCCGAGGTGCAGTTGGACGACGACCGGTACGTGGACACCGCCCTCTACACCACCAGCGAGGGCCAGTGGCGCTTTACCGCCGTGAAGCGGGGTCAGATGCGCTCGCTTGCCGCGGCGCGCGGCGATGCCTACCACGGCCAAGCGGGATCGGTTCGCCGCGTCGGTGACCAGCGCGTGCCCGAAACGTCACTGGCGTGGATCGAGACGTTCCCGCTCAACGGACTGGACCGGCGATACACCGGTGCACGCAGGTCGTAGCGTTGTGAAACTAGCCGGGCGGCGACGCATTTCGAGTCAAACCGTCACGACGGCAAGAACCATGTCGACCAGAGATTCCGCGAGCTGATCACCCCGCTTGCCCAGTGTGCCGGCGCGGCCCGGCGGTGTCGCCATGTAGTGCATGAGCAAACCGCCGAAGATCGCGTCGAGAAGCAACGTGACCGGGGTGCGCGGCGGAAGGTCGCCTCGAGAGACGCCACGACGTGTAATGCGCCGTACCGCCAAAACGTTGGCTGCGACAAAGGCTTCCCATCGTGGTGCCAGCTCCGGAACGCACCGGGCCTCAGCGGCCAGCCGCAAGACACTGTCTCCCAGATCGCTGGTCAGCATGCCCAGGATGTTCCGCGCAAGGACGAGCAGATCTCCGCGGACCGTTCCGGTATCGGTATCCAGCGGCATGTCGATACGGGTTTGCAGCGAGTCCAAGAGCAGCGACGTGGCGTCGGGCCAGCGTAGGTAGATCGATGACTTGCCCACCCGTGCTTCTCGCGCCACCGCGTCGATGCTGAATCCCGTCCAGCCGACCCGGGCATAAAGCTGACAGGCCGCTGATCGGACCCTTTCCTCGACAGCAGGGTCCCGGGGCCGCCCGGCACCGGTGTTGGCCGATTCAGTCATACGTGTCCTAGGGCGTTCGTGTACGGAATTCGTCCGTAATCAATGATGGTCGCTGGTGTAGCAACGGGCTCGTGAAGCAACAAGCATGGTATCGGCCGCCACTTCGCCAACGCTGGGAAGTGGTGTCGCGCGGCATTGCCAAGATTTCGTCATCGATTCTTCCACCGCGGCTGCCGTTTCTGGGCGAAGGCTGTCATGCCCTCAAAACAGTCCTCGCTGAAGAGCAATTCGTCGATGACGTCACTGGGCGCGTTGATCGCAGTGATCACGTCGGCTTCCTTCGCCGCCTCCTGGACCAACTGCAGCGTGAGGCGTACGGAGGTCGGCGAGGCCGCAAGGATGTCGGCGGCCAACTCCCGCGCGACCGTCATCGCGGTGCCGGCCGGAGCGACTCGATTGACGAGTCCGTGACTTAGTGCCTCATTGGCGCTCATTTGACGCCCGGTCAGCAGCAGCTCGTTGGCTAGTACGGGCGGCAGCGCCCGCGGTAATCGAACCGCGCCGCCGGCTCCGGCGACGAGTCCGACCTTGACCTCACTGAGTGCAAAGACAGCGTTCTCGTCAGCGACGATCAGATGGCACGCCAGCGCTATCTCGAGTCCCCCTCCCATCGCAAAACCGTTGACCGCGGCGATCACCGGCTTGGCCATGGTCCTGCGGTGGGTGATACCGGCGAATCCTGACTTCGGCACGTACACGGGTTTCCCACTAGCCGAATACCGCAGATCGTTTCCGGCACAGAACGCTTCCCGCCCTGCGCCGGTGAGGATCGCTACCCACAATTGCGGATCGGCGAAATACGCATCGAAGATCTCGGCAAGTTCCTCGTTCGCCGGTGGATGCAACGCATTGCGAACGTTTTCCCGGTTGATCGTCACCTCCAGGAGGTGGCCATCACGGTGCACCACGGCGTACTCATAGGAGTCGCGGAAACCGGGGGACCGCTGCGGGCACAGCTCCTGCATCCGGTCCTTGGTCAGCGCGACGCGGTTGCCGTAGCCGAACGCCTTCGCGTAGACGCGTTGACCCACCGGCTGCTCGGCCGTCTCCAGCATCGAGATGAGCTCCTCGTCAGCCTCGACCGTGTTGGCGAGGAACCGGCGGCCGTCCGATTCGAGCCGTCCAACCACCACGCCGAGCTTGCCATTGCGGCGATGTTTGACGGTATAGGTTTCCACCGTTGCCCAGCCATCGGCTTGGACGGCATGCGCAACAGCGGGTGGGGCGTCGATGCTCGCCTGCAGCTCGCTACTGCGGTCCCTGCGAAACTCTCGCGGCGCGGTGCTATAGATGCCAACCGAGTACTTCGACAGCACGCCGCCGTTGGCTCCGACCAATCCTAGGGAGCCAGGTGCCGCGCGGACTCGCCGAACGATCTCCGCAATCGCATGCATCGAGTAGTTGTTGCCCGGTCCACCGAAGAAGGGCAAGCCGCCGGTCACCGTCAAGCCGCGGGGGTCGTCAGCGGCAAGGTTCAGACCGTCGATGACGTTGAACACCGCGATCGGAAAGCAGCTGTAGAAATCGAAGAAGTCGATGTCTTCCAGCGTGACTCCGGCGACCTCCAGTGCGTGCAATACGGCTTGCACCGCTGCGGGGCTGTGGCCGATATCGGGGCGGTCGAACAAGTTTCGTTCGCAGAGATCGGCCTGGCCGTGCAAGAAGACCCAGCGGCGGGGATCGATGCCCAGGTCACGTGCGGTTGCGACGCTGCTGAGCACGATGGCTGCTCCTTGATTGACCTTTTCCCGCGCCACGACCAGACGGGGATAGGGTTCGACGATCATCCGGTTGTGTTCGTTGACGTTCACCAGGTGCCTCGCCGTATGTGGCTGCGGCGCAACGGAATAGGGGTTCGAAGCGGCCACGTGCGTAAAGGGTTCGAACAGCTCACCCATTGCCTGTGCGTACCGCCGACGGGACTCCCCGCGTGCGGCCCGGCGGGCGTTCTCGAGCAGCGCGTATTGTGACGGCGCGTCGTCGAGCCCGTGCATCAGCTGCTCACGGGAGATCAATCCCTTGAGGCCGAACCCGCGATCTTCGAGGTCGCCCGGCGGGTCGTCGGAGAAGTCAGGACGGTCGGGTTGGTGCGCGAAGTGGTGCACCGTCGAGACCGCCTCGGCTCCGGCGAGCAGCACAACGTCACTCAGCCGATGCAGCACAGCGCGGGCGAACTCGTTGACAAGGTGTTGGGGGGACTGGCCGCCGCTGACTTCGAGCACCGCGCGCCGCGGCTGAGCGCCGAGTCGACTGGCGACCGAACGCGGGAAATTCGTTGATCGTCCCAACGGCGCGGCCGCCCCCGGAGTGGAGTTTTCGAACTGTCGCGTGGTCGCGATCGTGTCGACCGCCGCGATGATCGCGGCGCTGTCGACCGCGATGTCCGCAACGGCCGCGCGCGCTGCAGCTACGGCAAGATCGATCGGTGAGCGCCCCCGATAGTGCTCGTCGTGGAGACGCTCAGCCGCTTGTCCCACCCCGACAATCACCGGTGTCCGCGGATCAAGATCGTCAACAGTGTGCACCGGATCATCCGGTCGCTGTTCGCCTCTCATCACTGGGACTTTATATCGGACGAATCTCGTACAGCAATGAGGCGGTATACGGCCCCACACACACCACGCTGGTGCAACGGGCAGCGGCTGCTCCCGCAACTGACGCAGTATTGGAGTTGCATAACAGCCCGTATAGTCCTGTTCGGCAGAAGATCACGGCTCCCGTAAGGGGACAGCGCGATGAAGGCGATGAGCGGTTTGGACCGCCTTTTGCTCAACGTTGAATCCGAGCAGCAACCGATGGACGGGGCCGGAATATTCCTGCTGGATCCATCCACCGCACCGGACCGTCACGATTTCAGCCGGGTCAAAACCGAGCTTTCCGCGCGGATACCGCGGATACCCGTCTTCACCCGGCGCCGCGTCGCCGCACCGTTCGGCGTCGGCCATGAGCAGTGGGTGACCGACCCCGACTTCTCGATCGATCGCCATCTCAAGCATGTCGGCGCTCCGGCCCCGCACGACTTGTCAGCACTGTGCGATTTGACGGTGTCCTTGCTTGATGAGCCGTTACGACACGACCGCCCGCTGTGGCAGATGTACTACGTCGACGGCCTCAGCGATGGCTCGACCGCTCTCATTGTTCGCATCCACCACGCAGCTGTCGACGGCGTCGGCGGAATGGAGATGCTGGCTCAGCTCTTCGACCACGAACCCCGGGCCGTCGATCCGACTCTCTCGGCGTGCCGCGTCGACGGTGAACGGGTCCCCGGACCAGCCGAAATGTTAGTCAGGTCGATACCGGAGCAGATGCTTACGCCGGTCAGATTGGCATACCGCGGCCTCCTCGTGGCGCGGCCTCTGGTTGCAGGCATTGCCCCGCGCGTTGCCGGGTTGTTGCGGCCCGGCCACGGTAATAGCCGCCAAGCCCGTGGCGGCGAAGAGTCGGCGGAACCCGCTACGGCGCAACGTCGTTCGGGCCATACCCCGCAGACCGTGTTCAATCGGCAATGCGCGAGCCCGAGACGCTCGCTGGCACTGTTATCGATCCCGATGGCTGATGTTCAACGGGTCAAGAGTCGCTTCAACGTGACGCTAAACGATGTCCTGCTTGCCGCGACCAGCGCGGGCGTAGCGGACTATCTCCGCGGGCTTGACGAGCTTCCCCCTGAGCCGCTGCGGGTGGTGTCGCCGGTCAACATCCGCGACGAAGCAGCCGAAGCAGGCGCTGGTAATCACTTCACCTTCATGATGATTGCGATTCCGTCGGACATCACCGATCCGGTCGAACACCTTCTCGTCATCTCGGGCCTGGCCCAGAAGAACAAGCCTCAGCGCATCACGACAAGCCGTACTCGCCGCAAGGCCACCGGCCAAATAGTGGGCAGTGTGAACCGGATGATCGACGCGGTGCCCGGCGGCACCTGGCATGTGCTGGCGCACTTGCTGCACACGCCACTTTTTGCCGCACTTCCGACCGTGGCGAACTACATGGTTTCCGACATCCCCGGTCCTGAGCAAAGGCTCTATCTCGCCGGTGCGGAAGTGACCCACCTGTACGGGCGCAGCATGGCGGGAGTCCCCATAGGGTTGCTCATTCACTGCATCGGTTACGCAAGCAGCCTCGACTTGGGCTTCACCGCCCTGGCAGACCTCGTTCCCGATCCCGAGCGGATTGCCGACGGCGTCCAACGGCGCTTCGGACTGCTTTTGGCGGCTGCCCAGGATGGTGCCGAAGCCCCCGCGCCTTCGCCCGAGACATCGGTTGTGCAGACCGAGGGGCCAAGCCCATAGTTGGCATCGCTGGCGATCCGTGGCGCATCTTCCTCGTCGATGTCCGAAGGTTTCTTCGGCGGCGATCGGTGTCGATGGGTTATTTTTGCCGAAAAGTGTTGACGTGATCAGCTATCCGCCGGACGGCTCGCCAAAGTGTCACCGGTCATGGGTGTTTCACCAGGGCAGGCAGCCGCCTCTGTGCAACCAGGCGTGATAGTGCCACTGCGAATCGTGCTCCGGTGCCGGCCAGAGCCTGCCGCTGACCTCGCATGAGCGCGTTATAGCCCGCCCGGGCCACTGCCTCCGGCGAGCCAGCCCTACCCTTCTCAAACATGTTATGCAGCAGCGACTTCCCGGCGAACTGATCGATACCACTCGCCCGGGCGAAATTCGTCTGTGTTGCTCCTGGCGTCAGGCATGTGACGGTGACCCCATGAGGCTTGAGCTCAGCGGCCAAGGCATAGCTGAAGGTGTTCACGTAGGATTTGCTGGCTCCATACGAAGCCATCCGAGTCGATGGCACCATGCCGGCCGTTGAGCCGACGTTCAGGATGGCGCCGCGATGGCGTTGCTTCATGACCTTCCCGAAAAGCATCGACATCTTGGTCAATGTAACGATGTTCAGTGTCAACATCTCTGCCACGCGCTCGGTTGAGAGGTCTACGACGTCGCCGAAACAGGCGAACCCGGCATTATTGACGAGGATGTCTGGCATCCAGTCGTTGTCCAAGCACCACGCGAACAGCTCGTCGCCGGCCTCGGCTGCGGCCAGATCCATCTGCAGCGTCTGCAGTGACCTGCCCTGCGGATCGAGCTCAGCGGTCAACTTTTCCAGCTCTTGCTGCAGCAAACTGACGGCAAGGACACGCGAGCCGTCGGCCACGAACAACCTGGTGAACTCCCTGCCGATGCCCGCACCGGCGCCTGTCACAAGAACTTTGCGCGAGGACATGGCGGATCACCTACTCTCTGACCCTTGCTGCGGGTGTCTCGTGTGAGCCGGGCAGTCAGTAATCTCGATATCGGTACGGGTCACGTACAGAAATTCGTAGTCAGGCTAACGGCTGACCTCCGGGGTTGGCAAGGGGACGCCGATCGGGCTCGTCAAACACCCTGCGGGATCAGCTGCCCCGCACGGGTGCAGAGCTAGCGGATCGAATCTGACTCAGCCGTGACCTAGCGGCGGCTATTCCGGTGGCGGTCGGTAATGCGCCGCTGAGTTCCGCAGTTGCCAGATCTGGGCAGGGCACAGCAGATTTACCGCATATGAGACCAGGTAGTTAGCCGCAAACTCATCGTTGGGGGTCACATCACTTTTCACATCACCCATGACTTGGGCGTAGCCCTCGCCCCGGGTGACCTTGTCGCAGATCCCGTAGCCGTAGCCGATGGCGTCATTGTCCGGAAAGTCGTAGTGGCGCCGCACCATCACGTCGTAGACGTACTCCACTTCGGGCGCTGGGGCAGCCTGCGCCGGTGGGGCTATCGTCGGTGTGACTCCGCCGTCGGCAGCGACGGCAAGGATCAAGGCGGCGAACAACGTCCCGCGCTTCATCGCAGACGTCCCATGCGGTTGTACCGCCGCCGCGGGTGGATCGCCGCGCGCACCGTCCGACTCAATCGGTCTTCCAGGGGGGCGGCCGACCCCGACGGTGCGACCGCCATGGAGGGCATCGTTCGAGGCGCCAATTCCCTAGTTTCCGAGGCGATCCCGATTGCTGTCGCACCTATGCAGGGCAGTGGTCGTCGATTGCTGCGGCGTGTCATATCACCCCTCCGGTAGGGGATGGCCGTGCGATGTGACGCGCGTTCGGCGCGTATGGCGAGATTGTATAACTCCGCCAGCAATTCCTGTACGGGTGTCGGACAGAAATATACTCTGGGCTTGGACTGGGCCGGGTGGGTTACGGCGTCGAAGTCCCAGCCGCCATCGCCACAACGTCGAATGGCCCTTGTCTAGGTGTTGATTGTCTATATGATCTAGCGGATAGATGGATGCCTCGGCCGGATGTCGTGATCGCGGCACGGGCGGCAGCTGGTGTGCGGGCCCGCATCGTCGGAAGGGAGACCTGGTGGACTTCCCGAACTTCTCTGCCGAAGCCGGAGGCGGTGCGTGTGTCGCGCCGCCGGGTGTCCGCGTCCAATTCGCACACCACCGGATCCGCCTGCCCGGCGGGCACCGCGTTGGCGTGTCGGTGGGTGGTGCAGGCGTGCCGCTGGTCTTCTTCCACGGCATCGGGCTGAACCGCCATGTCTACCTGAGGCTGGTCAACAGGTTGCCCCAGCTTGGGTTTCTGGTGGCAGCAATCGACGCACCCGGTCATGGAGATACGCATGCGCCCGCGCGTGGCCAGGACACCTTCGAGGAACGGGTTGCGATCACCGAACAGGTGCTGGATTCACTCGGCATCCGGCGCGCTGTCCTGGTTGGCCACAGCATGGGCGGGCGCACTGCGGCCGAACTGGCTGCGCGACGACCGGAACGCGCGCTGACGCTGATCTTGATCGACCCGGCGCTCGGAGAAGCCTTCGACGCCTCGCGCAGCAAGGTTTCATCACCGACCAAATTGGGCCTCGGGCTGGCCGCTGGCCTGGTCGACCTCTTCAGGGACCGCGTAGGGCTGCGCGGAAACGATCACCTCTGGCACACGCGGACGTTCGTCGGGATTCTTGCTCGCACCGCAGTCCGGCCGGGTCCGCTTCTCGCGGCGGCCCGCGCAATCGCAGCGTCGGAGCGTTGCAACCGTGCGTTGGGCATTTTGGCCGACCACTCGACGCCTGTCGTTATCGTGCACGGCGAGAAAGACATGCTGGTCAGCCTCGACTCTGCGGTCAG
>JALHRH010000131.1 GCA_022841565.1 Mycobacterium sp. | reverse complement strand
GCCGCCAACAGCGATCTTCGATCGGCCAACCGAACCTTGCGTGGTGCTGTCAAGAAGTCGGCGGAGGAGAATACTGCAAACGCCTCGGCACGCAAGAGGCCTTCCCGTAAGGCTTAGTCGTCAGGTGACCACGCGGCAACGCTGTGCGCTCGGATCGGCAGGATCCGGCAGCGTCATGCCTGCCTGGGCCCCGGACCGCAGATAGTCGATCACGGCGTCATTGAGGTGCTCACCGGGGACCACCGCGGGAATGCCGGGCGGGTAGGGGGTGATCTGCTCGGCAGCGACCCGGCCCGCGGCCTTATCCGCGGGCACCATCTCGGTCGGCCCGAAACGGCGTCCCGGGGCAGCTGCACAGTTTCAAGCTGCAGCTCGGTAGGTGACGGCAGCCGAGTGACCGGCGACCGGTCAAAGTCGTTGACGGCCATCGGCGATCTGGTCAGCGCGGCCACGAGTCGGTCAGCCGTCGCGTTATCGTCGGCGAACGACATCGTCGCAAGAATGCGGCGGTGATCACTCCCGGCCTTGGCGGTGGCCAGGTGGTGTGAATCCGTACCGGTCGCGCCGGTGTTAGTCGCGCAGCGCGTCCAGCAGGGAAGCCTGGGACTGGTTCATCACCGCCGGGTACCCGGTTTAGTGGGCTGTCCGCCGGGTATGGATTTGCCATGAGCGATCAGTCGCAGGTTTCGTTACGTGCAGGTGGCCTGGTGTGCAGCCTCAAACCCAGTCCAGCGGCCTCGAGTAGCGCGCGGATCGCCGAACAGGTTGTCCGCGAACTCCACACCGCCGGTGTAGACAGTGAGCTCATCCGTTGCGTTGACTACAACATCGCACCGGGCGTCGAGAGCGACATGGGCGACCGCGATGAATGGCCGGACATCAGGCGGAAAGTGCTGGACGCCGACATCCTGCTCATCAGCACGCCGGTGTGGCTCGGACACCCGTCCAGCGTGACGCAACGCGTGTTAGAACGTTTGGATGCCGAGCTGTCCAACACCGACGTCGATGGGACACCCGCGATGGTCGGCAAGACCGCCATAGTCAGCGTGGTCGGTAACGAGGATGGCGCGCACAAAGTGGTCGCGGATCTTTTTCAGGCGCTCAATGACATCGGGTTCAGCGTCCCGGCGCAAGGCTGTACCTATTGGAATGGTGCAGCGATGGAAGGCACCGACTATAACGACCTCGACGAAGTGCCCGACCAGACCGCCCAGGCCACCGCCGCGGCGGCACGCAACGCAGCCCATCTGGCACGCACGTTGAAGGCACGAAGTTATCCGCCATACCAGACGTAAATGCATCTGTCGCAAAGCTATTCGCGGATGCCCGCCCGACATACCCTGGAAGGAGCCTGATGACGGAATCGATCGCTGAAATGACCGGTACCGGCGTGGCAGATCGGGCACGGCGGGAAGCTGATGAATACCGTGCCGACAATCCGCGGCCGCTTAGCGGCTACCTGCTCATGTTGCTTGTGTATGGCACGCTGGTGGTGGCGACGACGCTGGTGGCGATAGTAACCGGCCGCCGGCTACCGATGCGTTGGCACGTGCAGGATTTGATTACTGTGGCGGTCGGCACCCATAAGCTGTCCCGAACCCTGAGCAAGGGAGCGGTGACCAGCCCGCTGCGCGCGCCCTTCACCCATTATGCGGGTACCGGCGGACCCGCTGAGGTGCGCGAGCAGACTCGCAGCGAAAGCCAGTTCCGGCACAGCATAGGGGAATTGATGACGTGCCCCTTCTGCCTCGACATGTGGGTAGCAACCGCGTTTGTGATCGGCCTGGTCTTCGCACCCCGATTCACCCGGCTTGTCGCCGGCACGTTCACCGCATTGACCGGGGCCGACTTCCTGCAGCTGGGCTACGCAATAGCCCAGCAGCGCGCGGAGAATCCCGGACGTTCCTGAATCCTGAGGTGGGTCATGCCGAAGACGACCAAGAGCGGTGCCGCGAAGAAGGACGAATTGCCCAGTACGCTAAGGCGTTCCAGCGCGAAGGCGCAACGAACGTTCGCCAAAGCGCACGATGCGGCTGCCGAGCAGTACGGCAGTGAAGAACGTGCGCACCGGGTCGCCTATGCCGCCGTCAAGCACAGTTACGAAAAGGTTGGCGACCATTGGGAAGCCAAAGACGAGAAGGGTCCTTCGGATGCGCGCGCCGAACGCGGTGGCCTGAATAATCCGCTGCCATCGGAGGAAGGTGTCGACGCCAACGCCAGCAAGAAACACCTGCTGGAGATCGCGCGCCGTCTCGAGGTGCGTGGCCGCTCGACGATGACGAAATCCGAACTGGTGGAAGCGATCAAGAAATACAATCGCCGTGCCCGACGGCGTTGATGAACCAGGTGCCCAGCGCTACCTGCCGGCCGATCGGCGGTTGAGTTCGCTCCAGCGGGCGGCATCCGACTGCCGGGGCTGCGCATTGTTCGAGGACGCTACCCAGACCGTCTTCGGCCACGGCAAGCCGGAAGCGCCGCTGATGCTGGTAGGTGAGCAACCCGGGGACTACGAAGACCAGCAAGGACTGCCCTTCGTCGGACCGGCCGGCCGATTGCTGACGCGGGCACTCCACGAGGCGGAGATCGACCCGGCGCTCACGTACCAGACCAACGCCGTGAAGCATTTCAAGTTTAGGCGAGTGGGCAAGCGGCGAATCCATGAGAAGCCGAGCCGTATCGAAGTGGTCGCTTGCCAGCCGTGGCTGATCGCCGAAATCGAGTCGATAAAGCCTCGGGTCATCCTGTGTCTCGGGGCCACCGCGGCGCAATCTTTGCTCGGCGGTGCATTTCGCGTAACAGCCCACCGCGGAGAGCGGCTCCGGTTCCCCCCGACGCTCGCAGTCGAATCCGATCCGGTGCTGATGGCAACCATTCACCCGTCGTCGCTGCTGCGGGATCGAAGCGATCGACGCAAAGAAAATTACGACTCGTTTGTCGATGATCTGCGCGCAGCGCGCGAGGGCATACCGGCCATGTTTCGGAAGGACCAGCCGGGGTAGTCGAAAGCCTTAAGCGGAGGGAGCGCTGATGAGTGTGTGCAGCGGAGAAACCACCCGAGCTACAGCTCATAAGACGTCGGACATTGGCCGTGGCCGGCGTGGTGTGGTGAATTGGACACTCGCGGCGCTCACGGTGCCGGCGGCCGCGTTGATCATGATTTTCGCGGTCGCCGCAGCGATGAGCATGGCCGCGTGTAGCACGGGGAAGTGTCCTAACCTGGGGCCCGGCGGTGTGGTTTACGGTGTGCTCTTTTACGGTGCGCCGGTGATCGCCGGCTTGACGATCCTCGCCTCGTTCTTCACCGCGCTGCGGCACCGCGGCTGGATCGTTCCGGTGGTCGCGCTGACCCTGCTCGCAGCCGACTTCGCAGCCATTGCGATTCTGTTCCGACGTTGACCACGAACAGGCTTGGGGCCGCGGTCTTGTTCGACATCGACGGCACACTCGTTGACTCCAATTATCTGCACATCGATGCCTGGCAGCGCGCGTTCGCCGAAGCCGGCATTGATGTGGAGACGTGGCGTATCCACCGATCCATCGGCATGGACGGTTCGACGTTGGTCAGGACGCTCTCCGATAACGCGCCGGAGAAAACCCAGAAGCAGCTCAAAGAGTTGCATTCTCGGTATTACCGGGAAGCCGCGCGGCTGCTGCGTCCGCTGCCGGGAGCTCGCGCATTGCTTCGGCGGGTGGCGGATCTGGGCCTCAAGGTTGTGCTAGCGACTTCGGCGCCCGAAGACGAACTAGAGCTGCTGCGTAAGGTGCTCGATTGTGATGAGCTGGTCGCCGCGGTCACCTCGTCAGCCGATGTGGGCACCGCGAAGCCCGAGCCCGACATCATCGAGGTCGCGCTGGATCGAGCGGGAGTCACGGCGGAGCGCGCCGTCTTCGTCGGCGATGCGATCTGGGACGCCGAAGCGTGCTCTCGGGCAAAGTTGCACTGTATCGGGGTGCTCAGTGGCGGAGTGTCCGCGTCGGAGCTGCGCGATGCCGGTGCTGCACAGGTTTTCGAGAATGCCGACAAGCTGCTGCGCAACATCGGGCAGACCCGAATTACGGCGTTGGCGGCCGGGTAGGCGAATACAAACGATTTGCACTTCGCCAACAGCGATAAGGATCGACGTCCATCTTGTCCCGAGATCCCCGCCGACGAGTTTCCGACCGCTAAGGCCTCGAACCGGTGGGCTGGGTTCCCCGCGTTGGCGCCGGGACGTTGAGCTCATCGTCACGCCGCGCGGGGGCGCCTAACCGTAGGTCGTGCCGGCTACTGACGCGTTCCCGGTGTTGGCACCGCCGCCGCAAGCACAGCCAACCCCGCCGGATCGCGACCGGCGCGCATAACCGTCCGATCCGGACGTATCAGCGCGACCGCGGCGCGTCCGCGATTAAGCCACGCACCCAGTTCGCTGTCCGGCTCCGCCTCGACGATCGCCACGTTGCGCGTTCGTAGCATCGTCTCGGCGAGCGTGCCCAGCGGAATCCGGGTAACCAGCGCGAAGCCCGGCCCGGCAACCTCATCGAGTCGTTGACCGTTGGGCAGCAACAGATTCGGGCATACGGTACCCGCGAGCTGCCGGCGCCGGTGGGACCTGTGGACCAACGCCGAGCGGTGTAAGGCGGGCGTGGTGGAATCGACTATTTTACGGCGCAGCCCGGGGATCAGTCCCACTCGCGGCAGAATGGCGCGCCGGGTCAGGTCACCCAACCGTCCGCCACCGGTCATCGACCATCCCATGCTGAGCGCCAACCGAATCATCTGACGGGCGTGTGGTTTACGCTCCTGTTCGTAGGTGGCGAGGGCGCCAGCGGGTAGCGACCCGTTGCGCACCGCCGCGATTTTCCAGCTGAGGTTCATCGCGTCGCGCAACCCGGCGCCCATGCCCTGTCCAATAAAGGGCGGAGTGAGGTGAGCGGCGTCACCGAGGATGAAGATGTTGTCGCGGCGCCACCGATCGGCGATCTGTGCGCGGAATGTGTACTCGGCGACGCGTAGCAAGATCAACTCGTTGTCGGGGACATGACGGGTCCACGGCGCGAGGAGCGGGCGTAGCGCGTCCACCGTGCCGAAGCTCTCGGCTCGTTCGCCGTCCAGCAAGCGAAACTCCCAGCGGTAGCGGGATTCTCCGATCCGCATGTAGGTGCCGGCACGAGCAGGGTCGCATATCTGATAAACGCCGTCCCACTGCCTGAGGTCGGCGTCGGTGGCGACATCAACGACCAGCCACCGCTGCTCAAAGTTCAAGTCCCGCATGGTGGAACCGATGTGAGTTCGCACCATACTGTTGGCGCCGTCGCAGCCCAATAGATACTCGGCATCGACTCGATGAACCGACCCGTCGGTGCGGTCAGCAAAAGTGATGCGTGCCCCGTCGCCGTGGGCAGTGATCCCTATGACGTCTGCGTTTCCGCGCAGCTCGGCGTTCGGATAGCGCTTGAGGTTGGCCCGCAGCAACCCCTCCAGCTCCGGCTGGTCGAACAGGTTGGCCTGCGGGTAGCCGTGAGCGGTGCGGGTGGGGTCGCGATGAAATTCGGCCAGCACGTTGAACCGGCTATCCAGCAATCGCAGTCCAAGCGCGGGCCGCGAAATCGCGGCGAATTCACCAGCTATGCCCAAGCGTGCGATCACCCGGTAGATCTCGTCGTCCATATGGACCGCCCGCGGCTGCGGGTAGATGTCGGGCCAGCGCTCCAGGATCAAACTGTCCACCCTGTACTGCGCCAGCAGTGTGGCAGCGCAGACGCCGGTCGGCCCGGCCCCGACAATGACGACCGGAATCTGACGAATCTTCTTGTCACTCATGCGTATCGCACACAGTTGCGTTGGGTTCCGAGATCGATGGCTCCGTCGTCGGTGGCCACCGATGCTTCGACAATGTCGCCGTCCTGCAAATACTTCGGATTGCTGGATTGGCGTTTGAAGAACGCTTTCCATTTGACGGCCGGCGGCAACAGATTCCCGATGATTTCGATAGATTTTGACGGGGCGCTCAGCGCGGTGCCGACCGGTGTCCCGGTGAGAATCAGGTCTCCCGGGGCCAGTTCCTGGAACTGGGTGAGCGACTGCAGTGCCTGAAGCGGCCGGTACAGCATGTCGCCTTCGACGAGCGCGTTCTGACGCTCCTCACCGTTGACCCGCAGCCGCAGTCGCAGGTCGCTGAAGCGCTTCAGCTCATCGGCGTTGGCTAGCACCAACTTCGGGCCGACCGGTGTGAACGTCGGATAGGATTTAGCCTCGTAGAACTGGGTCTGCGGAAGCTGGATGTCGCGCGCCGACACGTCATTGGTGACGACCATCCCGGCGATGAATTCGGCGAGGTTGGCATCGGAAATCCTGGTGCCGACCGCGATCGGCCGCCCTATCACCAGACCGATCTCCACCTCGTAATCGAGCAACTGGACGTGCGCCGGCTTCACGATGTCGGCGAATGGCCCGCAGATCGAGGCGGATGCCTTGCGGAAGAAGGTCAGCGGTACGGACGCGGGGTTCATGCCCGCGTCCCTGACGTGCGATTCGAAGTTGGTCATCTGCGCGACTACCCGGCACGGCCTGGTCACCGGCGAGACGAGATCCAGAGTCTCGACAGGGACGGTATCGGCGGTTTCGGCCGCGGCCTCTATTGCGTCCCGATCGGACAGCAACTGCGCGGTGCTGGTCGCCGTGGTGGCGAGCTTGGCGGCACCGGTGGCAGTCTCGACCCACCAGCCGTCAGCGGTGCGTAGTACGGAAACGGTCATGCGGTCGCTACTTTCAGTAGGCCGATTAGGCGCTTGAAGTCGAACTCATTGCTTTGACGGAGCGCGCAGATCATGGAAAGCACTTCATGGCGAGCCGATTTCGCGTCGGCTCCCAGGAAGTCCCGGGTCGCCGGAGGTCCCCACTGGGCGAGGCCCGAAGTGGTCAGCGGCGCCCAGCCCGGTTCCAGGGTGTTGTCGAACATGTCGCCGTCGGTGAAGTGCTCGACGAGAAAACCGTCCGGATCGCGCCAATAGTCGAAAATCTGACTGCCCTGGATGTGTCTGCCAATTCCCCACGACCGCACATAGCCTCGCTCTCTGAGGTATTCGCCGCCGGCGGCCAGCGCATCGAGATCGCCGACCTGATAAGCCGAATGCAGGTAACGGTTGGCCGGACCCAGCGCCAGCGCCAGCGTGTGGTGATCGGCCGGCGTCGACCCGCGATCGCACCGGATGAAGCTCATGGTCGGACCGCGTTGACGCTGCCCCGGGAAATACTGGAAGTCGCTGACGATCATCCCGAGGTTGTCCAGGTACCAGTTGAGCGACTCCAAATACTTCGTCGACTGCAGCACCAGATGGCCCAGCCGTTCTACCCGCGCCGGTACCCGGGGCGGGCGCTGAGTGTCGTTGATCCGCAATGTTTTTGGCCCGAAGTTGAAGACCGGCGGCCGTTGGCCGGGTAACTCCGGCAATTCGTGCATGCCGGCGACCACCCGCACCAAAGTGCCGGTGGGGTCCCGCAGATCGACCGACATGCCACCGATGGCTTCCGGCAGTGGACGGGCCGCGGCGCCGGATTTGTCGGCCAGTCGCAACACATCTACCTCGTCGCAGGCGCGAAATGCCGCCGCGGCGAACCGTGACCGTTGGCCGCGCCGCACGATCACACACGGCGCTCCTGCGCCGGTGCCACGCAAGGCAATCTCGTCGGGTCCGCGATGCGCGGTCTGGAAGCCGAATGCTCGCGCGAATGCCTCGCAGCGGACGAGGTCAGGCTTTTCGAACTCCAACCAGGCAAGGTCGGCGACCTTGATCACCGGGTTCCGGGATCGGCCGGTATGGTCGCCGGGTCGGGCACCGCGCTCGCTGTGCAGGCCGTGGTGCGCATCCGTTAGGGATTCGATCACATCGATCACCGTCTCTCATCAGTAACTGACGAAATCGTCACATGCTTGAAGACCGTTAGTCAAGTGTTCTGACGAAATCCTCAATTTGATGCATACTGCTGTCGTGACGATGTCAGGTGACGGCCCCAGCCGGCTGGAGCGGCGTAAACAGCGCACGCGAGCGGCTCTGGTCAACGCAGCGCAGCGACTGATCGCCGAGGGCAAGCTCAATGTGCCCGTCCTGGAGATCACCCAGGCCGCAGACGTCGGAATGGGTTCGTTCTACAACCACTTCGAGAGCAAGGAGCAGCTGTTCGAGGCCGCGGTGGCCGATGCGCTGGACGCGCACGGCGCACTGCTGGACCGGCTGACCGAAGCGATCGAGGATCCCGCCGAGACGTTCGCGACCAGCTTCCGGCTCACCGGCCGGCTCTTCCGTCAGCGGCCGCAGGAAAGCGAGATCTTGCTGGCAAGCGGTTCGGCATTGCTTTGGTCGGATCACGGTCTGGCGCCTCGCGCACTACGGGACATCAAGGCGGCCGCGCAGGCCGGGCGGTTCCAGATCGACGACCCGGAATTCTCGCTCGCCATGGCCGGTGGTGCGCTGCTGGGCCTGGGCACGTTATTGCGCAACGACCCGCAGCGCGATGGAGCTTTGGCGGCCGACACTGCGACCGAAAATGTGTTGCGGCTGTTCGGACTTTCCGCCGATGAGGCGCACGCCATATGTCAACGGCCGCTGCCGGACTTGGCCGCGGATTAGTGATCGGGCAGTACCCGCCGTCGATGCCGGGTGTCGGTCTTCCACGGGACGATTCTGTTGAAAATGCTCTCGGCACGAGTTTGATCCGTCCAGCAATCATGAATTGTTAACGCTTAAGCGCCAACTGAACCGGGAGTTCCCGTTGTCGGGGTTTGCTTGTTGCAGTTTGGGGTAACCCGCAGAGGTGTGAACGTGGCCACCGACGGCCATCACCGCAGCATTGATTGCTCAGCCGTGCGGTGAAGGCGGTATCGGATGGGGTAACCCGTTCAAAACGACGAAAGACTCAAGGAGAGAAATGACAAACACTGTTAACACCGGAGCCCGGACCGATGCGAGCCGGGGCTACCCGCAGGGACAGCCCACCCACGCTCCGGCACGGCGGAGTACTGAAACGAAGTCGTCGCTCAAGACCACCGAGCTGATGGCCTACATCGGCGCAGTGACCGCGATAGTTGTCACCGCCTTCATCGTCGATGGCAACGCCCAGGGCAGCGCGGACCCGTTCGGCGCCGCTGAGGCTCTGCGATACATCACCTGGTTGACGATCGGTTACATGGTCGCCCGCGGACTGGCCAAGTCCGGCAGTCACGAGAATTACACCGACTCCTAGTCGCCCACTGCGGTGCGTCCGGGGCTCATGGCCGTCTCGGCGTAATCGCGAGCTGCGGGGCCGGATCGTTGCCTGCGATAACCCGTTGCGCGACAACATCCGGCTACCGTTTGCTCCATCCGACGAGCCGCTCAGCGATGAGCTCGCTTTCCCGTGTCCGCATTGGCGGATAACCCGCGCCGGGAGTGCTGGTCATCGAAGACGCTGACGGGCTGCCGGGCGGGCACGACCGTCAGACCGACCTTGCGCCTCGAAGCTGCGTCGCATTCGATGGCCGTCATCTATTCGGACGAGTGGACAGGCGTATTGCGGTCGCAAGGCCGGCGTTCCATTCGCTTCGCGTCGCAGGTTAGAGCAGTCGGGTCAAGTACACGGATGCCACAAGTCACCGATGTGATGGTCCTCTAGTGCTTGGTGCCCTGACGGCGATCAGTACCGCTCCGGCCACGAATACGAGCGCGTTTACCCAGGGGAAGCGCCCGTCGGGAGCGAAACCGTAGGCCGCGATGCGCGCCAGGGCGTAAGCGGCCATCGCCGCTCCAGCCAGCAGCACCGGCTCGGCCCAGCGTTGCTCGATCGGCACAGTGAGCACGGGCAGGGCAGCGGCGAAAAGTCTTCGCCCCCAGAACAACAGCGCTACTTCGGCGGTGGTGATGACGATCAGGATGACAATCCATTCGAGCCGGAAGAGCCACCAGGCCGCGGTTCCTTCTGCGGGCTGCGGAAACAGCCCGGTCGGGTAGCCGACGACCGCCACGAGCACGACAGGCACCATGTGCCACAGGTACAGCGCCATCACATTGTCGTTGACAAGCGACACCACCCGCTGCAGTCGCGCCGGTCGGAGTGCTCGGTTGAGGGCTGGAATCAGCGCCGTAGCAATGCCGATCTGCGCGCAGCCAAAGGCGAGCAACGCCACCGTTGGTGGCGTGGTGTTCTGCACCTGCTGGCCCGGCACGCCGATCATGCTGACCGGGTAATGCCCCCACCCGACCAAGAGCGCCAGCACAGTTCCCGAGCCCACAGCAAGTAAGGCGGTCCGCGGTCCGGCCAACTGTCCGGCCTGCCAGGCAATGCCGACTTGATAGAACGCACCCCAGCACAGCAGATAGTTCAACAGTCCGATGTGCGGCACGGAGTACGCCACCGTGGCGATGTCCACGCATACGGCTCCGAGGGCCATTGCCACCGGCGCCCACAGTCCCCAATGGCGTTGTGCGGCAAGCGCAACGGGTGTCGACGACACCACTACCACATAGACCGCCAGAAACCACAATTGCATTGCCACGGCCCAACCCGCGTACTGCACTACCGAGCCGGCCACGCCGGTGACCCGCAGCACGGCCACCACGACCAGAATCACTCCGACGTACACCGCCGTCGGACCGAGGACTCGCGCCAACCGGTGCCGCAGCCAGTTCTGCCGGGAGAAGCCGTCCTGGCCGCGCCGGTGCGCCCACGACACCGCGCTGGCGTATCCGGCCACCATGAAGAACGTCGGAACCGCCTGGAAGCCCCACGTCAACCATTGCGTCCAGGGCTGATCGACGAGCGGGTTCTGGCGGCCGAACCGGCCGTCGTGGTAGGTCACCGAAGACGCCAACCAGTGTCCCAGCACGATCAGGACCACCCCTGACGCCCGCAGGAAGTCCACTGCGACATTGCGGGCCGGTTGCGGGGCATCCCGATGGGTCATCAGCGCGAGGGGTGATTAGATCTTGTCGACCCGGGCCGCCGCGCGCACGTCCTGGCCGACAGTGAAGTCCATGCGCACCGCGTCGCCGCTGCGCTCGGAACGGATAGTCAACGGTTCGCCGTACTTGATAGGGCTGCGGTATTCCAGCACGGCTCGGTACGGGCTGTTCTCCAGTTCGGGGAATTGGCCCAGTATCTCGTGCACACCATGCCAGTAGATGGTGTTGTTGACATGCTCGAAAAGGTCGATATCGGTGCGGCGCAGTGGAAATGGTGTATCGGTACCAGCTTGCACAGGATCGGTGACCCAGGGCCGCCACTTGAGCCGATGGTTGTCCGTGGTGCTGCCGAAACGTTCGACGCAATAGTCGGTAAGCCGGGAGGGCGTCAAGGTGTCTTTGTTCATGCAGATCCAGAAGCCTTGAGTCTCGATGCGTCCGCCCTGGTCGCCCTCGAGTTGCACCCGCATGTCGCACCACCTACTGGACAGCCCCGCACACCAGCGGCGAAAGGTGATTTCGCTGGGGATCTCGATCGGTTCCCACACGTCGATCACGGTGCGCAGCACAATCCAGTGCGGATGAACCTCGGCCAACCCCGCATCGGCCAGATGTTCGGCTCCCACCTCCTGGATGTAGCGCGCGACACCGTCCAGCCGCAGTCTGCGGTGCTCATCGATATCCGATGTGGCCAGCCGCCAACCGGTTTGGTAAACATAGCCCTCTTCCGGAACGGCGACCAGCGGTGCGTCCACTTCGGGATTGTGTGGCACTGTCGCTCCCTCAGGCGTCACTCTGTAGCTTTTCCAGCTGCTCGCCGGCCGTATTCAGCTTGTTCTGGAACATCGAGACCACCCGGTCGCGCACCCGCGGCTTGTGCGATAGCGGCGGCAGCAACTCGGCGAGCAAATTCAACCGCGCCGAACCGAGCCAATCGGTCAGGTCAGGATCGTCGAGCCACCGCGCGAAATTTCGGAGGTCCGAGCGGGTCAAGCGCAGCCAGTCGACATCGCGGTCCGGATGCGGAATCGGGTTGCAGAGTTCGTTTTTCACGGCATCCCCGTCATAAGCGAACTCGACGTGCGCGATGAAGGCGGCACTAAACACCTGCTGACAGCCGCGCACCGCCTGCAGGGTCAGTTGGCCGCCATCGAAAATCGGTGTCGCGGGGCGTTCGGGCGCCCCGTCGGCGGTGCAGTCGATAAACAAGGCCGACGGCGAGGAGCTGACGGACCCCTCGTCCAGCACGATGGCGTTGGGCTCGATGCGCTGGACGTGGCCCATCCTGACCACGTCTTCGATGCGGCGCAGTTGTTCGAACTCGGGCTGCGACACCGTCGCACAGCGGTACATCCGCGGACGGACCGTGCGGTCGAGGCGCAGCAACGTGCCGGCCGCTTCCAGTCGGTCGAAGAGATCCTCGATCGATGTGGCGGCCTCGATCGCCTCGAGGGTCGCGCCGTAGTTGTCGCGGAACCGCTTGATGAACGACGGACCCGGTTGCAGCGTGGCCCGGTCCATCAGCCAGGAATCGCGCGGCTTGATCCAGGTCAATCGGTCGGCATCGACGCCGTGTCGCAGCAACCACAGACACACATCCATGCCGGTCTTACCCGCGCCGACGATCACATACCGGTCCCGCGCGCCGAATTTCGGCAACTCGTTCGGGGGAACACAGTCGACGCCCGGTGCGACCGTGTAAGGCGCCGGTCGCACGGCCGGCACGATGGCACGCAGATAGGTGGCGTCGACGATGCGCCGCCGGACGTTGACCACGTGCTCGGTGCCGGCCAGGGTGCGAAACCGGCCGTCCCCGAGATACTCCGACATCGGGAAATACTCGACGCGACCCGTGGGCAAGAACTGCTGCTGCATGACAGCGTCGAAATAGGCACAGACTTCGCCGACGGGCGCCAGCTCGTTCAGGCCCTGGTTCCAACCCACGATGTCAATGGTGTTGTTGCCCAGGGGTCTTGAATTGACGCCGTAGTACGCCGACGGTTGGTGCAGTCGTACGAACGGATACGCGGTGGTCCAGTGACCACCCGGTTGATGTGCTCGGTCGACGATGACGAGGCGCGCCTCGGACTCGGTAATGGCTGTATCGGTGAACGCCATCCCCATGGCACCCGCACCGACGACGAGATAGTCGGTGTCGATGGTGTGTGTCGGCCCGTTCATAGGCCCTCCTTCGAGCACAGGGATTGGTGACGCCGAGGCCGTCCGCGTTAGGCTAGCAACCGCCGCCGAAGGTTCTGTTGCTGTTGCAACACCGAGTGGAGTCTAAGCCCGCAACGGAATGGTCCGGGGATCGATCGCGACTGACGCGGGCAAGACGTTGTTAACGGCGCCGTCGCAGCCGTCGCCGCTACGCGTGGCGCGGAGTTCGACAGGGGAGGCTGCGTAATGCAGACGCAAGGGGCTCGGCACGGCGAGTCCGAATCGCAAGGATTCCGCAAATCAGTCACGGATCGGCGAGTGGCCATCACGGTACGCCATTGCAGACCACCTCGAGCGTGTCGAGCAAGCACTCGCCAAGCGGGATTCCGCCGCCGGCGTCAGGGCGCACATGGATCAACTCGCCAATCAAGTGCGGCAAGCAATAGATCGGCACTGGACTCCCACCATCTTCTGACTTTGAGCCCTGCAAGGGCTGGGCCGGGTCGGTGGCAGGAAGCGAACCGCTGGCCGAGATAGGGTCGACCAATGACCAGCTGGAGGAGCCGGGCTATGCCCGCACTGCTTCGACTGAAGGGGAGGCACCGACCGTACGGCAGCCCGGCGACCGCCCTGGCGC
>JALHRH010000130.1 GCA_022841565.1 Mycobacterium sp. | reverse complement strand
TTGCGTAGCCGCGGCGGGGCGGGTGGTTCTCCGGTCTCCCCGGACGTGTGCGCTGTGGGTTCGGCCGGATCGGCAGCGGCCTCGTCTGACGCTGCTGTAACCCCTTCCGCGGGCTCCGGAGTCTCGTCCTTTTTAGGACTGACTTCGGCGGGGACTACATCGGCGTCCTGGGTTCCGGCGTCCTGGGTTCCGGTGTTCTCGGTTTCTTCCGATTCCTCGGTGTCGGCGGCTTCGGCGGATTCGGCGGCTTCGGCGGATTCGGCGGTGTCCTCATCCTCGTCGTCCGCGTCGTCGTCCTCGTCGTCTGCATCGACAGCCACGTCGGTCGTGCCGCGCTTCCTCCCGCGGATGCGGCGCTCCTTGACCTTCTTCGGCTTGATCGGTTTCGGCGGCGGCGGCGGAAGTTCGGCGACGAACGACAGGTAGAACGCAAACAACCCGAGCACGCCGATCGCGGCTGCGGCCCCGTAGATCGCGAACAACCACTGACCGGCGGTATCCAGGCTGAACCAGTGTTCGCTGATCGCGGTGCCGATGATCAGCACCCCAGCCAGTACATGTGCCACGATCGAGCAGGTTCTCATGGTCAGCGCCAGCTGTGGCGTTGCTAGTTCCGGCTTGCGGGTGCGCAGCAGGGTGAACACCACAGGCAGGGCGGCCAGGCCGATCAGGGCGCCGGTCACGATGCGCAGGGTCATGCCCGCCCCAGTGGAGATTTCGCCCATCAGCTCGGGCCAGCGCGGTAAGACGAAATAGAAGTAGAGGACGCCGGCGCCGATCGTGAACGACGCGTGCCACAGGATGGCGACCTTGCGCCCCATACCACTCCCTCAACCTGGTGAACTCAAGCCGCCGAAAGTCGACGGGGCCCGACCGTCAATTCCGGCATCGGTCCTGCTCAAACGACAGACCGTGCAGCGGAGGATGCGGGATTTGAACCCGCGAGGGCTGTTAACCCAACCCGCGTTCCAGGCGAGCGCCATAGGCCACTAGGCGAATCCTCCGTGGTCATGGTAGCTGCTGAAGCGGACTGGGTGTTCTCGCGGCCGTCGTCGCGTTGGGAAAGCCAGGTATTACACTCGCCGTTGGACCCCGCGCGGCGTCTATCCTGTGAACTCCCCCAGGGCCGGAAGGCAGCAAGGGTCAATGGGCTCTGTCGGGTGCGCGGGGTCCCCTCTATGACTTCCGCGTATAGGCGTTCGATGGGAAGGGTCCCTGGTGTCGTTCGACTCCCTCAGCCCTGAAGAATTGTCGGCTCAGCACACGCGCCACCAGCAGGAGTACGCGGACCTGCAGGCCAAGAGGTTGTCTTTGGACCTCACCCGCGGGAAGCCGTCGCCCGAGCAGCTCGACCTGTCCAACCAGCTGCTGATGCTGCCCGGGGAGGACTTTCGCGATCCGGAGGGGACCGACACCCGCAACTACGGCGGCCTGCACGGGCTACCCGGGCTGCGGGAGATCTTCGCCGAACTGCTCGGCATGCCGGTGCAGAACCTCATCGCGGGCAACAACGCCAGCCTGGAATTCATGCACGACGTCGTTGTCTTCTCCATGCTGCACGGTGGTGTGGATTCACCGCGGCCATGGGCAAAGGAGCCGGCCGTCAAATTCTTGTGCCCCGTCCCCGGCTATGACCGGCACTTTGCCATCACCGAGACGATGGGCATCGAGATGATCCCGGTCCCGATGGCCGACGACGGTCCAGATGTTGACTTGATCGAGGAACTGGTCGCGGTGGACCCCGCGATCAAGGGCATGTGGACTGTTCCGGTGTTTGGCAACCCCACCGGCATCACCTACTCGTGGGAGACGGTGCGCCGCCTCGTGCAGATGCGGACCGCGGCACCGGACTTCCGGCTGTTCTGGGACAACGCCTATGCGGTGCACACCCTGACCCACGACTTCATCCGTCAGGTGGACGTGCTGGGCCTGGCCGCCAAGGCCGGCAACCCTAACCGGCCGTACATTTTCGCTTCCACCTCGAAGATCACCTTCGCCGGTGCAGGCGTGGCCTTCTTCGGCGGATCGCTGGGCAACATCGCGTGGTACCTGCAGTACGCCGGGAAGAAGTCGATCGGTCCGGACAAGGTGAACCAGCTCCGGCACCTGCGCTTCTTCGGCGACGCCGACGGGGTACGCCTGCACATGCAACGCCACCAGCAGATACTGGCGCCCAAGTTCGCGTTGGCGGCCGAGATACTGTCCCAGCGTCTCGGTGACTCCAAGATCGCCTCGTGGACCGACCCCAAGGGCGGCTACTTCATCAGCCTCGACGTCCTGCCCGGAACGGCGCGCCGGACCGTCGCGCTGGCCAAGGACGCCGGCATCGCGGTCACCGAGGCGGGCGCGTCGTTCCCGTACCGCAAGGATCCCGACGACAAGAACATCCGGATCGCGCCGACCTTCCCGTCCCTGCCGGACCTGCGGGAGGCGATCGACGGGCTGTCGACGTGTGCACTGCTGGCGGCGACGGAGTCGGTGCTCGGCCGGGCCTGAGCGTGCATCCTCCGCATCGCGTGTGCGTCCACCGCGGCGACACACCGACGTATGTCGCGGTACTCGCACACTCAAAGCTTGGGTCTCCTCGAAGCGCGCCCTCCGGGGCGCACATCGTCACCGGGCCTGAGTAGCCTGCTCACCGTGGCCCTCTACCGCAAGTATCGACCGGCAACCTTCGCCGAGGTGGTGGGGCAGGAGCACGTCACCGAGCCGCTGTCCGTCGCATTGCAAGCCGGCAGGATCAACCACGCCTATCTGTTCTCCGGGCCACGCGGCTGCGGCAAGACATCTTCGGCACGCATCCTGGCACGGTCGCTGAACTGCGAGCAGGGCCCAACGCCGACGCCGTGCGGCGTCTGCGACTCGTGCCAGGCGTTGGCGCCCAATGCGCCAGGCAGCATCGACGTGGTCGAACTCGATGCGGCCAGCCACGGCGGCGTCGACGACACCCGTGAACTACGCGACCGCGCGTTCTACGCGCCGGCCCAGTCGCGCTTCCGGGTGTTCATCGTCGACGAAGCGCACATGGTGACCACAGCCGGTTTCAACGCGCTACTCAAAATCGTCGAGGAACCGCCGGAACACCTCATCTTCATCTTCGCGACCACCGAGCCCGAGAAGGTGCTGCCGACCATCCGGTCCCGCACCCACCACTATCCGTTCCGGTTGCTGCCGCCGCGCACCATGCGGGCGCTGATCGGCCGGATCTGCGAACAGGAAGGCGTCGTCGTCGACGAGGCGGTGTATCCGCTGGTCATTCGGGCCGGTGGCGGTTCCCCCCGGGACACGCTGTCGGTGCTGGATCAGCTAGTGGCCGGGTCCGACGGCGGCCGCGTGCACTACCAGCGGGCGCTGGGGCTGCTCGGCGCCACCGACGTCGCACTCATCGACGACGCCGTCGACGCCCTGGGCGCCGGCGACGCCGCAGCATTGTTCGGCGCCGTCGAGTCGGTGATCGACGCGGGCCACGACCCGCGGCGCTTCGCCACCGATCTGCTGGAGCGATTCCGCGACCTCATCGTTCTGCAAGCGGTTCCCGACGCGGTATCCCGCGGGGTGGTCGATGCGCCCGAGGACATTCTGGACCGGATGCGCGAGCAAGCGGCTCGCATCGGCCCGGCCACCCTGACGCGTTACGCCGAGGTCGTTCAGGCGGGCCTGGGTGAGATGCGGGGTGCGACGGCTCCGCGGCTGCTGCTGGAAGTGGTGTGCGCGCGACTGCTGCTGCCCTCGGCCACCGACTCCGAGTCGGCGCTGCTGCAACGCGTCGAACGCATCGAGACCCGGCTGGCCATGTCCATCCCGGCCACAGCGGCCGCCGAACCGCGCACGCCGGCTTCGGCGCGCCCGGCGCCGGTGAACCGTTCGGTCCAGCGTCCTGCGCCCCAGCCGCCGGAGCACCCGCCCAAACCCGACCCGGTGCCCGGGCGCACCCCGGAGCCCGCCCCGACCCGTGCGTCGGTTCCGCCGCCGGCGGCTTCCGCCCCAGGCGAACTCAACGCGGCGGCGGTACGAAGCATGTGGCCGACCGTGCGCGACAAGGTCCGCGAGCGTAGCCGCACCACCGCGGTGATGCTGTCGGGTGCCACCGTACTGGCGGTGCAGGACGACACGCTGGTGTTGACGCACGAGGCGGCGCCGCTGGCCAAGAGGCTGTCCGAACAACGCAACGCTGATGTGATCGTCGAGGCACTCAAGGACGCGTTGGGGGTGAACTGGCGGGTACGTTGCGAGACCGGCCCGCCGGCTGCGGCCGACGTCAGCGCGGCGCCGGTCAAGCTTGAAGAGCCGGCCCCCGAGCCGGATTCCGCTCAGCGCGACGACGAGGAGAGCATGCTTGCCGAAGCCGGTCGCAGCGACTCGCCTGAGGCGCGCCGCGACCCGGAAGAGGTTGCCCTCGAGCTGCTGCAGAACGAGCTGGGTGCGCGCCGCATCGACGGCTGAGGAGGGATGGAGGCGCCAGCCTGACCTATATCGTGGTCCGCGACAACGGATACCGAAACAGGCTACCTAAACAGAGGAGTTGGCCCTATGGGACAGGTGAAAGCAACCAGCACAGTCTTGATCCACTCCGAGCCCGGCAAGGTGCTCGACGCGGTTGCCGACTACACGACTGTCCGTCCGAAGATCCTTTCCCCTCAGTACAGCGAATATGAGGTGCTTGAGGGCGGGCAAGGGAAGGGCACAGTCGCCAAGTGGCGGCTGCAAGCGACCGAATCGCGGGTGCGCAACGTGCAGGTGAATGTGGACGTCGCGGGGCACACCGTCATCGAGAAGGACGCCAACTCGTCCATGGTGATCAACTGGACGGTGGCTCCCGCCGGGCCTGGGTCCAGCGTCACCATCACGACCACCTGGACCGGCGCCGGCGGCGTCAAAGGTTTTTTCGAGAAGACCTTTGCCCCGTTGGGGCTGAAGAAGATCCAGGGCGAGGTGCTGACCAACCTGAAAAGGGAGCTCGAAGGCTAGCGCGCCTGGCCCTGCGTCGCCAGGAATCCAGCCACGCCCCGCACCAGCGCGTCGGCGTATTTCTGCCTGCCCTCCGCAGACTCCATCAGCGCCGAGTCGGCGGGGTTTTTCATGTTGCCCAGTTCGACCAGAATCGACGGGTACTGGGCCAGGTTGAGGCCGGCCAGATCCGCACGCCCATACAGCCCGCCCTGGCCGATGTAATTGGCCGGCGGGATGCCCGACGCCTGCAGTTGGTCACGCATGATCCGGGCGAACTGCACCGACGGCCCGGCCTGGGCCGCGTTCAGTGGCGGGGCGGAGTAGTTGACGTGAAATCCCCGGCCGGACGCCGGCCCGCCGTCGCCGTGCAGGCTGACGACGGCGTTGGGGTGCAATGCGTTGGCCATATTGGCGCGTTCGTCGACACAGGGGCCCAGCGCGTTGTCGTTGCCGCGTGACATGGCGGTGCGCACGCCCAGTGCGTTCAATGCGGCGCGCAGTCTCAGCGCGGTATCCCAGGTGAAGGTGTGCTCCGGATATCCGCTGTTGGTCGTCGTGCCGCTAGCCTGGCAGTCTTTGGTGCCGCCGCGACCGGTGGGCACCTGGCGTCCGATGGATGCGTCGTTGGCGCCGTTGTGGCCGGGATCGATGAACACCACCATCCCCGCGAGGCTGCCGGGGGCTGCGGCCGCGGTGGGCATGAGCGCCAGCACGGCGGCGACGAGCGCCCCAATGGCCAGCACAACCCCGACACGCAGGCCTACACGTACGTCCACTGCGCCAAGGTAACGCGGCGCGGACTACGCTGAATGTTTCGAATCGCCCGACAACCGCAGGCGAAACCAACTCGAGACCAAGATGCGAGGGGACTGTCATGCAACCCGGAGGCGATATGTCGCAGCTGCTGGCGCAGGCGCAGCAGATGCAGCAGAAATTATTGGAAGCTCAACATCAGTTGGCGAACTCCGAGGTGCACGGTCAAGCCGGCGGGGGATTGGTCAAGGTCGTCGTCAAAGGCAGCGGCGAGGTCGTAGGGGTGACGATCGACCCCAAGGTTGTCAACCCCGACGACATCGAGACCCTGCAGGACCTGATCGTCGGAGCGATGGGCGACGCATCTAAGCAGGTCACCGCGATGGCGCAGGAGCGACTCGGTGCGCTGGCCGGCGGCATGCGTCCGCCCGCGCCTCCAGGGCCGCCGCCCGGCGTGCCAGGGGTCTGAACTGCGGAATGTTTGAGGGACCGGTTCAGGATCTGATCGACGAGCTCGGCAAGCTGCCCGGCATCGGACCCAAGAGCGCCCAACGCATCGCGTTCCATCTGTTGTCGGTCGAACCGCCAGACATCGATCGGCTGACGGCTGTGCTCGGCAAGGTTCGCGACGGAGTACGGTTCTGCGCGGTTTGTGGCAACGTCTCCGACGACGAGCGGTGCCGGATCTGCGCCGATCCCCGCCGCGACGGTTCACTGGTGTGTGTGGTCGAGGAGCCGAAAGACATCCAGGCCGTTGAGCGCACCCGCGAATTCCGGGGCCGCTATCACGTGCTCGGTGGTGCGCTTGATCCCTTGTCGGGAATCGGGCCCGAGCAACTCCGGATCCGTGAACTGTTGACCCGCATCGGTGAGCGGGTCGACGACGTCGACATCGCCGAAGTCATCATCGCCACCGACCCCAACACCGAAGGCGAAGCGACCGCCACATACCTAGTCCGGATGCTGCGCGACATCCCTGGCCTGACCGTGACGCGCATCGCGTCGGGGCTGCCGATGGGAGGTGATCTGGAGTTCGCCGATGAGCTGACTTTGGGTCGGGCGCTCACCGGTCGGCGGGCCATGGTCTGAGTCCCTGCTAACACATCGGCGCTGAGGAACGAACTACTTCCTGGGCGTCCACGGTATGGCAGAAGGGACAGCGATGGCGTTTGTCAGCGCAAGACCGGAGTTGCTTGAGGCGGCATCTGCGGACTTGGCGGAAATCGGATCCACACTCTCGGCGACCAACGCGTTCGTTGCCGCGCCGACGATGACCGTGCCGGCTCCGGGCGCTGACGGCGTATCGGCGGCAATATCGGCGATTTTCGGCTGGCACGGTCAGGCATACCAGCAACTGAGCGCGCAGGCCGGCGCTTTTCATGACCAGTTCGTCCAGCTCCTGAGGGCAGGCGCGCAGTCCTATTCGTCCGTGGACGCCGCCAATCAGGCAGCGTTGCAGGCCGATGCCGCGGTCGATGCCGGCGCTGCTTCAGCCCCTGCCACGGTTGCGCACGCGGCCGCGGCGGAAACCCGGATCACACCGGTGGTCGCCCACGTGTTGCCGATGGACACACCCCTGTACGCGGCGTTGGCCAACAGCCCGGAGTTCGAGGGCCTGGGCGACTGGCTCTGATCTCCCGATGGCGGCGACCCGCTGCGCCCGGCTTCGCCGCGCTGGCGATCACCGCTGATCCCGATGGCGGCGACCCGCTGCGCCCGGCTTCGCCGCGCTGGCGATCACCGCTGATCCCGATGGCGGCGACCCGCTGCGCCCGGCTTCGCCGCGCTGGCGATCACCGCTAGGCCCCCAACCGCTCGCGGCGCAACAGGTCCACTTCAGGCAGCTCCAGCGGCACCAACTCGCCCACCACCTTGCTCAGCAGATGGTCGGCCAGCTCCGGGTTGCGCGCCAGGCATGGCCCATGCATGTACGTCGCCACCACACTGCCCTGCGCAACGCCGTCGAAGCCGTCACCGGCCCGGTTGCCGGAGCCTTTGGCGACCGCGGCCAGCGGCGACGCCGCCGATCCCAGCACGGTGCCGCCGCGGTGGTTCTCGAATCCGGTCAACGGCTGCGTCAAACCGGGCAGCAGCGGTTTGGACACCAGCTCGCCGATGGTTCGGTTGTCTTGCGGCGAAGTCGTCGTATCGAGCATGCCGACGCCGTCGACCCGTTCTCCCGACGACGTCTCGTACCAATGTCCGAGTACTTGGACCGCGGCGCAGATGGCCAACACCGGTGCACCGCGATCCGCTGCACGTTGCAGGCCTGGGTGCCGCAGCAGATGCCGGGTGGCCAATCGCTGGGCGTAGTCTTCCGCGCCGCCGAGCGTATAGAGGTCCAGCGAGTCGGGCACCGGATCGGCCAGGGTGATCTCAACGATCTCGGCACGGATGCCCCGCAGCAGCAACCGCTGCCGTAGCACCACCGCGTTGCCGCCGTCGCCGTAGGTGCCCATCACGTCAGGCAGCACCAGGCCGATCCGCACCGACGACTCAGCCACGGCGCGCCAGTCGCCGTTGCAGCTGCAGGAATGCGGTGTAGTTGGCAACGACTTCGACCCGCCCGGGTGGGCAGGATTCGATGGCCGCGACCGTGTCGTGCACCAGGGTGTGTTCGACGCCGGCGTAGCCCAGTCGCACCGCGAGGTCCGTGCCGCGTTCGCCGGCGGCGACCACCCGGGTCTCTTCGAAGTGTTCGAAGCGCACATCCCACAGCCACGACAGATCCTCGCCGTCGGGGATCTGGCCGTTGACCGCGATCACCACCCCGTCGGCGTGCTTGTCCACCATCGACAACGCCTCCTGCCAGCCGGCTGGGTTCTTGTCCAGCAGGATTCGTGCCTCATGCGGACCGATCTGGACCGTCCGATACCGCCCGGCCACTTCGTCCACCATGCATACGGCGGCCACCGCCTTTTCCGGGTCGGCGCCCAGCGCGACGGCCGCCGCCACCGCCTGGGCGGCGTTGCCGCGGTTCACCGCCCCGGGTAAGGCCAGGCGCATCGGCACCACCAACCCACCGGGTCCATGCAGCGACTCGTCGTCAAACCACCACTGCGGGCTGGGCCGCTTGAAATCGGCACCGGTGGAATACCAATCGCCTCGATCGCGGACGATCACCTCGCCGCTGCGCGGGCAACTCACCGAGTCGTTCGACCAGGAGCCCCCCGCGGCCACCCACACCACATTCGGGTTGTCATAGGCGGCCGAGGTCATCAGCACGTCGTCACAGTTGGCTATCACCACCGCATTCGGATGCCGGGCCAGGCCCGCCCGCAGGGTGCGCTCGATGACGTTGATCTCGCCGACCCGGTCCAGCTGGTCGCGTGACAGGTTGAGCAGAACCACGGCGGTCGGTTCCACCGCATCCGAGACGTGCGGCACGTGCATCTCATCGACTTCCAGGGCCGCCAACCTGGCCCCCCGATCCGCGGCCAGCGCCGACACCAGCCCGGCATCCATGTTCGCGCCCTCGGTGTTGGTGGCCACGGCGCCAAGTGTTCCCAGCGCGGCGGCGGTCATCCGGGTTGTCGTCGATTTGCCGTTGGTGCCGGTGACGATGACCGTGCGCCGGCCTACCCCGAGCTGCCGCAAGATCGAACGGTCCAGCGTCATCGCGACCAGTCCGCCGATCATGGCGCCAGCGCCGCGGCCGGTGACGCGCGACGCCCACCGCGCGCTTGCCCCAGCGGCAAGAGCCAGACGGGCGCGAGTGGTGATCACCCGGGGAAGTTTAAGGTCCGACACGACGTGTCAGCGAACCAGCAATGTCGGTCAGACGTGTCATCCTCAAGCCATGAACCGGATGTCCTGGGGTCGGCCGGCGCGGGAGCCGGACGCCGGATGGGCCGTGATTGACGTCGAGACCTCGGGTTTTCGCCCGGGTCAGGCGCGGATCATCAGCATCGCGGCGCTGGGCCTCGACGCCGACGGGCGAGTCGAACAGGCGGTGGTGAGCCTGCTCAATCCTGGGGTGGAGCCAGGTCCCACGCACGTGCACGGGCTGACCGCCGCGATGCTAGAAGATCAGCCGCAGTTCGGCGATGTCGTCGGTGACGTAGTAGAGGTGCTGCGCGATCGCACGCTGGTGGCGCACAACGTTGCCTTCGACTACTCGTTCCTCGCCGCGGAAGCCGAGCTCGCCGAGGTCGAGCTGCCGGTCGACTCCGTCATGTGCACGGTGGAGCTGGCCCGGCGGCTGGAGCTCGGTGTCGACAATCTGCGGCTGGAAACGCTAGCCGCACACTGGGGCGTTACCCAGGAACGGCCGCACGACGCCTTCGACGACGCGATGGTGTTGACCGGCGTGCTGGCAGCGGCGTTGCAGCGGGCGCGTGACCGCGACATCTGGCTGCCGGTGCATCCGGTAACTCGGCGCCGCTGGCCTAACGGCCGGGTGACGCATGACGAGCTGCGACCGCTGAAGGCGCTGGCTGCCCGGATGCCCTGCCCGTATCTCAACCCCGGCCGTTACGTTCGGGGCAGGCCCCTGGTTCAGGGCATGCGGGTGGCGCTGGCGGCCGAGGTGCGACGGACCCACGAAGAACTCGTCGAACGGATGTTGTACGCCGGGTTGGCCTACAGCGACGACGTCGACCGGGAGACCTCCCTGGTGGTATGCAACGAGACTGCTCCAGAGCAGGGCAAGGGGTATCACGCCCTGCAGTTGGGGGTGCCGGTGGTCTCAGACGTGCAGTTCATGGACGGCGTCGGCGCGGTGGTGCGCGGCACAAGCATGGAGGAATTCGTCGACACCGCGATGGTCAACGAGCAGTTCGCCCTGTTCTGAGGACCGAGCTGCAGCCATTCCTGACGCAATTACAGCCCGCCGCCGTCGAGTCCACCACGCACATCTTTGAGGCGGCCGGTTTGGACGCCACATCCGAGAAATTGGTAGGACTAGCCGCTCCTGCCTTCGCGGCTGTTGTTCGGGTGAGCTTCGATGGTCAGGTTGCTTGTACAGCAGCCGCAGCGGCTTCGATGAGAATCTTCAAAACCACCCGTGGCCGAAGAATTTCTCGGCCGCAGTTGCACCACCCCAGGTGCTCACGATGGGCCCCGCGGCCGCCAATGAGGTGTCAGTAGGGGTCGCGCAACTGTTCTCAGAGTATGCCCGGGACTATCAAAATCGTAGCCAGAGAGGCAGCGACGCATCTTGAGCAGTTTTTTGAGAAATCAACGGCCAGCGCGCTGTCGCATGCAAGTGCCGAGGATGCGATCGCCTCCTTGTTGCAGGGATTGAATTCGTGTGTGCGTTCGTTTCTCAGATCGTTGTTGCGGGGATTCGGTTCGAGTGCGGATTCGATTATCCGCGCGGGGTTGTATGGATTGGAACCGATCGTGGTGCGATTATAGTATCCATACCTCCGGAATGGGGCAGGTTCCTTAGCGCGCTTTTTTTGTGACTGTTGGATTTGGCGTTCTTCTTTTCGCGCCATACTGGCCCTCCCCATTCATGTTCTCGACGTGATCCTGGACGGGATCGGTGCGTGGATTTCGTGGTTTAAATCGCACTATTATCGATATAGCCGCAGCCTGGATTTAGCAACCGATTCTTCCGGTGATTAGCTGGGCCAGCGCTGCTCTCACCGCACGGCGGGGCGAAACATGCCCGCAATCCCAGCGCTTGGCTTGCGCTCCGCCGACCATGCTGGGCTAACGCTAACGCGAAGCGCGGTTCACCGCTGAAACCACCGCCCGCAGCGACGCGGTGGTGATCGACGGCGCGATGCCCACACCCCACACCGTCTTGCCCGCCACGGAAGCTTCCACATAAGCGGCCGCCTGGGCGTCGTCACCCGCGCTCATCGCGTGCTCGGAGTAGTCCAGCACCGCAAGATCGAACCCGACGGTGCCCAGCGCGTGGACGAACGCGGCCAGCGGACCATTGCCGGTACCGCTGATCTCGGTCTCCACCCCATCGATCTTGACGGTGGCGGTGATGCTGGTGGTGCCGGTGTCCTCCTCCGAGGCGTCAACCCGCTGTTTGATGCGTTCCAGCGGCAGGATCGGCGCCAGGTACTCCTCGGAGAATGCCTCCCACATTTCCTTCGGCGACACCTCGCCGCCGTCGCCGTCGGCCATCTTCTGGATGACCTGGGAGAACTCGATCTGCAGCCGCCGCGGCAGGGAAAGGCCGTGGTCGGCCTTCATGATGTAGGCCACCCCGCCCTTGCCGGACTGTGAGTTGACCCGGATCACCGCCTCGTAGGTGCGCCCGACGTCCTTGGGGTCGATCGGCAGATACGGCACCTGCCAGAGCATGTCGTCGACGTCAGTGTCGGCGGCGTCGGCGTCGAACTTCATTGCGTCCAGGCCCTTATTGATGGCGTCTTGGTGGCTGCCCGAGAACGCGGTGTAGACCAGATCGCCGCCGTAGGGGTGACGCTCGTGCACCGGCAACTGGTTGCAGTACTCCACCGTGCGCCGGATCTCGTCGATGTTGGAGAAGTCGATCTGCGGGTCCACCCCGCGGGAAAACAGGTTCAGCCCCAGCGTCACCAGGCACACGTTGCCGGTGCGCTCGCCGTTGCCGAACAGGCAGCCCTCGATCCGGTCGGCGCCGGCCTGATAACCCAATTCCGCTGCGGCGACGGCAGTTCCGCGGTCGTTGTGCGGATGCAGGCTCAGGATGACGGACTCCCGGTTGGCCAGGTTGCGGCTCATCCACTCGATCGAGTCGGCGTAGACGTTGGGGGTCGCCATCTCCACTGTGGCGGGCAGGTTGAAGATGATCGGGTTGTCGGGTGTCGGCTGGATGACGTCCCCGACGGCATCGCATACCTGCTTGGCGAATTCCAGCTCGGTGCCCGTGTAGGACTCCGGCGAGTACTCGAACCGCCATTGCGTGCCCGGGTACTTCGCGGCCTCTTCGACGCACTTGCGGGCGCCGTCGGTCGCGATGGCCTGCACCGCGGCGCGGTCAGCGCGAAAGACAACGCGGCGCTGCAGGATTGACGTGGAGTTGTAGAAGTGCACGATGGCCTTCGGCGCACCTTCGCACGCCAGGAATGTGCGCTCGATCAACTCGGGTCGGCACTGGGTCAGCACCTGGATGGTGACGTCGTCGGGAACGGCGCCTTCGGTGATGATCTCGCAGACGAAGTCGAAGTCGGTCTGGCTGGCTGACGGGAAGCCGACCTCGATCTCCTTGTAGCCCATGCGGACCAGCAGATCGAACATGCGGCGCTTACGGGCCGGACTCATCGGGTCGATCAGCGCCTGGTTGCCGTCACGCAGGTCCACGGCGCACCACAGCGGCGCGCGATCGATGACCCGGTCCGGCCAGGTGCGGTCGGCGACCCGGACGGGCTCAATCTCATCGGCGAACGGGCGGTAGCGGTTGACCGGCATGGACGTGGTCCGTTGTGGATTCCATGCGGGCTGGCCTGGCGGCGGTGGGCCGGCCGGCTTGATGATGCTTCGCGCTGATTGATACGCGTCGGGTGAATCGGGGGTAGTCACGGTAGTTGCTCCGGGGATGTGTGAGAAGGAACCTCAGACCGGCGCATCGCGAACCCCCGCGACGGGAAGCCGGTCTGGATCAGACCCCGTCGCGGCGTCCGAGAAGGAGCACCCGCTGCACGTGGTGAACTCTACCGCGATCGGCGCTGCGGCCAAAACCGTCAGCCAAGAGGGCCCTTCAACCAAGCCCAGTCGCAACCCACCAACCTGCCCATCAAACCGAACGCACCCATCAGCCACAACGTCGCCACCGTCACCGCGATGGTGAGCACCGTTCCAATGGCTTGCACCGCTAGATGCTGTCGGCGAAACCACTTCATCGCGGCGTCGTAGCGACCGCGGATGTATTTCAGCAGCCGCCGGAAGACGCTGAACTCGGTACCCAGAACGGCCAAACCCAGGAATACGATCGCCCAACCCGGCCCCGGGTAGGGGATCGCGACGACGCCCACAGCCAGCAGCGCCAAACCCACTACGCCGACGGCGATGCGGTACGCGAAATTGACCGAGGGCCAGTCGTGCAGTCGATCCCGCGCGCGGGCCAAGCGACGCCTGATGGGGCCGCGTTCGTGATCGCCCTCGTCGGTCACCCCTGCACGGTATCGACTGCACAGGCAAATTTCGCTGGTTGCGC